>NZ_AP024485.1:3441100-3764150 GCF_020886695.1 Pseudodesulfovibrio sediminis
GTGCTTGAGCTGGGTGTTTGCCCAGGCCATGCCGAGCTGCAGCCCATCCACAAGGATCATTTCCTCGTAGTCGAAGGGGAGCCGGTATCGTTTCTCGAAATCCGCAACAGAAAGGTCAGGCCACCATCCGTCATTATTCACGGTGGTGGTTGATTCTTTGGTGGTATTGCCTGAAAAGCTCATTGTTGGTCCTTTGTTGGCTGCCCCCTTCGGCCTGGTCACAGGCTATTGCCCGAGCAGGCCTTGGGGGCAGCAGCGTATGGAGGAGCTACTTGTCGGAGTCCTTGGGATCTTCGCCGTCCGGCTTGGCTTCGGCAGCCGTGACCTTCTCGGCTTCAGCGGCCTTGGAGTCGTCGAGTCGTTTGGTCACTTCTGCCAACTTGGTCTTGACGGATTCGCCGAGGTCGTAGGCCTTTTGCAGATACTTCTGCGCGGCTTCAAGGTTGCCTGCTTCGTCTTCGAGCAAGCCCCTGAGCTTGTAGATTCGGCGGGAAAGTTTATCGGTGATGTCCCATGCGTCCGAGCCGTCCGCGCCGGTCATGGCGTCGAACAGGGTGGAGAAATACGGTTCCACGGAATGGTCGGAATCCAATTGGTTCTTGGTCCACGTTTCCATGCACCGGGTCATGACGGTTTGGACATCGCTTTTGTACATATCCGTGGGCATGTCGATGTTGTTTTCAATGCAATAGAAGCCTATTTTGAGGGCCAGTTCCACGCTGGCGACATCAAAGGACCAAACCATGTAATAGGGCAGCAGGTCGTGCTTCCAGCCCTGATCCATGAGGCGGTGGACATAGTCGATATACCTGGGGATAAGCGCGTTCAGCTTGTGCTGGGTCTTGGCCTCACGGGAGTTGAAGCCCGAAAGGGTTTTCAGATCTTCGCCCAGGGAAGCGTCGAGCAGCTTGGAGAGCTGGTCTTTGCCCATGGAAGTCTTTGCGCCGCCGGGTGTGCCGACAACAGATGCGGACGGGGGCGTTTGGCCGTCTTGAAATTTCTTCTGGTTTTTCTTCATCAAACTCATGGCTCACTCCTCCAGAGGTAAAAGGTGGGTGAGGGGGCAGCAGGGCCACCCCCTCTGTGCAAATCAAGGAAGATTATTCCCAACCGTCGCCAGCGGCGTTCGGCATTTTGACGTTGTTGTCCTTGAATTCCATGCCTGCGAAAGCGCGGGGTTCTTCAACCACGTAGCCTTCATTGCGGGAGTTGAAATCTTCCCAACGGTCCTTTTCAGGCTTGTCCTTGAGGTAACGACGCCAGGAGCCGGACTGGTGGTAGATGGAGAGGTTTTGGTAGCTGGTCACGATCATGGTGCGGTCCGGGATGAAACTCGGAGAGTCCCAGGGCATGCCGCCCATCAAACTCAACGCCTGATCAACACCGGCTTTTTCGGAAGGGGTGTTGCCCCATTTCTTGTAGAAGGTGCCGGTGCGGGTGCCGATCAATTCTTCGCCGACCAGTACGACAAGATTGTTGCGCAGATAGGTGGGGATTCCCTGTCGCAGGTCATGGGCTGCATCGTCCAAATTCTCGTAATCGCCGCCGGGACCGATGCGGATTTCTCCGGCGGTCGCGCCTTCTGTCAGGATGTTGCCAGCCAGCTTTTCACGCATGTACTGGAACCACCCTTTGTTGACGTCCTGCAGGAGTGGGTAAGTCTCAATGTTGGTGTTGGCTGCAGCCTCGACACCGTGCCAGCCGATCATGACTCGGTCGTTGGCAATCTGTTGCTGGACATACGCGGTATACAACGCGCCGAGGTTGGGGATCTTCTTGGCCCATGCGTCGAGTGTTGCGTATTCGATGTAGACATCGGAGTTGGTCTTGTGGAGCTGGTATTCCCATTCTTCAAGACCGAGGATGTTGCGGGGCTGCCGTTCGGTGTTGCCGTCCGAAGTGTTGGTCCGTCCGGACGCAGGGCTGTTGGCAGAACCAAGGACGTTCTTTCCGGCAAGCTCTTCAACGCCAACCACGTTAATCTTGCGGAGGAAATCTTCCTTTTCAACGATCTTGTCCTGGAATCGCTGTTCCAGCTCCGGGGTCACGCTGAACTGTTTTTCAACGCTTCCCACATTGTAGTTGGTTGCGAGCTGGGTGAGGAACGCGGCAAACAACTGTTGGGTTGCAAAATTCATGGCCCCTCCTACAGGAAGTCCGCGCCGGGAGTGGCGGGAGCATTGTTTTCAGGGGCATTGGTGCCGGGGTTGACCTGCTCGAAACGCTTGGTCAGGCCATCGACCTGGGCGGAGAAGTCGGTCTTGAGGGCGTCCAGCTTGTCGCTGAAAGGCTTCATGGCTGCCGAGATATCGGCGGCGAAGTCCTGTGTGCCTTCGTCGGAGGGCGCACCGTCATCGGTGCCGGGTTCCTCAACGGGCGGCTGCGCGGCGAACTTCTGTTCAAACGAGTCGAGTCGCTTGTCCTGATCGTCGAGCCTGCCCATGAGCTGGTTGAACTGCTGTTCGTTCATGGTGTCCTCTTCGGGTTCGGGGGTTGCCCCCTGGTTGTGGGGAATATTGAGGCCGAATTTCCGCATGGCGTTGGTGAACCATGACGGGGCTTCAGTGTCCGACTGGCCTTCCTGCAGGTCGCCGAGTTCGACGCCGTCAACAAAAAGGTCGTCGGGGTTCTGCTTCCGGTGAGAAAAATGGAGTTCCGAGGTGCCGAGACTGGCCGGGATGTCCGTCACGGCCAGGCCGGTCAGGTAACACTTGCCGGATTTGGCAAAGTCGGGGGTCAGCTCCATGGAGGTGAACAGCTTTTGCTTGTTCTTGTTCTGTGACAGCAACCATTCGTTGGGCTGCAGCTTGGCGTACAGGCTGACAATGCCGTCCTTTTCTTCGGCTTTCAGCGCGACGACTTTGCCGAAGTTGCCGTAAAATCGGAAATGGTCAATCCAGATCACGGCGGTGTATTTCGCGGGATCGTATCCCTCGGCAGCATCAAGCAGCCATTGGCCTTCGATCTCCCGTCCGTCCATGGTTGGACCGGACTGCCCTATCTTTTTCCAATCGGTGGTGAATGTATTCGGCATGGCGCAAGAGTACGCGTGGTGGAAAAGCAGATGCAATAAAAGCAATTCCTATTCATGAAAAAACGGAATTGAATCAGGCGCATACTCTATAAGGTCAATGTATTGATACTGCATGAATCAGCATGCAGATGAAGTCATACAGGCTGCCAAGTCGCTTTATTTGAAAGGAAACAAGGTCGGCGAGATTTGCAAGACCTTGTCTGTCCCAAAACGGACGGTGTACCATTGGCGTAACATCGGCCAATGGGATTCCCTTTTTGTCGATGAGTCGGCAGTGCATTGCGTGGCCCGTCGATACACCGTGCTGGTGGAACGTGAGGACAAGACCTCCGGCGAGCTGAAGGAAATGGATCGGCTCCTGGATCACATGCTGCGCTTGCGTGAGATGAAGATCCGGGAGATGGAAGCCGCCAATGAGGAGCGCGACCAGGGCAAGCCGGTCGTGGGTGGCAGGACGCGCCGTCCGAATAAGAAGCGCGGCAAGGTCATAAAGAACGATGTCTCTCACCTTACGGCCAAAGACTTCAAAGATAAGTTCCACGCCCACTACTATGAATACCAGCATGAGCTGCGCCGGAATAAACACCACCGAACCCGCAACATTCTGAAGTCCCGCCAGATCGGAGCCACCTGGTACTTTGCCCAGGAGGCCTTCGAGGACGCCACGCTTACGGGCGACAATCAGATTTTCCTTTCAGCTACCCGCCGTCAGGCCGACGTGTTCCGCGCCTACATCGTGGCCGTGGCAAAAGAGAAATTCGACATCGAGCTGAAGGGCAAGGATGAGATTGTCCTGCACACGGCCAAGGGACCTGCCACGCTCTATTTTCTGTCCAATAATTCCAAGTCCGCGCAGTCCTATCATGGGCATGTGTACATCGATGAATATTTCTGGATCACGAAATTCAACGAGCTGTACAAGGTCGCCACCGGCATGGCCGCGCACAAGAAGTGGCGGCGCACCCTGTTCTCCACGCCGTCCGCAGTCACCCATGACGCCTATGATCTATGGACCGGTGACCGTTTCAACAAACGATGGAGGCGCAAAAACAAGCGTAAGGAATTTCCCTCTTTCAAGGAGTGTCAGGCCGGAGCCGTTGGGCCGGATAAAGTATGGCGGTATGTCATCACCCTGAAGGACGCGGAAAATGGCGGCTGTGATCTATTCGACAGTGATGAGCTGCGTTTGGAATACAGCCCGGATGAATTCCGCAACCTGTTCATGTGCGAGTTTGTGGATGACACGCAGGCCGTGTTCAAGCTCCACGATTTGGAAGCCTGTTATTGTGACATTGACGACTGGACAGACTTTGATCCAGACGCTCTGCGCCCATTCGGCGACATGCCTGTGTGGGGTGGGTATGACCCCAGCCGCCACCGGGATGATTCTTCCTTTGTTATTCTTGCGCCGCCACTGAAGCCGGGCGGAAAGTTTCGGATATTGGCCCGGTTTAAATGGGTCAATAAGTCTTTCTCCTGGCAGGCTGACCAGATTGAGGAACTGACCAAGCGTTTCAATTTCGTCCACATCGGCATCGATGTCACCGGGCCGGGGTATGGCGTGTATGAAAACGTGAAGGCGTTTTTCCCGGCAGCCATGCCCATCCATTACAGCCTCACCACCAAAATAGAATTGGTCCTGAAGGGCAAGGACGTCATCGAGAGCGGACGCCTGGAATGGGACGCCGGACAGTCCGACATTGCCCACGCCTTCCTGACCATCCGGCAGGACACGACCGGCAGCGGTATGGTCACTTATTCGGCAGGACGGACCGAGGCCACCGGCCATGCGGATGTGGCCTGGGCCATCATGCACGCCCTCTACAACGAACCCCTGAACGTGAAGCATAAACAAAAAGTCGTCATTGCCTGACAACAATAAGGAGCATCCATGAGCGATTCCCAGATATTTACTTTTGGCGATCCAGAGCCGGTTCTGGATGGTGCCATCTATGACAATCTCGGCGCGTACCTGTGGGACAATGGGCGATACTATGAAACGCCTGTTCCGCTGACCGGCCTTGCCCGGCTTCTGCGCGCCAACGCCTACCATGGCCCGGCCCTTGGGTTTAAAACTCAGCAGATCATGCGTGGCTTTCATGCATCCAATGCGGTCAGTCGTAAGGCCATGAAAGCCATGGCAAAGGATTATGTGGTTTTTGAAAATGCCTATTTTCAGAAGATTCGTAATTTCATCGGTGAAGTGGTGGAGCTGAAGCACCTCCCGGCAATTAACATGCGTCGCATGAAGGAACCGGACACCTTTTGCATGCTTCAGATCCACGGCGAGCTGCTCCCGTTTGAACAGGGCGAAGTCCTGCATATCAAGAGCTATGACGTCAGCCAGACCATTTACGGTTTGCCGGAATATCTGGGCGCGATCCAGTCCATGTTGCTCAATGAAGAGGCCACCCTGTTCAGGCGCAAGTATTATCGGAACGGCGCGCACATGGGCTACGTGTTTAATACGACGGGCAACATAGACAAGGACGCTCAGGAACAACTGAAAGAAAAAATCAAAGGCACCAAAGGGCTGGGGAATTTCCGGTCCATGTATGTCCATATCCCTGACGGGGACAAGGACTCCGTTCGGATTCTGCCAGTGGGTGACTTCTCAACCAAAGACGAATTGGAAAAAATCAAGAATCTGTCTCGGGATGACATTATCGCGGCCCACCGCATGCCCCCGGCCCTGGCCTGCCTCATCCCGCAGAATCAAACCGGCTTCGGCGACATCGTCAAGATCGACGCCGTGTATCAGAAAAACGAGATCCACCCCATTCAAGATGAACTGGCCGAGGATATCAATGAAGTTCTTGTGCAGCGTGACCGAATCTCGTTTGACCGTGAAACTGACAATCAGGCAGTGTGATGAATCAACGAGGAAAACACCATGGCATTCAGAGTATATTGTCCCACATGCGGCAAGGTCGCCCGAATCACCAGCTCCAACAATATGAACCGGCAGTTCAAGCAGGCATATTGCATCTGCTCGAACCCGGCTTGCGGCCACACGTTCGTAATGAATGTCGAGTTTGACCACACCCTCAGTCCCTCGGCCCTGTCCATCCCGGAGAACCTGCGCAAGCAGATCCGCGAGACAGACCCCGCCCACCAGGCTTCCTTGTTTCAGGACATGGGTATCGGCTGAATTTTATACAAAATAGAAAGCCCCGGCAGCGTAAATGCTGTCGGGGCTTTGCTTTTAATCTGACTTAGGATCGTTCAATTCTTGCGGAGATGCGATTTGAATTGTTTGTGTCACGGTGTCACCTACATGTTCCATCTCGTTGAGGATTCCTCTAAGGAGGTTGGTGAATCCGATATTGAATCCAATCAGGCTTAAGTAAAAAATTCCAATAAGAAGTGCTGCTAAGAATGTCCCGATAATACTGGAAGTGATGTTTTTCCTCCAACTGCCTTTCAGTCGATCCTTGATTTCTTCTTCCATGACTGCAGTCATTTCTGTGACGGTATCAGCGCTAACTTCGTTGAAGACTGCCGCCATTTTTTCCGAAGCATCTTGTTTGTATATGTCTACATGTTCACAACAGGTTTCATGGAATGCTATGAGTTCTTTATCTGAAGGCCCTCGGTTGTTTGTCTCTTTGAACTGCTTGATGTAAGCTATTTTTTTCTTTTTATAGAGGCCATAAGCGACGAGCCCGAGGAAATCCTCGGGCCCTTCGACTATTTTTTCGTAAATGAAATTGTAATGGCGTTCTTTATTATCTGATTGTGAGGACTTTTTCGAACGCGGCCCTGACTTTTTCTTTGTCATAAATAAATTCCGGCATCTTAACAGATGACCTGGCTTTGCGCCTAGGTTGAGAAGATTCGCCGGATACAATACGTGTGTTCGCACGCTTGACGGCTTCCGGTGTTACTTCAATCTTGACCATTGTTTCCTCGCAAAGTGCTAAAATGATGACACTTTTTATTTTTTTCGTTGCAAGATGACAACATTCTGCCTTTCATTTTAGAAAAAAACAAGAAATTTGTTTCTTGGCGTGGTTTAAAAAAAATATAAAATGTTTCAATCTTTTAAATAGGCATCCGTGGGCTGTCACGCAATAGCGAAGCCCCGACCTTGATCGGGGCTTTCCTTTTTAATTATTTCGAGCCGAGTCCAATGCCTCTAAACAGGCGTCCAGATCGTTGGCTAGGAGGTTGAGTAGGGCTGCTAGGCCGACTCGCTCCAATTGGTTGGATAAGTAGCGTAGGGAATGGACAACAAGGGAAACTCGGTTGAGGGCTTGGTCCGGTTCCATCATACGGCCTCCCGCGTTTCCAGTTGTTCGGCAATGCCGAATAACTTGCCGGTCAGATAGTCCAAAGTCGTGAATTCATCCGGGATGAGTTCACGCAGTTGGTTCAAGATGTCCGCTACATCGCGGATGTCCTCAACAGGGGAAGGGGTGATTGTTTGTGCCATGAGAAACTCCAAGTGTAGTTAATGCGGCACTGCAAAAAGCAAATGCCGGGTGGTAACTACAGCTTGGAGCTGCTGGCTTATTCCCCCGAAGGGTATTGTATTAGGCCACCACCCGGCATGAAGATCATACCGTATTGCCCTATCTAGAGGGCGCAAAAAAACCACTTCTCTCGGGCGTGGCAACCGCCAAGGTGTAGTTAGCACCAAAGCCAGTAAGCCATAGAGAACGGGGTGGTGTCAAGAAGCTGTATCGTTTCCCTCAATGACCACAAGTCCATGATCTATCAACGCATCAATAGCATCACTAACTGCGTCTTCCTGTGAATAGATTCTCATGTTGAATTTCGTTTATTGTTGTTTTGACGGAACTGCAGTCAATTCTAAATATGTCTTTCCATCTATTTTCGAGGCGGTCATGGTTATTAAAGCGTTAGAGTGCTCGGATATTTGTTGAGAGCCAATGTCTTGAACAGCAGCTTTGAGCATGGAGGCCCAGTAAAAGGCAATCTGCATATTCGTGAGGCTTGGATCTATGCATCCGAAGAAAGCGATCATGGTTTTTGTAGGAACCTCCATTTTCCCTTTTTCAGCTAGGCAACTCATACCGGCTTTGGTCAGCATGCCACCTGTTTCCGCAATATGAAATTCAACACCAGAAGCTTCATACTGTGACCATGTACTTTTTTTGAATTCAAGCCCAGTTAGCTCTTTGAGCATTGAATCAATGAAAGCCGTGTATGTAGTGTTAAAAGCAGGAGGCATTGGTGGTGCTTGGCCCGTGACAGCTCTTTCAATGGCAGCTTGGTCTACAGAAGGAGGGGAATGTTGGATCCCTGGCGAAAGAGACATAGCTGTGCCATTGCATGCGTATATATGTTTGTCTTTTATCCAATATCCCGCCTCGTTATTAACGAGAATTGCTGACCCCCCGTAGAGCGGATACACTTTCCAGTTTTCAACATTGTACGGAGTTGTCCAAGTCTTACTGATTTTTTCATAACCGTACATTTCAGGTCCCCACCCTCCCAGTAAAAGAACTGAGCATAGGATAAGAACCTGTAACAATCTAACCATGATACCTCCTCGTTATGGGGTGTCCTTTATCATTTTTTTTGTTGTCTGTGTAGGGTTCAATTCTGAGGGGACTTGGGACGTAAAAGACCCCGGCAGTATCCACACTGCCGGGGCTTTTCCTTTATCCTTTCTCCGTATCATCCAACGCCAACAAACATTCCATCACATCATCCCCCAGCAGATGGAGAAGTTCGCCTCCGTCTGGCTGATGTTCGGCCAGCCAGTAAAGAGCTTGGGCAATCCGTGAGAGTTTGTTCAGGGTGTCTTCATATGAGATCGGGTTCTGGTCGAGCATGCGTAATCTCCAATCATGAGTGGGTGCCTTCCCTCAAAGGCCATGGTGCGCACAAACGATTGGCGCGTGGGGAGAAATACGCTGGAATTACGAGTGAAATTGGATCAACTAACTGATTTAATGTGGTTTATGGATAACGGCGAGCAGTGGAAGTGTGGTTTCCATTCCCTCAATGGGGGAGGGGGCATCGGAAAAGTGTAACTTTTGTAATCAGCATAGCTGAATCTGCCGCCAACCCGCAGTATGCCTTGATTTCATGAACATGGTCAAAATGTAATTTTACTGTAAATAAGTGTAACCAGAAATGTAATGAGTAATAAAATCAACAGGTTGAAATATTGAGAAATGTAATGGATTGAGTGTAATTAAATTACATATTTATTACTAAAAAATTACATTTCATGATTCCCTCTTAGCCGTTGGCACTCATAGCTTTCTGAGCTTTTAAAAATTGTGATTACAAAAATTACACTTTTCCGAACCCCTCCCCTGTTTCCAGAAATTGCCCCTCACGCGTGACGCGCCTGCGCATACGTGCGCGTAAAATACTGGCGCGGATTCTCACGTATAAGAAAACCGGCACCATGATGACGGAGAATACATAGTCCGGTATGTCCAGCGTGCTGGCCTAGGGTAGATAGAATTATGGCCGGACTTGAAATTGTATTTTGATGTGTTCGACTTGCGGTGGGATCTGGACCATGGCACCCGCTTCTAGGACGTCTATGCCGATCATGGCAAAGACAGATCGGCCAGACATGCGAATAGTGTCAATAGGTACTATTTCATCTTGATCTACCTTTGCTGAGAACTACGGTTTACGCGGCCAGTTCGGTTGACATATTCGACAATTCAGGAGCAACCTCCTCAAGAATCATATTCTCTATTTCATCTTTATTTTGGAGGCTTTCCTTATGGCGAACCCCGATCATTTGAAAATATTGGAACAAGGCGTTGAGACTTGGAATAAATGGAGAGAGGACAATCCAGAAGTTGTTCCAGACTTTCAAAACGCGGAACTCAATGGCCTGATCTGTAATGCCCCAGAGCTTGTGGGATTGCAGTCAGACAATCAGATCTTTCAATGGAAAACAATCCAATGGTTGCACGGCGGAGAGGCAGTGGTAGTAGCTTTTGACCCAATTGAGAAGATGACCATCCATGGGATAAATTTTCAGGGGGTGGATTTTCGAGGGGCTCAACTCAAAGGAGCAAAGTTCTTGGGAGCGGATTTTAAAGAAGCAGATCTCCGAGGGGCCAACCTCCATATGGCACTCCTTTGGGGGACAATCTTTCACAAGGCAAAACTCAACAATGTAGTTTTTGATTTCGTAGAAGCTTATGGGTCGAGTTTTTATAAAGCAAAATTTACTGATGCCTTTCTCCAAAGCGTCAAATTTCAGAGAACCAATTGTGTAGAAGTGAGTTTCAAAAGAACGAAGTGTCTTGGTGCCGATTTCTCCGACTCGGCTATTGAACTTGCTAATTTTCAATCGGCTAAGCTTACTAAGGCTATTTTTCATGGTTCGAGTATTATTGAAGCGAAATTTCAAGGGGCAGAGTTGTCTTGGGCAAACCTGTCTGACACTCAAGTCGCTGGCGTTGAATTTGACAATAAAATGAATTGTAGGGGAATCTCTGTGACCAACTGCGAAGGCAGTCAAAGATTTATCCGCCACGTTATGGACTTGGATTACATCGAGGAGACCAAAGAGAAGCATCCCAAATTCTATTGGTGGTGGAAGAACACTTCCGACTGTGGGCGTTCCTGGGGGCATTGGGCAGTTATCTCTTTTGGCATAGCGATGATCTTTGGTGGTATTATGGATCTTAGTCGTCATTTGTTGACTTGGTTCCCGTGGATGGATGCTTTTGTTCCAGCTATGCAGGCCAGCCATTTGCAGGATGGTTGGCTCACTCCATACTATTTCAGCATCGTGACCTTCACCACCCTGGGATTCGGGGACGTTGTCCCGGTTAATACTGCGGGCCAAGTCCTGTTGATCCTCGAAGTGGTCACCGGCTACTTCATGCTCGGCGGTCTGATAACGCTGTTCGCAACCAGAATAGTGCGGCAGAGCGGATAGAGCTGCGGTGCTCATAGCTCTGCATTCTATCAACTCGTCTGCGCCTGGGTGCAGTCTTTAATCATGTCTTCCACAGCCTCGGCCTGGCTTTTCACCAGGGCCACGCCAGGGTAATATTCATCCAGCCTCTGGATTAGCCGCATGAGCATCTGGATTGATTCCATAGTTGCGTGTTCTATTTCGATGGTTCCCATACTTCCTCCTATTTTTGAAAAATCCAACAGCGGACGGTTTTTCCTAAGTGTCGGCTATTGATGGCCCGGCTGGATTCTATGAACTTGTGCCGTTTGCCGTGGGGCAGCAGCTTCTTCAGTTGTCTGAGATCGGGCATCTCCTGGCCGTGCCGTTGGCACATCTCGCGGATCTGCTCCAAGTTGATGGCGAGCTGGTCGCTCTTGTTCGAGTGGTTGAGGAAGTCGTCTTCCTTGGTGGGGTGCTGAGTGTTCAGGTAGTGGTAGCTTTCCCAGAACTGTTCCAGCATGGGGTGATCGTGGGCAAGGCGTTGTTCTCGAGCTTCGGCCCTTTTCAAAATGTAAGAGGCCAGGGCTTCCTGTCGTTCTGAGGTCATGGCTTTGGGAAAGAGGACAGACAAAGCATCACCGAACGCGGCTACTTGGGCGTGGTTTTTTACAATTCGTTCATTGCGGATTTTTTCATTTTGTCCGAACAGCCTTTCATATTTAGGGAATGCTTTTTCATAGACCTGCAGGATCTGCCTTTCATGGCGCAGAGCCTTGCGCATGAACCCGCCAACGGTCTTGCTGCTCTGCCGCTCGAACCATCTGGCCGTGTCGCGGGAGTCTGGCTTGTGGTGGCGTTTGTCCACATGGACATGGACAACGCGCTGGAGCAGTGCCTCTGAACCATCGACTTCGGCGTTCTGGCTGATAACCAGGGCGGCTTGGAAAAGGGATTCCTCGACATCGTTATTCCTTCTGGCCACGCCCAAGGTGCCGGTGCCGCGACCATTGAAGAAGGGCTTGCACAGGTCGAAGTCAAACTGCTTGGCCTTGCCATCTTTGCTGCCGTCGTCTCTGTCTGATTCGATGATGACAACAGGCAAGTTCGACACCTGGTTAAAGGCTCGGCGGCGTCCTGCCGTGGTGGCCTTCATGACGTCGAAGCCTTCGTAATCGTCCCGGCCAAAGAGCTTCCAGAGGAATTCAAGGACCGTGGATTTACCCGCGCCTGGTTCTCCTGTGAATTCAAAAAAAGGCCAGCTCTTATGCTTGGTACGGATTTGCTGTGCGAACAGGCTGCCAAGCCAGAAGGCCAGGAGTGCGAGGCCCTGCCAATGGAATGCGCTGTGAAAGTTTTCTAGCCAGGTCGTGTCGAATTCTCCATCTGTTTCGATTGAGACGCCGTTCAGAGTGGTCTTGATTCCGGTCTTTCCGACCTGGAAGTAACCATCATTGTTCAGTTTGATTTCTTGCCCGTTGAAGTAGGCCGCATTTTGAAAAACATAGGCACTTGAATCGCGGTCATATCCCACAAAAGGGATGGCCGTGACGGTTTTCATTTTTGAATTCAGCCAGCCATCGCGCAGGATTTTCAGTTGTTTGACTTCGCCGTCAAAGGTGCCGCCTCGGGATTTGTTTAATAGGGACTTGTGGAAGGCATCCGGGCTGGTGATGTTTGTACCCTCCAGGCCGATGATGTCCGAGGGGTTGCCGTTGGAGTAATTGATCTGGAAGACGTAGCGTTGCTCCTCCATGATCTCGTCACGCTCCATGTAGAGGAAGCGGGGATAGACGTTTGATATCTGGTCTACGTCGACATTCCGAATGAATATGTCCCAACCTTGTTTGGAACTCAGTTTGATGGGTTCGGGGTCCGATTCTCCATCCTGTTTTTTCTTGGGGTTCAAGTCCATTTCCAAAGCGCCGGAGTTGATTTCGATGCCGTATAACGCTGCTTTGAAATCAAGGATGAAGGTTCTGTATGGGTGGCGTTGGTAGAAGAAGTAGGCCTTCTCCTCCACGCTTTCGGCCATGAAGAGTTTGCCTTTGTAGAGGCCGTTCTCAATGAGGGTTTTGTTCAGTTTGTGTTCCCGGTGGTAGTCGTCCCAATCCTTCCCATTGTCGGGGAGGATGAGGACTTCTACTTTTTCTCCCATCTTGTTCAGCAGCTTGGCGTCTTTGATTGTGCCTTTGCGCCCGGCCTTGTCACCATCCAGGGCTAATACCCATGTGATCCCTTTCCCGGCATGCTCTTTGATAAAGGCTTCCGGGAAGTGGTTGCTTGAGATGGTTGCAGCGGCTTTGATGTCGTAGTGGTAAAGGGCGATGGAATGGAAGATTGCCTCAACAAGAAAACAGCGGTCGCCTTCTTCGAGGGAGACTGTGGGCGGGAGCCATGCGTCCCCCTTGAACAGAGAGCCATCTGGTTTGCGCTTTCCCCCGATATTGTTTTTTTGCCCATCGGCTTTTGTCTTGTCTATGAGCCTTTCCCAATATCGCGTTTTCTCCTTGTCCAGGTAGAACCGGACCGTGTGGCACATGGTGGTGGAGCGCGGGAATGTGTACGCGGCTTGCTCATACCACCCCCGGATCTTGGAAAGGTCGAATCCTCTATCCAGCCCCATGACGGCATCGGCTGTTTGGTTCGGCTTGTTTTCCGTCGGAGCATATTTTTTTGAGAAGTTGGTGAACAGCTCCGGCAGCAGCTCACGCGTGGAAGCTGTCCAGCCGCACTTCGTTTCTCTGTTGCAGCTCACCCTCCACGGTTCGTCTTTCTTGATCCAGAGTTCATGCTTACCACACGCAGGGCAGATTCCTTTACGAAGGTGAGTATTGCAGTCAACAAACTGGAGAGAGGAATCCTGCATTAACGACCGGACAATCTCATCGGCTCCAATATCCTGGCGGTAGTTAGTCATTGACGCGCATCTCCGGGGCCTGTGTCAGAGAAAAAACAGGGTCGCCCATGGGGGAGAAGTCCGGGATGTTGTCATGCATCTGGTGGAAGTCTCCCAGGGACATATATGAAGCGCGTCCTTTTGCTTCAGTGTCGGTGGATTTCAGCAAATCGACTAACTCCATGTTGAGTCTGTCGGCAATGAAGGAAAGACCGTTGGCATCGATGTGTATGCAGGTCCGTTTTCCTCGTCCTTGCCCTTGGCCCTCAATGGTCAATGGAAGGTTTTTCAGGAAGCTATGGAGTTCGCACAGCTTCCTGAAGCGGAGGGCTGCAGGGAGCATGTAGAAGATTTGCTTGACCAGAACGCGACGGTCGCCGTTGTCCAAGGCCGAGTACATTATTTCTGCCAGGGACTTTAGCCGCTCCTGTTTGCGGATTGCGATAAATTGTCTGCTCATGCTGAAGCCCCTTTTCCTTCTGCTGCGAGATCCCGCTCGAGGATTCGCAGATCGGCGATAAGCTCATAGCCTTCTGTCAGGATGTCCTTTGTCTCGTTTATGAGTGTTCTGACTTCTCCTTGGTCAAGAACTCCGTCCGCGACGGCTTCCTGCCCTTTGCGTCCGAGGTCGCCAACTTCTCCGAAAATGTTTGCAATACGAAAAGCGAGATTTTCACAGTTCACATCTCGGTCAACCTTTGGGATGCCGTAGGTCATGACCTTGGCTTGGAGCCATTGCAGGACCAAGCTGTTGCCGACCACATGGCAGAATCTGGGGAGATATATTATCGACGGGAAAAAGTTTTCTGTGCTGAAAACTCGCCGGACATATGATCCGCTCCATTCCATCTCTTTGGCGATGGTCTGAAGGTCCTTTGGTGATTGCTCTATAGCTAATTTGAAAGCATCGATGGCGTCCAAATCGGCCAGCCCTTGTGTATCCATTCTCTGGTCCATGTTGTTGTTCCTCCGTGTTGAACACATGGGTTGCGGGGATTTGTCCCCGTGCTAGGACTTAGTCTCGCCCTTGAATAATTGGGGTTGCAGATCCTCAATGGGGATCTGCAATTTTGCGTAGTAACGGACGACCGAAGCCTCCGGCACAGACGCTGCCTTGCAGTGCCTCATGACGGTGGATCGGTCGGTCCCGACCATGCGAGCTAGGTCCGCATAACTAAGTCCGTGCCTCTGTCGATATTGTTCAAGTGCGTTTTCCATGGGGCTTTTGTTGCATGCCTACAACAATAAGGTCAAGCTAAAAAATGAGCGTTGTCTCAGGGGGTGGGTTTATGTCAAAAAACATGGACAGTTATAAAATTACACGTAGGGCAATGGAATTGATCCTTGAAGAGGTCGATCGGAGAGTGTCCAATGGTGAGTCTCAGTCGGCTATAAGTCGTTTGGTTGGTTGTGACAGGGCGACCGTTCATCGTTGGTATACTGAACGCATTGTCCGCGAGAATACCTCATTTCGAGATATGGTTCGGTATCTGGATCGGTTGCGAATTCCTTTGGTGAAGGTGTTCGGGAGTGGTGATGATTTGCCTCCACCATCTCCTGACCGTGCCATGACGGTACTGGATAAGGCTATCGCTTCAACTCTTGTGGCTGCGGCAAAGGCCCTGGGTAAAGATTACGATGATGTGTCCAGGGAGCTTGAAAGCTTGGATCTTCCCGATGTTGAGTCATTGTTGAAAGGGCGAGAGCCTATGCGGGCAAGTGATTTTTCCAAAATGTGTAGAGCCGTGGGAGTCTCTCCGGAGGCTGTCCTAAAGCGGGCTTCAGGTATTACAGAAGAGTAGTTTTCTCTGATTATGTGACCTAGTTCTCACATCGTGTTGACTTGCGTGTTACACATGTGCAACACAAGAGCCTTCTTAATTAAGAGGGCTTTTTAATGGAACATTGGTTGAAAATGGGGGCGGCATGCGAGGCGTGCAACATACACCGTGACACCATGCGCAAATGGTGCCGGGATGGTGTTGTCACAGCCAGACAGATTCCCGCCGGGAAAAGAAAGGATTGGCGAATCCTTGAAAGCTCCCTCCCCATTCATTCCAACGAACTGGAAAGCAAAGCCCTCACCCTGTTGCAAAGGGCCGGGCTGTGATGGTGGACATCATGGGTGTGAGCAGGAAGCCGTTCAAGGTGGCCGGTAGAAACGGCTACTATTATAAGATTGACGGCAAGAGATTGACGTTAAGTACCCGTGATTTTGTTGAAGCCTCCCGGCTTTTGAAAATAATTAGGACCGCATATCTAGAAGGCAAGGTTCGCCGGATCACCGGGGAGTGTTCAAAAAATCTAGGTCAGTTTGCCGATGAGTTTGAGGTTTGGGCTTTGGATACACAGCCCAGCAAAACATTCAAAGCCAACCGGCTGGCCCTTCGGAAAATCATCGAGATTGAAGGACGTAACGTCCGCCTCGACAGGCTTACCCTGAAAACCATGGATGAGCTGAAGCGCAAAAATCGAAAGCTGAAGCCATCCAGCATTAACAATTACCTGCGCCACTCAAAGGCCGTTATGAATAAGGCCGTGGAGTGGGGATACCTCCAAGCCAATCCCTTCAAGGGTGCCAAGCTCCTACCCCAGAAAAAGCGGGTGGGCTTCATTGAGCCAAAACAGATTACGAATTTCATTAAGTCCATCGAAGATCTTGGGTTGCGCCGGTTCGTTGTCGCCTGCCTTTCTACTGGTCGCCGCCGGTCGGAGCTGGTGGAACTGTGCTGGGAAGACATCCTTTGGGAACGGAAAGCCTATTTCATTGCCAAGGAAAAGCGGAGCCTTTGTAAGACATACCCCATGAGCGCGTCTTTTTTGACTCTCTTGAAATCCATGAAAAAGGGTAGAGGGAAAATCTTCACCCGGTGGAGACACGCCGACACCTACACCCACAAGACCAAGGAAGCTCTGAAGGCTGGCGGCTTCGGACATCTTACTCTCCACGATCTGCGCCATTCCTTTTCTGTTGCCATGCTCGAAGGTGGTGGCGGAATGAAGGCCCTTCAGAAAGCTCTTGGCCATTCCGAGTTCCGAGTGACCGCCGATACCTATGCCGACGTCACCGATGATGGCCTACGGGCAGCGGTCAATCTCGTGAAACTTGGGCCTCTCGACCTGTTCTCCGATAAAAAGTAATTTGGGATGGACCCAATATGGACCCCAAAACGCAGAAATGGACCCTTTTATGGGTCCATTTGTCGGTAGTTCTCGTCAGTTTTCAACAGTCAAAAAAAGGGCTGATCCGGCTATAAAGCCGCGTCAGCCCTTGATTTTCCTTGGAGCCAGGAATCGGAGTTGAACCGACGACCTACTGATTACGAATCAGTTGCTCTACCAACTGAGCTATCCTGGCGAAACGGGAGTCGATTTTTAAACCAGGGGATGGTGTTGGGTCAAGTGAAAAAGCGATGGTTTGTTTTGGACGTATGGTGGGCGATTCCTTGCTTTGGGGGAGGTGTTGGTTGACTGGCGTGGTTTTTGGGAGAGGGGAGGGGATTAGTGTATGTCCAAAATGAGGTTGGACCATTCGTCTACCTGAACGGTGACCTGTGGCGGGATGACGATGGTCGAGCTGTATTCTGTGACGATGGCCGGGCCGGTAAAGTTGTTGCCAGGGGCGAGGGCGTTTCTGTCTATGATGGCGGTTTCGTATTCTTTGCCCGAAAAAATTGTTTGGCCTTTGCCGGTGATAGCTGCTGCCGATAGGTTTCTTGGCCCCGGTGTCGCGCGGGAGAACGTCAGCGATGGCTGGCGACCAAGGCTTCTGAGACGGACGTTGACCACTTCCACTGGCTTGTCGTTGCGGTGGCCATATTGTTTCTCGTGCAGGGTGTGAAAAGCTTCGATGGGGGCATCACAGAACGGGACCACTATCTCAAAGGATTGGCCGGTGTATCGCATGTCCAGATACCGTTCGTGGGTGATATCGGATTGGATCAGTCCTTCTGCGGAGAGTTCTGCCTCTCCTCGGGCTTCCAGCTGTGCGAAAGCGTGTTCCATGGCATCAGGGGTGAAGTCGTCGGCACCGCACATGATCGTGCGGGAGTAGTCCTTGACCACGTCGGCCATGAGCATGCCGGTGGCCGAGAGAATGCCGGGATTGACCGGGATGAAGACCGTGGGCATGCCGAGCAGTCGGGCCAGTTCTGTGCAGTGCATGCCGCCCGCGCCGCCGAAAGAGAAGAGGGTAAACTCCCGCGGGTCGAAGCCTTTTTCCACGGAGATGATCCTGATGGCCCGCTCCATATTGGCATTGGCCACGGCCAGTATGCCCTCGGCCAGCTCCACTGGGGACATGTCGAGCTGGTCAGCCAGCGCTTCAATGGCTGTTCGTGTTTGTGTCTCAGCCAGTTCCATGCCTCCGCCGAGGAAGTGCTCGGGAACGATACGGCCCAGATACAGGTTGGCATCCGTCACCGTGACCTGATCGCCGCCCTGCGCATAACAAATGGGACCTGGGGTGGCTCCTGCGCTTTCAGGGCCGACCGTCAGGGAGCCGCCCGGGTCAAGGGCCGCGATGGAGCCGCCGCCCGCACCCACGGTGTGGATGTCGATCATGGGCACTTTCACTGGATAGCCTGAGATGGCCGAGGTCGTTGTCAGCGGGAGGACTTGATCCATAAGGCTGACATCGGAGCTGGTGCCGCCCATGTCAAAGGTGATGATCTTGTCGAATCCGGCCATTTTTCCCAGCTCCAGCGCACCCACCGCACCACCGGCCGGGCCGGACAGGATGGTGCGCACTGATTCCCGCATGGCCGTTGCCGCCGAGATGGAGCCGCCATTGGACTGCATGACGCGCAGAGAGTTGCCTGACACGGCCTGGTTCAGGGAGGTCAGATAGCGGGTCATGATGGGCGAGACATAGGCGTTGATGACCGTGGTGGAGGTGCGTTCAAATTCGCGGAATTCGGCCAGGATATCGCTGGAAAGTGAAGCCGGCAGGTCCAGCGCGGTCAGCATGTCGCCTATCTGCCGTTCATGGCTGGGGTCAAGGAAGGAGAAGAGCAGGCAGACGGCCACGGATTCGGCGCCGCTGTCCTGTATCCGCCGGATGACTGCTCGGGTGGCTTCAGCTTCGAAGTCCTCTATGATGTCTCCTTCTGAAGAAACTCGGCCGAGGATGCCAAAGCGCAGTGCTTCGGGGATGATGTGGGGCTGTCGTCGGTAAGCGAGGTCGTAGAGACGGGATCGATTCTGCCGGCCTATTTCGATGATGTCGGTGAAGCCTGTATTGGTCACCAATGCCGTGCGCACGCCCTTGCGCTCCAGAATGGCGTTGGTCGCCACGGTGGAGCCGTGGACAATGGACATGCCGAGGTCCTGGATGCGGTCATCCAGTCCGAGGGTCTGCACGATATGCTTCAGCCCGTTGATGACGGCCTCGGCAGGGTTGTGCGGGGTGGACAGGGTCTTGTATGTGCCGGTGGTCTCGCCTGTCACATAGGTGAAATCAGTGAATGTGCCGCCAGTGTCGACGCCGATGGTGATCATGCTTGTCTCCCTTGAATGTCGGGGCGCGATAATACAGTAAAGCGCAACGGACCTCCAGTGGTAAGGCTTGCCTTGCTCCAAGGTGTCTGGAAGCGTATAGGTGAGTGTATGAAAGTAGTGCTCACGTATATACACCACAATTGTTTTGTCATGAAAACCGACACGCGCACCTTCCTCTTCGATTGTCCGGGGGACGCTCATCTTCCAGTTAACGGAGCGGACAGTATCGGTCGGGCAGTGGCCGATACCGAGCTGACCGTGTTCATTTCCCATGGACATGAAGATCATCTGAATGAAGATCTTGATTCCCTGACGTCTCCGGCAAAGAGCGTGCAGTATGTGCTGTCAGAAGACATCGAGGACATGCGGCCCGAGGCGCTCCCGACAAAGGGGGAGGTGCTTATCGTGGAGCCGGATGAAACTTACGCGTATGACGGGATGCGTATCGAGACGCTCATGAGCAATGATCTTGGCGTAGCTTTTCTGGTCACGGACGGGGCGTTTCGATTCTATTTCGGTGGAGATCTGGCCAAGTGGATATGGAAAACCGCTTCGGCCAGGGAGCAGGCATTCACCTCGGCCTTTTTTAGACAGGCCATGCAGCGTGTGAGCGACTTCAAGCCGCATGTGGCATTCTCCAATGTCGATCAGCGGCTGGAGAATCTTGCCGGAGGAGTGGAGGCGTATCATGAAGCTGGCGCTCGTGTCTTCGTGCCCATGCATACATTCGGCGAGACAGACTGGTTGCCCCGGTTTGCAGCCTCTCTGGGAGCATCCGGAGACGAGGTCTTTCTCTATGCAAATACCGGAGATCGTGTCGAGTATGTTTTTTGAGTTTACAGTTCTCCCATCATCTTGATATACAAGCTGAATTACACAAATATGACATGTTTACATCTGGGGGCTGCATGTTGAATCGGGTTTTCATTTTTGCCATGGTCGTGGCGCTGGCGTGTTGTCTATCGGGTGCTCCGAGTGCGCACGCAGCAGCATCGGCCGCAGTCTTGCAGGCAGCGGGCAGTTCTCATTCCAGTTCGAAATCCGATACGTCTGTGGCCATCCCGTCGGACTCAACGCCCGAACAGATCAGCGCGATCATGGCCGGATTGAGCGATGAGCAGGTCCGTCGCCTGTTGCTGGAAGAGTTGAAAAAGAACGCTGAGATGGAGAAGAAACCTGCGGCACCCACCGGACTCGAAGGGGTGCTTGCCAGTCTGCGCTCTGATGCGAACTTTGTCCGTGACCGTTTCCAATATCTTTTTTCGGGCGCGTCAACGGCTCCGAGAGACGTGCCCCGGGCCTTCAGCCATTTTCTGGCCGGGGATGATAATATGGGGCCGGGCATGCTTCTGCTCGCCCTGGTGGCATTGTCGGTGTTCTGGGTTGGCGGTACGTTCCTTTTCAAGAGACGGACGGTCCATTTTCGCAAGGCCATAGCCCGCACGCCCGGAGAGCTGCCCTGGTATGAACAGATGGGACGGCTTTTTCTGCGGGCTGTTCTGGATATTTTCGGCGTTGTGCTGGTCGGCGGTGTCGCCTTTGCCTGCTATCTCGTTATTTTCGACAAAGGCGCTGGTTCAAAGATCGTCATTATTGCCTGGTTGTTGGCCATGATTTTCCTGGCCCTGGTCAAGATATCAGCGCGGTTTCTTCTGGCACCGCATGCCCCCTCGCTGCGGTATCTGCCCCTGACCGATGCGACCGCTCAGTATATGTTCAGGTGGGTGGTGAACATTGCCCGGATTCTCGCCCTGAGCATGCTCGTGAACACCATCCTGCGGCTTCATGGAAGTGGTGAGGCCGTGAACTTGCTGGTCATGACCTTTTTCGGGTTTGTCGTCGCCTTTGTGCTGACGCTGCTTGTTCTGTGGAACAAGAAACCCATTGCGGATGCCATACGGCGCAATACCGAGGCCGACGGGCTGGTTCATCAGTTTGCCGACTCCTGGCATGCGGCAGCCATGTTGTATATTTTCGGTTCATGGATGCTCTGGGTTTTCGCCATCATGCTGTTTGGTGCGCAGGCGCGGCTTATCGGAATCATGACATTGCTTCTGGTGCCGGGATATCTGCTTGTGGAGTGGGCCACGCAACGGTTGGTGGACTTTGCCGTGGACATGGCCGGGACACGGATGCCGACCGATGAGGAAGAAGGGGATGAGCTTCCACAGGGACTCATTCGTTTTCAGAAGTTCCTGCGGAACGGGTTTCATGTGCTGGTCCTGGCGGCCACGGTTTTCCTGTTCTTGCGCATATGGGGTATCAATCTTCAATTCGGACGCGAGGTGGTTCGGGCTGCCATATCCATTTTACTGACCTTGATTCTGGCATATATGTTGTGGGTCTATGTCAATCGGTTTATCGAACGTAAACTCATGGAAAAACAGGAAGAACAAAGTTCAGGGAGCGGTGAAGGCGATGGCGGCGGCCCGGGCGGCGACCGTTTTTCGACCCTGCTGCAACTGGTCAAGAAGTTCATCTTCGTGGGTATTGCGGCGGTGACCGTTCTGGTCATGCTGTCCTCGCTCGGTGTGGATATCGGGCCGCTCATTGCCGGTGCGTCCATATTCGGCATCGCCATTGGTTTTGGCGCGCAGACCCTGGTGAAAGACATCATCTCCGGTATATTCTTTTTGACCGACGACGCCTTCCGGGTGGGGGATTACATCGAGACCAGCGGTGCCATGGGCACTGTGGAGGAAATTTCGGTTCGCTCGCTCAAGCTGCGGCACCACCTTGGCTTCCTGTATACCATTCCCTTTGGCTCGATGAAGATGATCAAGAACAACACCCGCGACTGGGCGGTCATGAAGTTGCAGTATCTGGTGCCGTTTGACACCGATATCGGGCAGGTGAAGAAGATCATCAAGAAAATCAACAAGGAAGTGCGAGCGGTCCCGGAACTCAACGAGGTCATGCTTGGCGACATCAAGAGCCAGGGCGTCAAGGCCATGGAAGAGTACGGCATGCGTATGCGGGTCAAGTTCATGACCAAACCCGGTGGCCAGTTCACCCTGCGCAAGCTGGTGCTCGCCAAGATGCGCAAGCATTTTGCCGAGGCCGGGATTGAGTTCGCCAAGCCGCGTGTGGCCGTTCAGATCCCTGATTCCAGCAATATGACCGATGAGGATCGTGCGCATGTGGCCGCCGCAGCCGGAAAGACGGTGGAGGACAAGCAAAAGGCGAAGAAAGCCGCCTCACATGATAAATCCAAATAAGAACGGAAGGATGTACGGTTTTTCTATCTGATACCTGGTGGGACTCATTATGGTGTATAGTCGGGAGTATGAACTTGTAGACGATTGGATCCGTATCACGACTACTGGACGGATCGACTCGGGTGATGAATTCATCGACAAAGTGCTTGTCGGGGCCGACAAGGTGCTTGAACTCGACGTCAGACTCGTGCTGCTGGACGAGCTTCAGCTCGAACTGGCGCTCGATAATCTGGACATCAAGCTGGGGGTCGGCAGTCTTGATCACAGCGAGGTGCATACCTTGGGGTTGCGTATCGCCTGCCTGTTTCCTCCGGCAAACCGGGCGCTCTATACGATGTATGAGACCGTGTACCGGAACAGGTCGATCAATTTTCGTCTTTTTGATGATGAACAGGCTGCTATCGCCTGGCTGAAAGAGTAAGTGGAATCCCTTGTTAGCTGACCTGTTTCGGGTTAGGATTTTGCAATCAACGCGCAACCTCTTGACCCTCAGGAGCCTTTTTTGTCAGCTCAGGATTCTCTGCACGCCTTTTTTCATCCCGATACCGTTGCCGTCATCGGCGCCTCTGCTACACCCGGAAAGGTCGGTCATACCATTGTCTCCAATATGCTGAATGCCGGTTTCAGCGGCAAGCTGTTTCCGGTGAACCCCAAGGGGGGGAGCATTGAAGGGCTGGATGTCATCTCCGATATTGCGGATCTGCCTCGTGGTCTTGATCTGGGTGTTGTTTCAGTTCCTCCCCAATTCGTGATTCCGTCCATCAAGGCCCTGGCCGAGATCGGGACAAAGTCCGCCATAGTCATCACTGCCGGGTTCAAGGAAGTGGGTACTGAGGGATACCACATGGAGCAGGAAATCATCGCCCTGTGCGAGGAGCATGATATGGCTCTGCTCGGTCCCAACTGTCTGGGCATGATGAATACGGCGGCCGGGGTCAATGCCTCTTTTGCCGCAGGCCAGCCCAGCCCCGGCTCCATAGCCTTTTTCTCGCAGAGCGGTGCGCTCTGCGTAGCCATTCTCGACTGGGCGCTCGGTGCGAATGTCGGCTTCTCCAAGTTTGTCTCTCTGGGCAACAAGGCTGTTCTGGATGAAGCGGATATGCTTGACTACCTGAACGAGGATGAGGCCACAAAGGTCATTCTCGGCTATATCGAGAACGTGGAACACGGCGATGCTTTTCTCAAGGCCGCGCACAAGGCCTGTCTGAACAAGCCGGTCATCATGATCAAGTCCGGCAAGACTGCGGCAGGAGCAAAGGCCGCCTCGTCGCATACCGGCGCCATAGCCGGGTCGGATCAGAGCTATACCGCCGCATTCCATAAGTCGGGCGTCATCCGGGTAGGGGACGTCGCTTCCTTGTTCAATCTGGCCCAGGCTTTTTCCTGCCAGCCATTGCCCAAGGGACCGAACCTGGCGGTGGTCACCAACTCCGGTGGTCCTGGCATTCTCGCCGCGGATGCAGCGGACCGCTCCTGTCTGACCATGGCTGCCCTGTCGCAGAGAACCATCCAGAAACTGCAGGAATTTCTTCCCAGCTATGCCGCCTTTTACAATCCGGTGGATATCATCGGTGACGCGGATGCGGACCGGTACGCCAGAACGCTGGATGTCGTGGCGGAGGATCCCATGGTCCATTCCATCATGGTGCTGCTCACGCCCACCGCGTCCGTGGAGATAGAGAAGACCGCGCAGTCGGTCATCCGCATTGCGCGAAAGTGCGGCAAACCGGTATTCGCCTGCTTCATGGGTAAGACCCGCGTGGCAAAGGCCAGGGAACTGCTCATGGAAGCGGATATTCCCTGTTATGCCTTCCCCATAGCCGCAGTGCATGCCATTGAGACAATGTACGAATACTACCTGTGGAAAAGCCGTTCAAAACCTGAGTTCAAGGAGGTCGAGCGCGACCTTGAAACAGCCCGGGGGCTGATCCGGGAACATGAGCAGCGCAAGCAGGCCGAGATCGTGGAATTCGAGGCGCAGCAGATGTTGCAGGCATATGGATTGCCCACGCCGAAGACCGTGTTGGCCCGCTCCTCGGACGAGGCGGTGGCCGCTGCCGAGGAGATCGGCTATCCCGTGGTGCTCAAGATCGCCTCTCCTGATATTTCTCACAAATCCGATGTCGGTGGCGTCAGGGTGAATCTGGGTAATGCCACAGCGGTCCTGAATGCTTTCAAGCAGATCACGGCCCAGGCGCAGCGTATGCGTAGGGAGGCGTATATCGCGGGTTGCCTGGTGCAGGAGATGGCTCCTGCCGGGGTCAAGGAAGTGATCATCGGATTCAAGCGGGATGAACAGTTCGGCCCCATGCTCATGTTCGGTCTCGGAGGTATCTATGTGGAGATCATGAAGGATATCTCGTTCAGACTCGCGCCGCTCTCTCGTCAGGATGCGTTCAAGATCGTGCGCGAGATCAAGTCCTACATGCTGCTTAAGGGGCTCAAGGGTGAACAACCCGTGAATTTCACCGCGCTTCAGGATATCATTCTGGCGATGTCGCAATTGGCTCTTGATCATCCGCAGATACTGGAAGCGGAGTTCAATCCTGTTCTCGTGAATCACGAGCGGGCGCTCGTTGCCGATGTTCGGATGACGCTCCAATTGAAAAACGATTAGGGCGATTATCGCAGTATCAGAGTGACGGTCGGTTCTGACTGGTGTCCGTCAACGGTATCGCCATGCGTTCTCCTTGGACTCTGGTGCTGTCATGGACACTTGGGAAGGGTTACCGTGATCGTTGTTCCCTCTTCATTGGATGATCGCATGGTAATCGTGCCGTTCATGACTTCGGTCATGATCCTTGCTGAATACGTTCCGAGTCCCGTGCCGGTGCGTTTGTTGGCCGTGGTGTACTTGTTGAAAAAGCTGTCTTGGATAGCTTCAGGGACAGGCATGGTGTTGTGAATGGTGAAGGACACATTGGCATCGTCATCATCGATGGCAATAGAGACGGTATCGGATATGTCAGAGGCTTCAATGGCATTCTTTATGAGATTGCCCAACAGAGAATAGAGCAGAGTCTCTTCTGCCTGAAGAGTCAGGGAATCCGAACTTCCGACAGGCTTTCCGCTTCGCGTGAGTTGCAGCTCCACGTCGTTTGCTTGCGCTTCTCCGGAGACATTCCTCATCACTCTGCGTGTGATATTGATGACATCTATGTCTTCCGGCACGTATGTGTATTTACCTGTTTCGATTTTATATATGTCCAGGCTCCTGTTGATCATGTCCAACCCTGTATCCAGGGCAGAGCGCATATCTTTCAACATGTCTTTTTGGTCATCGGTCACGGGTGTGTAGTTCGTAAGGTACTGAATGCCGTTGAGTACGCCGATGAGGGGCGCCTTGAGGTCGTGACGGGTGATCAGCTCCACATCTGCCCTGAGTTCTTCGGCTTCCTTTCCCGATTTAATACGCGCTGACTCCAGGGAGAGCAGGATGATGACAATGCCGAGCAGGAGCGCACAGGTCAGTATGGTCCCATAGGTGGCATAGGTCGTGAATCGCTTCAGCTCATTGACGGACTCCGTGGCATTGAAATGAAACTCGAAGGCACCGAGAAAACGCCCGTTTTTCAGTATGGGGACAACGGTTTTGACCACGGCCAACTCCCTTGTCGCGATGTCGGAGGTCTTTTTGTTTTCCCAGACCAAGTGCGAGGACGTTTCACCCTGAGCGACTGTTTTCTGATAGTAGGGGGCGTTGTTGGTCGTGCCGATTCTGGTTCTGTCACTGGAGTAGATCACCTTCCCGATCGAGGAGTACACAATGATTCCCAGCATGCCGAACTCATGTTCAAGGCGGTAGACATCCGCCATGAACATGGGGGAATCAGTGGCCTTGTTCGTCAGGGCAGACTGTTGGACGGACGAGGGGATGGTGTGCCTGGCGAGCCTTTCGGATTGGGTCTCGATGGCTTTGACGAGGATGTGCGTATAGGCGGGGTAGATGACCGTGGTGTTGACCAGAGGCAGGGCGACGACGGTGATAACTGCAAGTAGAAGGATGCCCAGCAGGGGGCGGCTTCGTCTGTACAGAACACGAGGAGAGATGTGAGCTGATGACGCTGCCCTGGAGCCTTTTGCTGGCTGGGTACATTCTCGCCGGTTCATCTCCGCTACGTCCTCCAGGTTGCTTCTCCTCGGAAATCAAGTGAAGCATACCATACGGGCGAAAAGTAGCAAGTCGATACAACTCGCAAGTGGAACCGTGTGTTGGCGGCGTATCAGGAAGCTGCGGAGCAGGAGAGGATCATGCCGGCAATTTCGCGGAGTATTTTTGCTGCGGTCATGGCGGTGACACCGTTGATGTCCCGGTCAGGGTTTAGCTCCACGATATCTGCCCCGATGATCGGAGCGTCCAGGGCCTGGATGATATCGAGGATGCTCCGGGTACTCATGCCGCCAGGTTCGTGGTGGGAGACACCGGGGGCAAAGGCCGGATCAAGGGCGTCCATGTCGACCGAAATATATACTGGAGTGTCGAACGAGAGCGTGGGCCAGGTTGATTGGTCCTTCATTTCCAGCCACTTGATGCCGAATTGGGCTTTTTGCTCACGCTGATGGCCCGAAGCCGTGCGGATCCCCACTGAGATCAATTCGGTGCAGAGGGACTCTTCCATGATGCGGGAGAAAGGGCAGGCGTGGGAGTGCGGGTTGCCTTCGAACTCATGATAACAGTCCGGGTGGGCATCGAAGTGGAGGATGGTGAATTCCCCCACAGCGCGGTGCATTCCCTTGACCAGCGGGTAGGTGATCGAATGATCGCCGCCAATGAAAATGGGGGTTGTCGCTGCCTCTCCTGCTTTTCTGGCGGCGTCTGTAATGGTTGAAAAAGCGGTCTCCGCACTTCCCGGATCGATCGTTCCGGCGTGGTCTATGACCCCGGAGAGATCATGGGCGGTTTCTGTCCACAGATTGGCCGAGTCGCAATGCAGCGCCTCCACCACTGCGAACGGCCCTTTGGCAGGGCCGCGCAGGTAGGATGAATTGTGGTCCAGTGGAACGCCGATCAGAGAGATGCGGGGCAACATGGTGGTCCTAGAGGATGTAGCGGGACAGGTCGCGATCTTCTACAACATGGTCCAGTTGTTCAACGACGTAATCCCGGTCGATGACGATCTTCTGGCCGGATTTGTCCGGTGCCTCGAAGGAGAGGTTGGCCAGGATCTTTTCCATGATGGTGTAGAGCCTACGCGCGCCAATGTTTTCGGATTCCTCATTGATCTTTTCAGCAGTGGCCGAGATCTCTTCAAGTGCTTCCTTGGTGTATTCGATGGCGACACCCTCGGTTTCGAGCAACGCCTTGTATTGCACGGTGAGCGCGTTTTTCGGCTCGGTCAGGATGCGGTAGAATTCTTCCTTGTGCAGGGAGGCAAGCTCCTCGCGCAGGGGGAAACGTCCCTGAAGTTCCGGGATGAGATCGGACGGTTTGGCAAAATGAAAGGCTCCGGCTGCGATGAACAGGATATGATCAGTCTTGATCATGCCGTATTTGGTGTTGACCACACTGCCTTCCACGATGGGCAGCAGGTCTCGCTGGACCCCTTCGCGAGAGACATCGGCAGAACCGCCGCCTGTCTGGTCGTGCCGTGAGGCGATCTTGTCCATTTCATCGACAAACAGAATGCCTTGCTGCTCAACACGTTCACGAGCCAGCTCGTTGACGGCATCGGGATCGATGAGTTTGTCGGCCTCTTCGTCGATAAGGGTCTGGTACGCGTCCTTGATCTTCATCTTGCGCGTTTTGCGTTTGCCGGGGAACATATTGGAGAAAGCGCTCTGCAGGTTGGAGCCCATGTCTTCCATGCCGGGGATGGCCATGATTTCCACCTGTGCGCCGGACTGCACCGTGACACTCATTTCCACTTCCCGTTCGTCGAGCTGACCGGCCCTGAACATCTGACGGAATTTTTCGCGCGTGGCACTGTCCTTGGGTTCTTCCTTGACCTCTTCGATTTCGCCGGACTGGTTGCCTGCAAAGAATCCCATGGGGCCGCCTTCCTGCGGTTTCTTGCCGGGCAGCAGCAGGTCCAGAAGCCGTTCTTCGGCGTTCTTTTCCGCCTTGATTCGAACCTTCTCAGTCTCTTCCTTGCGGACCATGGATACGCCGATTTCCATGAGATCACGGATCATGGACTCCACGTCACGGCCCACATAGCCCACCTCGGTAAACTTGGTGGCCTCCACCTTGAAGAAGGGGCATTTGGCCAGCCGGGCCAGACGGCGGGCGATTTCGGTCTTGCCCACTCCGGTGGGGCCCATCAGGATGATATTCTTGGGGGCGATCTCATCGCGGAGTTCCGGGTCGATCTGTTGGCGCCGCCAGCGGTTGCGCATGGCGATGGCCACCATCCGTTTGGCGTCGTTCTGGCCGATGATGTATTTGTCGAGTTCGGATACGATTTCTCTGGGAGTCAGATTGCTCATTGCTTCTCCGATATATGCTGTCCTCGGCAGGTTCTTGGCTCCGTTCGAGGATATAACTGTATTATTTTGTGTTGTATTACAAGTAATTGCGATTAATCGTTCGCGCCGAAGCGTTATTTATTCTGTGCTTCGATCACAATGTTGTTGTTGGTGTAGACACAGATGTCGGCTGCGATCTCCATGGCTTTTTTGGCGATGTCTGCGGCAGACAGGCCCGTGTTCTGCTGCAACGCTCTGCCAGCGGCCAGGGCATAGGACCCGCCGGAGCCGATGGCTGCCACACCGTCGTCCGGTTCGATGACGTCACCGGTGCCGGAGATGATGAGGATGTGTTCGCCGTCCGCAGCCAGCAGCATGGCTTCGAGCTTGCGCAGGTATTTGTCGGTGCGCCAATCCTTGGCCAGCTCCACAGCGGCCCTGAGCAGGTTGCCGGAGTATGTTTCCAGTTTGGTTTCAAAGCGTTCGGACAGGGTGAAGGCGTCAGCGGTCGCACCGGCAAAGCCCACGGTTACCTTGTCCTTGTAAATGCGGCGTACTTTTCGGGCGGTATGCTTCATGACCACCGACTGACCAAAGGTGACCTGACCGTCACCGGCCACGGCAGTTCCCTTGTCATCTTTAACCGCTATTATGGTTGTTCCTCTGAGTTCCATTCTTTCTCCTTGCCCTTGCAGGTCATTATAGAATGTCGTTGGCAACGTCGATCCATGTTGTGTAGGCCGTGTCGCCGTGAAGGACCATGGTTACTTCGTTGACCAATTCCGCCTCAAGCCCTTTTTGTATGGTGAGGAGCGCAATACGCGCCGCGTCCTTGACGGGATATCCGTAGACGCCGCAGGAAATGGCCGGGAAGGCTATGGTCTGGATTGCGTGTTCGTGAGCGAGCCGCAGGCAGTTGCTGTATGCATTCTCAAGCAGTCTGGGCTCGTTGTTTGTTCCGCCGCGCCAGATAGGGCCGACGGTATGGATGATATGGGCGGACGGCAGGTTGAATCCGGGGGTGATGATGGCTTCGCCCGGCGGCAGAGAGCCGATTGTACGGATGATTTCCTGACAGGCTCCCTGCAGTTCGACATATCCGGCTCTGCGGTGAATGGCACCGTCCACACCTCCACCACCGGCCAGACGGGAGTTGGCCGCATTGACGATGGCGTCGAATTTTAACGCGGTGATATCGTCTTGGCGGATGATCAGCTGTCCATCGGTGAAGTTCCATATTTGCATATCAGAACTGAAGATAATCTCTCTGTCGATTTTGGCAAGGGGTGAAAAGGAGTCATCAAAAGACTTTCAGTGATTGTGTGTACGTGGTAATGTTCCAGAATGGCAGACCGAGAGCGCATACTCATAGTTGATGATCAACCCGAGAATATTTCCATCATGATCGAGGCCTTGCAGGCATCGTATGACCTGATGGCCGCGACTGATGGCGAAACCGCGTTGGAGCGGGCAAATGGCGAGGCCAAGCCGGATCTCATTCTGCTTGATGTGCTCATGCCCGGCATGAATGGGCATGATGTCTGCCGATTTCTGAAAGCCGAATCCGCCACCAGGGATATCCCTGTCATTTTTGTTACAGCCCTTGATAAGCCTGACGATGAAGCCAAGGGGCTGGAGTTGGGGGCTGTGGATTATATCACCAAGCCCATAAGCCCTCCTGTTGTGGAAGCCCGTGTGCGGGCCCATCTTCAGGTCACCCAAGCCCGTCGGGTGCTGTTGCATCAGAACGAGACCTTGGAAAACAGGGTACGGGAAAAGGCCGCGGATGTGATCCGCATGCAGCAGGAGCGGGTGGAAGGACTGAATAATTTTGCCAATGCCGTGGCGCATCAGATTCGAAATCCGGTCATGTCCATAGGCGGTATGGCGGGGCTGCTGGTCAAGAAGGCCGATGTGGGAACGCCTCTGGCCGAGTATGCTCAGGCTGTGTATGAAAATTCAGTCCGACTGGAGAATCTGGTCAATGTCATCAGCGAGTACGTTACTCTGACCGTGGATAAGACCGGCGCGGTCTCGATACGCACGGTTGTTGAAGAAGCTGTTGCACAGGTCGAGTCCCTTGCCGGTGAGTGTGCCTGTACTGTGGCATTTCAGATGCAAATAGCCGACCGTGAGGTCGTGGCGGACCACAACCTGCTGCGCATGGCGCTTGTGGAAATTCTCAAGAATTCCATAGAGTTTTGTGAAACAGGATCCGTCACGGTTGCCATCGAGGGGGGATTCGGCGTTTGTCAGGAGAACTTGTCGGCAACAGAGCAGTTCTATGCCACCGAGTGCCGGTTCGGGCTGTGCATCAAGGATGACGGGCCCGGTATTCCTCGGGAGCATCTCCCCTATATCCTTGACCCGTTCTTCACCACCAAGGCGCTGGGGGTCGGGCTGGGGCTGACCAAGGCCAAGCGCATCCTCTGCGATGAACTGGGCGGTTCAATGGTGGTGGACTCCACTCCGGGAGAGGGGACATCTGTGACCCTGTCGTTCGCTCAGTGCTAGTCGGCCTTGAAGGTCGACTCGATATCCACACCTTTCACTTCGGCAATGGCTTCTGCATATGCCTGGAACACGTCATCGCGGTTGATGAGACCGATGATGTCCGACGTATTGGTCTGGGCGACGACCGGAATCTGTCCGTAGTCGGTGTTCACGAACCGCAGCAGGGCCTGATAGAGGTCATAGTCCGGGCGTACATAGACAGGGCGCGACATGAGATCCTTCACCACGACCAGATCGTGCAGCTCTTCCTCGAACATCCAGTTACGGACGTTGTGGATGGAGATCATGCCCACATACCAGCCATCTTCGGATCGGCGTACCGGGAAGTATAGCTGGTCCGAATTGGCGATGATGTCGGTCAGCGCCTTGAGCGTGGTGCCTTCTTCCAGCACGATGACATCATGCGGATCGTAGAAATCGGAGACGTGCATCTGTTCAAGCACGTTGATTGTCGCGTCTTCGGTATGGGCCGGTGAGTCGAACTTGTTTTCCACCTGATGCTCGTAGAGCGAGAAATTGCGTCCGAGCACGATGCAGAGGGCTGACGCGAGCATGAGCGGTGCGAGCAGGCCATAGCCCTGGGTCAATTCCGTGACCATGATGAGCGGGCCGATGGGCGCGTTGGCAACCCCGGCAAAAAACGCGGCCATACCGACAAGGATGTAGGCACCGGGTTGCGTGACGATATTCGGGAAATATTCATGGCCGATTTTTCCGACCAGCCCACCGGACATGCCGCCGACAAACAGTGCCGGAGCGAACATGCCGCCGGACATGCCGGAGCCGATGGTGATGGACGTGGCCACGGTCTTGCCGATAATGATGTAGCACATGCCCAGCGCAGGAATCTGGCCGAGAATGGCCAGCTCCAGCCAGCCGTACCCACCGGACAGGATACCTCCGGTGATCAGACCGTCTGTGGCCGTGTACGGGTAGGCGATGCCGAGCAGGCCCATGGCCAGCCCACCGAGTCCCATGGACCAGATGATGCCGACCTTCTCCCGGACAGGGAAGAAAATGTGGTATTTGATGACATGGAAAGTCTTTATGTACATCCAGCCGACCGCAGCGCAGACAAAGGCGAGCAGGGCGTAGAAGATGAGTTCGCGGGGGTCATGGAAGGAGAAGCGCGGAATGCCGAAGATCGGCTCCGTGCCGTAGAAGAACGTGAAGATTGAGTAGGACACAACGGAACTCATGACGGAGGGCAGGATTGCCTCGGCCTCGAAATCCTCGCGGTAGATGACTTCCACGGCTGTCAGTGCGCCGCCTAACGGGGCGCGGAAAATGGCGCCCAAACCGCCTGCTGCGCCTGCCAGCAGAAGCACGCGGCGCTCTTTGGCGGAAAGATTGAATACCTTGGCCAGCCATGCTCCCAGACCTGCGCCCATCTGGGTGATAGGGCCTTCCCGACCGGCAGAGCCACCCGAGGCGATGGTCAGCACTGAGCACAGACCGCGAATGATGGCGACCCGTGGTCTGATGATGCCGCCCTGGTTGTGAAAGGCGTTGATGGTTGCGTCAGTGCCGTCAGTACCGCCATCAATGGTGTCCGGGATGAAGCGCTGAACAAGCCAGCCGGTCAGCAGGGCTGTGCCGGTGGTGCACACAGGGATGACCCAGGGGCGAAATGCGCCTGCGTGTCCGTGAAAGATGCCTTCACCTGCCGGTTCCGGGGAAACGATGCCTGCCATGTTGTGCTGGATGATGAATTTGCCGAATTCCACCAGCCAGAAAAAACCGGCGGCCACAAGGCCGGAAAAGGTGCCGACAAGAACGCCGATGACAAGCCATCTGAAAGCGGTGACGGTGCGGTACGATTTGAGTAGGTCAGCCCAGTAGTTGATGAGACGGGCAATAACTCGGAGGGACATGCGATTATCCTGCGTCTGGACCAGAGCCCAGATAAGGGCGGGTCAGTTTGATGGCTGCGTCGGGCTGGGAAAGGATCTGACGGCCCAGTTCCACATCCGTGCGGATGCGTTCTTTCAGTTCGTCGATGCCATTGAATTTCTTTTCGTCACGGATGCGTTGGACAAAGTGAACGCGAATGTCTGTACCGTATAAATCACCGGAAAAATCGAGGAGATGGGCTTCAACAGACAGGGCGTCATTGCCGAAGGTGGGGTTCTTGCCGATATTGGCGACCCCCATATACGGCTCTCCTTCCACTTCGACCCAGATGGCGTACACACCGGGTTTGGGAAAGAGCTCGTCCACCAGTTTGAGGTTGGCTGTGGGGAAACCGAGGAGCTTGCCGCCCCTGTTCATGCCGTGCACCACTTCGCCCTTGATCTGATAAAAACGTCCAAGCAGCGGGCGTACAGGCCAGACTTTGCCAGCCTGGACCAGGTCGCGAATGCGGGTGGAGCTGACGATGGCGTTGTCAATGGACACCGGGTCCAGTCGGTCCACAGTGAATCCGTGTTTTTCCCCGAGCTGGCTCAAGGTCTCGAAGTCTCCTGCGCGTCCCTTGCCGAGGTGGTAATCGTATCCGATGACCAGCTCTTTCATGTTCAGTCCGTCCACCAGATATTTCATGACGAATTCTTCGGGCGAGAGTCTGGCCATGTCCATGTCGAACTTGAGGAGCAGGCAGACCTGGGGGCCGTACTGCGAAATGAGTTCGATTTTCTGTTCTGTCAGGGTGATGAAGGGCGGCGTCTTGTCTGCGCGCAGAACCCGGAGTGGGTGGGGATCGAAAGTGACCACCACGCTGACGAGGCCGCGCGCCTTGGCGCGTACGCATGCCATTTCGATCAGTTTCTGGTGCCCTTTATGGACTCCATCGAAGTTGCCGATGGTCACGCATGAGCCGGCAATGGAGTGTGCTAAATCCTGTAAAGTGTGTGCGACGATCATTTGATTGGTGTCCCGTTGAGAAAGAAGAGCAACCTACGCCAAAAAGTTACGGTGTACAAGGCTTGCCTATTTCTTGATTTTGGAGCGCATTTTGATCACTTCATCGAGTTCCTTGAGTTCAGCCTTCTGGTCTTCGGATTGGGCCAGATGTTCTGCCTGCTGGTAATGTCGGCGAGCTTTGCCAAGGTCCATGGAATAGGCTGCGGAATAGGCCAGGTGCAGGTTTCCACCGAATATGTCCCCTGATTCTCCAAGGATCATGCCCAGTTGATAGTGCACTTCCCAGTCCTCCGGTACGAGCTTGGCAACCTTGCGCATGTTGGTTGCGGCCTGAACATACTGCTTGGCTTCGGACTGGAGTCGAGCCAGGTAGAAGAGGGCCAGGGCGTCACGCTTGTTCTTGATGACTGCTTTTTGGAGCAGGCTGAACGCTCTTTTCTGCTCGCCTGTCTTGAAATAGAAAATACCGGCTTCACGGACAATGATCGCATCCTCCCCGTCAAGACTCAGCGCCTTTTGAAAGGCTTTCAGGGCGTCATCGCTGCGCTTCAGACGCTGCAGGGTAACACCGAGTCCCATATAATCCATGGGCGTGTATTCTGTCTTGGGCTTGTCATTCCAATAGGCCAGCGCAGTCTCTGCGGGAGACATCTTTGACCGGACAAGCACCTGGATCTTCTTGAGTCGCTCATTGTTGTCCTTGCGGTCCAGCAGCGTCTTGGGCATGCGCGCGATTCGGTCATTGAGATAGGTGATACGCTCGCTGGTGCCCGGGTGAGTGGAGAGGTAGGACGGCATCTGAGAACTGGTGTCGAACCATCTGTTCTTCATCATGATTTCAAATGTCTGGGGCAGGCCTTCGGGGTTGTACCCCGCCTTGACCAGAGAGTTGAGGCCGACATGGTCCGCTTCACGTTCATCTTCCTGTGAGTACTGGAGCATCGCCGCAGTCGCCGCGCCCGTGGATCCCATCATGATCGCGGACCCCATCTTGGCGGCGTTTTCACCACCGCCAGCCACGCCCAGAAGCAGACCGGCCAGCACTCCTGCCGTGGAAAGGAGTGAAATCTTTTTTTGTTTTTCCAATCGGCTGGCAACATGGCGTTGAGAGACATGGGCGAGTTCGTGCGCGATGACTCCAGCCAGTTGGGATTCGGTCTTCACAGCCTGTATCAAGCCGGTGAAAACATAGATGAAACCGCCCGGAATAGCGAAGGCGTTGAGCAGTGGGTTGGACACGACAGCGCTTTTGACGCGAAAGGGCATTGGGCGTTTGCCGGTCATGACGCGTGCCACGACCTCGCCCACATAGTCGGTAATATAGGTATCTCCCACCATGGGCATCTGGCTGCGGAGAATGATGTCGAAGTTGCTGCCCATCTCGTTTTCCTGACGGATAGTCAACTTCTCTGTATCAAAGGGGTTTGCCAGCGCAGGGGTGATGACAAGGAACAGGGCGGCCAGCAGCGCCGGCAATATGGTGAAAACACGCTTCATGGTGGTATTCCTGTTGGAGTGATTCACTCGTATTGTAATCATTTGGGCATGCATGGCAACCATGGGAAGAAAGCGGCACAAAAAAAGAGGGCAGGACCAGTCTGATCCTGCCCTCTTTGTCAGTATGAGTGAGGCTACCGTGCCATGGAATCCAGGAATTCACGGTTGTTCTTGGTGCCTTTCATCTTGCCGCGCAGGAATTCCATGGAGTCGATGGAGTTCATGGGGGAGAGGAGCTTGCGCAGAATCCAGACGCGGTTCAGCACGTCTTCTTCAAGCAGCAGCTCTTCCTTGCGGGTGCCGGAGCGGTTGATGTCAATGGCCGGGTACACGCGCTTGTCGGACAAGTGGCGATCCAGATAAATCTCCATGTTGCCGGTTCCCTTGAACTCTTCGAAAATGACTTCGTCCATGCGGGAGCCGGTGTCGATGAGAGCTGTGGAGATAATGGTCAGGGAGCCGCCTTCCTCGATGTTGCGAGCCGCGCCAAAGAAACGCTTGGGGCGTTGCAGGGCGTTGGCGTCAATACCACCGGAGAGCACGCGACCGCTTGACGGGGTCACGGCGTTGTATGCGCGGCCCAGCCGGGTGATGGAATCGAGCAGGATGACGACGTCACGCTTACGTTCCACCAAACGCTTGGCTTTTTCAATGACCATGTCCGCTACCTGCACGTGGCGCTGCGGAGGCTCGTCAAAGGTGGAGGAGACGACCTCGGCCTTGACTGTGCGCTGCATATCCGTCACTTCCTCGGGCCGCTCATCAATGAGCAGTACGATGAGGTCCACCTCGGGGTGGTTGGCGTTGATGGAGTTGGCGATGGTCTGGAGCATGATTGTCTTACCGGTGCGGGGCGGGGCCACGATGACACCGCGCTGGCCTTTACCGATGGGAGACAACAGGTCGATGATGCGAGCGGAATAATTCTTGTCACCATTCTCAAGCCGAAGCTGTTCTTCGGGGTAGAGCGGAGTCAGGTTGTCAAAGAGCACTAGATTCTTGGAGTGCTTGGGGTCTTCGAAGCCGATTTCGGAGACACGAAGCAATGCGAAATACCGTTCACCTTCCTTGGGAGGGCGAATCTGGCCAGAAACGACGTCACCCTTGCGGAGGCCGAAGCGGCGAATCTGGGAAGGGGAAACATAGATGTCATCCGGTCCGGCCATGTAGCTGTACATGGGGGAGCGCAGGAATCCGAATCCGTCAGGCAGGATTTCGAGAACGCCTTCGCCAAATATCTGGCCGTCCTGAGAGGCGCATTCCTGCAGCAGTGAAAAGATGAGCTCCTGCTTGCGCATGGTGGAGGGGTTTTCCACCCCGTACTCCATGGACAAATCAGTGAGGTCCTGCATGGACTTGAGTTTGAGTTCGGTTAGGTTCAGGCTGCCGCCATTCCCGTTACCGTTGCTGGAAGGGACTTTGTTGTGGGGTTTGCTCTTGGGCTTTGCGCCGCCTTTGGGAGCGACGTTGCCTTTTTTGGGAGCTTTACTTTTAGGCGCGACATTGCCTTTATTAGGCGCGCCTTTTGTTCCTTTGCTGTCGTTGCCAGTTTTTTTAATGGCCATAGGTGAAATTTGGGTTTGAGGTTGGGTGATGAAAAGAAAGGTGTATTTATAGTATATGTATGATCTCAGAAAATCCTGAGAATTATGGCTGGTATAAAATAAAAAGGGCGGAGTAGGCTTGTTCGATCGATCAGTCAGGTCGTGATATGAAAAAGCATGCCATTTTTCAAGTTGCGCAAACAGCCTTAAGGGTCATCAAAAAAATAAATGGTAGTGGGAAATATAATCAAACCGCGAAGCGGCATCAAGAATGGAGTTATCGTAAAAGAGGGATTTTGACAAGCCCTGCTAGTCTTTTTTCTCCTGAGCTTCAATGACATCTGCGAACATTTCGTTAATGGCGTCTTTAATCTGCTCCTGAGTGCGGTCAACAGAGTATGCCAGTTCCATGGAAACCAGGCCCATTGCTTGTTCGAGCAGACGGCGTTCACCAAAGGACAGTTCTTTGTCCTTGCCTATGAGGAACAGCTCTTTGAGCACATACGCCACGTCTGACAGATCGCCGCTTTTGAGCTTCTCAGAGTATTCGCGGTAACGACGGTTCCAGTTTTGACCCGTGTAGCCGGTAAATTCACTGCGATCATCAAGAGATTCGAAAATTGCCTGACCGATGCGCTTGCTGCACACGGAGCGAAGCCCCACATTCTCGGCATTGGCTACAGGGACCATCAAGGTCACGTTGTTGCTCAAGATGCGGACTATGTAAAAATCGGCTTTAACACCACCGATCTCCTGAGACTCGACACGTTCGACGCGGCCGACACCCTGGGAGGGATACACAACCAATTCATTTACCTTGAACACTAGGAACCTCGCCTCCGAAAAAACAATTTATTACATACGACAGAAAGACATCATATCGAAAACCGGGTGAAGAGTCCACGATTACTCGGATTCTTCTTCATTGAGGGAAAAGGAATTGATATGCTGGGTGGCAAAACCGATGCCACGTCGATACATGATGTCCAGACCTTTGAGAGCGTGAGCGATTATTTCGGGAAGATAGTTTACGGTTTCTGGCGCGAAAGGTTCCAGAACCCAGTCACTGATCGGTTTGTGTGGATCGGTGGGGCGCCCTACGCCAAGACGCAGACGGTAAAATCCCGGTGTACCGAGTCGATCCTGAATTGATTCCAAGCCGTTATGACCGTTGTTGCCGCCGCCTTTCTTCAATTTCATTCGTCCGACCGGCAGGTCGAGCTCATCATGGACGATCATGACATCGTCCGGTTTCAACCCATGGCGACCACAGATCTTTGACACGGCCTTGCCGCTCAGATTCATGAAGGTCATGGGTTTGGCCAGCAGGCGGTAGGCCCCGGCGAACTTCATCCGCCACAGCGCATAGTCTCCGGATTCCTCTATCTGCTCCAGGCGCATGGATTTGCGTTCCTGACCAAGAGCCAACAGCGCATCGACACACATGAACCCGATGTTGTGTCGGGTGTCTGCGTATTGGGGACCGGGATTGCCCAGACCTATGATGGCACTTTTATATTCCATGGCTCATGAATGCGGTTGTGGTGGGATGAACACAGAGGAGCTTATCAGGCTCTTGCCCGAGAGGCAAAAAAATCCCGGAGCGCGGATCCGCGCTCCGGGAAGACGTATCAATGGGTAACTCGAAACTATTCGGCTTCGCTTGCTTCGTCTTCTTTTGCACCGACGATAGCGACTTCAGCTTCTTCCTCGTCACCGACTTCATCTTCTTCAGAACCGCGCATTTCGTTGACAGCAACGACTGCGTAGTTCTCGTCGAACAGCGGGCTGACGCCTTCGGGGAAGGTGACTGCCTCAATGTGAATGGAATCCATGATATCCAGTTCGGTGATATCGATGGTGATGGATTCGGGAATGTCCATGGGCTTACAGATAACTTCGATGCTGTCTCGGTAAAGCTCAATCTGGCCGCCAAGCTTGACGCCCTTGGATTCACCGATGAGTTCGAAGTGGACTGCGACCTTGATTTCCTGGGTCAGGTCAACACCAAAAAAGTCGACATGCTCGGGCACGCCTTTGACAGGCTCGTTGCGGACACGCCACAGCAGTGCAGGCATGGTTTCGGTCTTGCCGCCACGGTCCAGAACCAGGTCGAAGACCTGTGCGGTGCCGAGCTGGGCGTATGCTTTCTGCAGGGGGACCATTTCGACCTTGACCGGGATGTTGACGCCCTTGGCATCGTAGTAAATTCCGGGGACCATGCCGGTGGCACGGAGACGACGGTTAGGGCCTTTGCCCAGTTGAGTGCGTTCTTCAACGTTGAGTTTCAGCAGTTCTGCCATGAGAGTTTCTCCTTTTGCGCCCTGGCCGTCACCTTTTGACGGACGCTCGCGCATCAATAGGTTTGCGGGATAAATCCCTTATACGAAGAGTACGGACACGGACGATTCCGTGTGTACATTGTTGATTGCTTTGGCCAGCAGGGAAGCCACGGAGCGCTGTTTGATCTTGGAACAGGCCTGGGCCTGTTCGTTCAGCGGGATGGTGTCGGTGACAACCACCTCGGAGAATGCGGATTCTTCCAGACGCTGGATGGCGGGGCCGGACAGGACCGGGTGCGTGGCGCAGGCCATGACGTCCTTGGCGCCGTTGTCCATGATGACGTTGGCAGCGGCGCACATGGTGCCGGCGGTGTCGATCATATCGTCGATAACCACGGCGACCTTGTCCTTGACGTCACCAATGATGTGCATGGCCTTGGCCTGATTGGGAGCGTCGCGGCGTTTGTCCACGATAGCCAAGGATGCGCCGAGGCGTTTGGCATAGGCACGGGCGCGTTCCACGCCACCTGCATCAGGGGAAATAATGACGAAATCCTCGTCGCGGTCACGCAGATGTTCCATCAGGGCGGGGGCGGCGAACAGGTTGTCCACCGGACAGTTGAAGAAGCCCTGAATCTGTCCTGCGTGCAGGTCGATGGTCACCAGTCGCTGCATGCCTGCCGTGGAGAGCAGGTCTGCCACCATCTTGGCTGAGATGGGAGCGCGGGGGACGACCTTGCGGTCCTGACGCGCATAACCGAAATACGGCACCACGGCGGTGACGCGGGATGCGCTGGCGCGTTTGAGTGCGTCCAGCATCAGGCAGAGTTCAATGAGGTGGTAGTTGACCGGCGAACAGGTGGGCTGCACAACGAATACATCGTCGCCGCGGACGTTCTCACCAATCTCAATGCGGATTTCCCCATCGGAGAAGCGTTCGCGCAGGACCGGGGAAGACTTGGTCCCCAAATGTTCACAAATGGCATCAGCCAGTTTGGGGCTTGCAGATCCGCTGATGATCTTCAATTCGCCGTGCATGACTACCTCATTATAAGATTATAAAAAAATGGCTGGGGCGGAAGGATTCGAACCCTCGAATACATGGACCAAAACCATGTGTCTTACCACTTGACGACGCCCCAGCAAAAAAAATGTCGATAAACGGCCAATCGCGGTGTTGCTGTGTGCAATTCAGACCCTTGTGTGCCTGAATACGCAGCGGTTGACCGGTATCTCTGATGGAGACCTATTGGCATTCCATCGTAAAAATTTCAATCCCGTCCTTTTCAAGGGCCTTGGCAGCGAACGTAGCTGTAACCCTGTCAGGAAACAGGCCGAACAGGGAGGCCCCGGATCCGCTCATCGCAGCTTTTTTCGCACCATATTCAAGGAGGTTATCCTTGATTTTTCGAAGTGTCGGATGCGCTTCGAAAACAACCGGCTCAAAGTCATTGACCATGTCCGCGGGCGAAACGGGAGCTGGATTCTTATTACCAGATTCTTGGGATGTCAAGGATTCTGCGATATTTGGAAATCCATTCTTTTCATCCCAGCATTTAAATGCCCAGGGGGTGTCCACGTGTATATCCGGGCAGGCGATCAGCAGGGTCATCCCTGTCAGATCCACTGTTGCCGGGGTCAGCACTTCGCCTATTCCTCCGGCCCAGGCCGGGCCGTCCATGAGGAAGAAAGGAATGTCAGCACCCAGGGTTGCCGCCAGAGCGATCATTTCATCCTGGGACAACGCCTTGTCGCCGGCCTCGGAGTTGAGCCATTTGAGCATTGCCGCACTATCAGAGCTGCCGCCGCCGAGTCCGCCGCCCATGGGGATGTTCTTGGTCAGGGTAACAAAAATGCCCGGCTGGAATCCCGTGGCAGCCCCGTAGGCTTTCCACGTCTTGTATATGAGATTGGAGGTCGTCTCCAGTTCGGGCCTTTCCGGGCAACGGATATAGAAATGGTCATCGTGTCCCGGTTCTATTTTCAGCAGATCGCACGGCACGTCTACCGGATAGAATAGCGTACGCAGCTCGTGGTAGCCATCCTCTCGTAGGCCGAGAATCTCCAGGTGTAAATTGATCTTGGCCGGAGCGACCAGAGTAGCGGGGGTGATTGGCATAGGCGATCCCAAGAAAAAGGGGCTCCGTGAGGAGCCCCGATGAGTGTTAGTCCAGAGGCAGGGCGACAAAGCTGTTTTTGCCCTGTCGCTTGATGAGCAGCATGACCGCTCCACGTTTCTTGTCACGTTGGATCACGCCTTCAAGTTCTTTCACGGTGTTGACGTCCTGCTGGTTGGCCTGGATGACAACATCACCCTGACGGATGCCTTCTGCTCCGGCAGCGGCGTTGGGGTCCACTGAGACCACGAGCAGGCCCTGTGTCGTTTCCAGACCCAGTGCCTTGGCTTCCTGGTCGGTAATGGATTTCAGCGCCATGCCGAGCACTGCCTTGGCCTCTTTTGGCTTTTGCATTTCAGGGGCCATGGATGCCATGGTCTTTTCACCGCGCTGTCCGAGGATGACGGTCTTCTTGACGCGCTTTCCACTTCTCCACAACACGAGACGGGCCTTGTCGCCGGGAGCGAGGCCTGCAATACGCTGGAGCAGTTCATTATTATCAGCGATCTTGTGTCCGTTGACTTCAAGAATGACATCGCCTTGTTTGACGCCGCCCTTGTCAGCCGGATGGCCTTTGCCCACGGAGGCAATCAGCGCGCCTGTGGTTTCGGGGAGGCCAAGGGCCTTGGCCTGGGTGTCGGACACCCGTTGGATGGTTACGCCGAGCCAGCCGCGCTGGACAACCTTGCCCTGTTGCAGTTGGGCGATGATCTTTTTGGCCTGGGAACTGGGGATGGCGAAGCCGATATTTTCGGCAGCCGCGTTGATGGCCGTGTTGATGCCGATGACTTCTCCCTGCATGTTCAGCAGGGGGCCACCGGAGTTGCCCGGATTGATCGAGGCGTCGGTCTGGAGAAAGTTATCGAACGGACCTGCGCCGATGATACGGTGTTTGGCAGAGATGATGCCCGCAGTGACCGTGTTGTCCAGGCCGAACGGGTTACCGATTGCCAGAACCCATTCGCCGACTTGGATGGCGTCCGAGTTGCCCAGGGCGAGTGTCGGCAGTTTATGACCTATCTTGATCTTCAGGACGGCCAGATCGGTTTCCTGGTCCGCGCCCACGACTTCGGCCTCGTACGTGGCTTTGTCATTCTGGAACCGGACAGTGACCTTGTCCGCGCCATTGATGACGTGGTTGTTGGTGACTATCATGCCCTCGGGAGTAATGACAAAACCGGAACCCTGACCAAGTTGTTTGCGAGGCTGGCCTTGAGGTTGGCCGAAAAATTTATCAAATCGATCGAAAAACTCACGGAACGGGTGTCCCTCCGGAACCTGCTGGCGAAAGAGTTCAGCCTGTCCGTCGCCACCGGTGGTGGTCCGTTCCGTTGAGATGAATACGACGGCTTTGCCGGCCTTGGCGGCCAGTTCCGTGAAGACAGGCAGGCCGTTATCCGCCTGTACCATCATCGGGACAGCCAGGGCGATGGTTAGAGTGAGTATGAAATTGTGTAGCTTATGGGTCATGAATCCTCCAAAAGGGATATGGAAAACAGGAGTGCGCAGAATAAAGTCGCACTGATGGACTATATCCCTTTTTTTGTCGATGTAAATAGTGTGAATTCGATTGCACATGAATTTGTCGTTTTTTTTGTTTTTTTGATGGAGAAATATCCAGTTTGTTATATAAGTCCATATACTGTGCATTTTTGCATTGATGGTACCGAGTCCCTATCAGTCTGGAGGAAGGCGTGTATGGAGCTGGTATGATGCGGATTGTGAAGCTGGTCCTGATTGTGCTCTGTTGGAGCGCTGTCATCTGTCCTGTCGCCGGTGCGGCGGAGCCACTGCGTTTTACTACTTCCATCAAACCTCCTTTTTCCACCGTTGACAAAACCGGTTTTTTTGACGTCCTCATCAGTGAGTTGAGTCAACGCATACATACGACTATTGAAATAGTGAGGGTGCCGCCGGCTCGGGCGCTGGTCATGGTCAACGAGGGACTCAGTGACGGCGAATTGCCGCGCATAGCCGGATTGCAGGAAGAATTTGAAAACCTGATTCTTGTGGAGGAAAAACTCCTTGATTATACCTTTGTCGGATTCACCTGGAAGGAGATGGAAGTCGATAAGTGGGAAGACCTTGCCGGAAAGAATGTCGGTTATCTGATAGGGTGGCGGATTTTCGAGCACAACGTGCCGGAGACGGAACAGGTCTATAAGCTGCGTATGCCGAAGCTTCTTTTTGAGATGCTTAACGCAAAGCGGATTGATGTGGCGCTGTACGAGCGGTATGCCGGATGGGAGATCCTGAAAGGGGGCGCGCCTCTCCCGGAAATTCATGAGCTGCCCAAGCCTTTGGCCGTGAAGGGAATGTATCTGTACATGAACAAGAAAAATGCGCATCTTGTCCCGGCCGTTACTCGTGCCCTGCGCGAGATGAAAGAGGACGGCACATATCAGCGGATATTCGACGCGACGCTGCATGTGGAGGAAGACATATATTTTCCGTAAGAACGAGTGTGAAGGCTTGCCTTTTCAAGTCCTGTCGGCTAGGAAACATTCCCCGTGGCCCCGTAGCTCAGTTGGATAGAGCACAGGATTCCTAATCCTGGTGTCGCAAGTTCGATTCTTGCCGGGGTCACCACCAAAAAAAATACCCGCTCTCAGATGAGGCGGGTTTTTTTGTGCTTGGCATAGTGCTCGGGGAACGGGAAGTACCGCTCGGTCACGGGCGACTCTCGCTGGGTCGGAGTGATTGTTTTTTTCGGCACAGGGCAATGGTCCAGGGGAGGGGGGTATGCACTTCCGTGACCTCGAACAGCTCGGACACGAAGTTGACAAATGCCCGTCTGCTCCAGTGCTGGAGATGACCGGGAGTGTTGCCCCAGTCTCTCAGGTATGCAAGGCGGACCATGTTCAAGGCCCTCCAAACGGGTTCGCGGGGAACGCTGAGCAGGCAGTGGGATTCGGTCAATGCATGCAGCTTTTCGAGTCCGGCGCGAGGGTCCTCAAGGTGTTCGAGGACTTCACAGCAGACAACCAGCTCTGCCTTGAATTCCTGATCGATCGGGATGTCGTAGATACTCATCTTTTCAAGCCGCACCCGTTTCGAGGAGACGTTTTTCCGCGCTGTTGCCAGTACGGCATCCGAGATGTCGGCACCGACAATGGTGGCCGCGGTGTTGTCCAGCGCGAGTTTGATCATCTCGCCTTCACCGCATCCCACTTCCATTATGGTGGAGGGGGCGAGGTCGGTCATGATCCGGGCTATGCGGGCATCGAACTGCCTGACGAGATAGCGGGAAACAGGATTTGATACGCCACGTTTCTCGGTGACGTTGCCGACCACGACTCCATTCTCTGTTGATATATTTGGTGATGCCATGCTTGTCGTCTGTGAATGAGGGTGAGGGGTCCGGGCAACGGTCGGTATTGAGTGTAGGGCCTGCCGTTGCTGCCTGCCGTAGACCGATTTCAGGGATCGGCCTTTCAGCGGGTTGTAATGGCTTTTGCTGTGCTTTGCACTGCTTTTCTTCAGCTAATACTGCGTGAGCGGGTCATCCACAGGCCTTTTCAGAGACTATCGCCGTTGGAAACGCCACGTAAAAAGCGCTTCCTTGTCCAAGGGTTGATTTGACCCATATCTGGCCGCCGTAGTGCTCGACGATTTCCTTGCTTATGGTCAACCCCAGTCCTGTCCCTTTTTCTTCGCTCTGTATGGTGTCACCCAATGCATACTTGTGGAATTTATCAAAAATATGCGGGAGTTCGTATTGAGATATGCCAGAGCCTGTGTCTGTGACAACAAAGTTCAGGTAGTCGGCCTTTTCTTCAACAGAGATGCTGATGTGCCCTTTTTCGGTGAACTTGTAGGCATTGTGCAGCAGGTTGATGAGTACCTGTTGAACCTTGTCAGGGTCAGCAATTATACAGCTGTTGGTCTCCTGTAGCTTGGTTATCAGCTCAATATCGGGATTGGCCGCGAAACCACCGGCAACCGTGCTGGCTGCCTTTTTGATGATGTCATTGGGGTTCAATTGATGATCATGCCATGATGCTTTGCCTGATTCGATACGGTTGATATCAAGAAAATCGTTGATGAGCCGTGTCAGGCGGTCTCCTTCGGTGTCGATAATATCGAGATTGGCGCTGATCCGTTGGCTCTTTTTGATGAGAGTATCCCCTTCACTCAAAGGCTGGAAGTGGCGTCTGAAATCACGTGCACACAGTTTGGCAAATCCGCGTATGGAGGTCAGGGGTGTGCGCAGCTCGTGCGAGACAGACGAGACCAGAGAAGACTTTATCTTGTCCAGTTCCCTGAGGCGTTCATTGGCCTCTTCCAACTGGGCAGCCTTGGCCTTGAGCTCGGCAGTGCGTTTATCGACCTTTGATTCGAGCTCTTCGTTGAGAAGGGTTAATTCCTCCTCAGTCGTTTTGCGTTGGATGGCCATGGCCGCCTGTTCGGAAACCGCCGTCATGAACGCAATGTCCGCATCCGCATATCTGTGGGAGTCGGTGTAATCTTGAACAGCCATGGCCCCGATCACCTTGCCACCGAGTTTGAGGGGAACTCCCAGCCAGACCTCGGGCAGGGTTCCAAGTACACCGATCTCTTGTATGATAGTGTTATAGTTTGAATCGTTTTTGGAAAAGAACACCGGAGAGCCTGTGCGAAAAATCTGAATAGTCAGGCTGTTTTTATTCGGGTCGCTGACATTGTCGATGTTGTAGTAATCATCAACTTCATCTTTGAAATACACAAAGTTCAGAGAGTCATTTTTGTCGTCGTACAGAGTGATAAAGAAATTGTTTGCGATAATGACAGCGTCGATGATGCTGTGGATGGTAGCATAGAGTTCCTGAAGGTCGCTGGCCTCGGTCACGGCGGTGGAGATGGCGTAGAGGGCATGGGTGGTACGCTCATTCATCTTCCTGGCGGTGATGTCATTGAGGAAGCCTTCATAGTAGAGGATCTCGCCTTCACCGTCGCGAACAACGCGCACATTTTCTGTCGTCCAAATATAGCTGCCGTCCCTGCGTCTGACATGCTTTTCGTAGTCGTTGAGCGCGTTCGTTTTCTCAAGGAGTTTCATGTACGCCATGCGATCCTCGGGGTTCAGCCATATCTGGCTGCCGATGTTGTTGACGTTGTTGGTCAGCTCTTCTGGAGAATCATAGCCAAGTATCCTTGCCATGGCCGAGTTGACAGAAATGAAGCGGCCTTCAGGGGTGCATTTGTAAATGCCGCTGCTGGCCTGTTCGATGAGTTCGCGGTATGTTTCTTCGCTTTCGCGAAGAGCCTGCTCCACCTGTTTCCTATCAGTGATATCCGTATGGGTTCCTGCCAGACGGATTACATTGCCTTCTTCGTCCTTGGAGCTGCCTCCTCGTCCTAAAATCCAGCGGATGGAGCCGTCCTTGTGGAACATGCGGTACTCCACCTCGAAGCTCTCAACCTCACCCGTTACGCATGTCATGTTCGCATTGAGAGTGTGTTGCACGTCGTCAGGATGGATGGCGTTTTTCCATGCCTCTGAGGTGTTCGGAAATTCCGTGTCGGAATATCCAATAATTTCTTTGTACCGAGCGGAATACCAGACTTCATCGGTTTTCAGGTTCCAGTCCCAGACACCGTCATTGGCGCCTCTGGTCACCAGTTCATATCGTTCTTCGCTGATCCTGAGCGCTGTCAGCGCGTCATCCTTGGCCGTGATGTCGATGAGTGAACAGATTCTGTCGTCGGTGTTGGGTATCACCCTGACAAAGAGGTTCACTTGTTTGAGCTCGTTGTTTTTTGTCAGAAAGGTAAATTCATAGTTGGTGGGAGCCTCTTCGTTCTTCTGCAACCGTTTCTTGTTAATGGCTTTCATGCGGGCAAGATCGCTGGGTGCGACAAAATCAGACCACCGCATTTTGCCTTCAATGTCTTCTGCTGTGTATCCTGCCAATGCTTCAAATTGAGAATTGCAGTTTTTGATGATGGAGTCCTTTTGGACAATGACCATGGCCGTGCCGGTGTTCTCGAAAAGTGTCTGATAGTAGTTTTCCGTTTTTTCGAGGGCGCTCTCAACTGTCCTGACTGGTGAAAGGTCAATGACAACGCCACGCAGCCCCATGATCTTGCCGTCATCCATGATGCGTTTTGAATAGACTTTGATGGGGAATTCATTGCCGTCTTTGCGTACCCCACGGTATTCCGCACCCATGTCGTCGTTTCCCTGTAGCACGTTGGCGATATTGACACGGGCGATTTTACGGGAGTCAGGGTGCATTGTGTCGAGGACATGCAGACCTTCCGCAAGGTCCTGCTGGGAAAATCCATAGGTATCAAGAGCGAATGTGTTGGCGTAGCTCAGGCGGCCTTTCATATCCATTTCGTAGACGCACAGAGGGAGACCATCCACTATCTGTCGGTAGCGGTTACATTCAGAATGTTGCGTATTTTTTCGAAGCTCTTCAAGTTCCTTGATGAGTTCGGCTTTGGTCTTATGCTCGTCTCTCTTCATGTGCCCCTCAAAAGATGTCATTGTCTTAATACCTATCAGTTTTATGGCGAATATCCAATTGTTTAATATTGGGGTTGGCAATGAATCCCATTTATCCCATTTTATATGCTATGATATCGGTAAAAGTATAACAGTTGGAGGCGTTGTGAGGCAGGCTCCCATTGAACAGGTGTCCCTTGAGGATGTGCAGACCTTTATCGGAGAAAGAAAGGGGATCGTCATCGATACCCTGGTGCAGGAACATTACGAAGCGCGTCATATCCCTGAAGCCGTGAACGCCTGCGTATATGAAATCATCTTTGTTTCCAGTGTCGCCGAAGTGGCGCCAGACAAGGAAAAACCCGTGCTTCTCTACGGCGCCGGTCCGCAGTCTCTGGACAGCATAACCGCTGCCGAAAAGTTGCAGCGAGAGGGATACACCGATGTGTCGGTCTTTTTCGGAGGCCTGGAAGAGTGGCGTGAGGCTGGTTTGCCCTTGGAGGGGCAGGCAACGGGTGAAGTGGCTTTGCCGCACCCCCATTTAGTGTTGTCGGACAGGCGGTATACGCTGCTTCCTGAAGAGTCGACATGTATCTGGGTAGGACGCAGCAGCACGGTCCGTCATCATGGAACCATCGGATTCGCAGACGGATACCTGGATGCCCAGGGCGATCTGTCTGCGCGGTTCACACTGGATATGACCTCCATTCAGAGCATCAATCTTGAAGGGGATGCGCTCAAACCCGTGCTGGAAATGCACCTCATGTCCGATGACTTCTTCTTTACCGCCATGTTCCCCACGGCGACGTTTGAAACCACGGCCATCAAGGTGGTCAAGGATGGGGAGGCCTCCCGGCCCAACGGTATGATGCAGGGGCTGCTCAGTCTGCGGGGCATGTCTCAGGACATCGCCTTCCCTGTGCATATCCGGAACCTGGAAGACGACAGGATCGTTGTGATCGGGGACCTGGATTTCGACCGCACCCAATGGGGCGTCATTTACGGCTCTTCGCGGTTTTTCGCGCACCTCGGCTATCACTCGGTGTACGATTTTGTTTCCGTGGATTACAGATTAGTGTTTGCCTGATCAGGGGCGTTTTGCGTCATGTATTGAAAAACCCCGCTCATCTGACGATGGGCGGGGCTTGTGCTATCAGTCCTTTTTGGGCGGATATTTTTTCTTGTAGGGGCGTTTGCCCTGCATGGGGCCGCCGCTCTTGTGGTATTTTCGACCATAGGGCGGTTTCTTCTTGAATTCCCCTTTGGAAATGAGGGGGCTGCCGTCCCGGCTGTTGACCTTGTTCATTACCTTGTCAGCCTCATGGCCGGGCACGGTGAACGTGGTCTTGTTGCCTTTTATACGAACGTGCTGGATGGCCCATGGTTTGATGTGGGCAGCTTCGGAAACGAACTCCACAAAAGCCTTGGGGTTCATGCCATGAGAGCGACCAAGGGCGCAGACGAGGTCCACGCGGCCACGAGGTGCTCCGCCGGGAGCGCCGGGGCCGACGGCATCGATCTCTCGATAGCTGGACTCGATCAATTCGTTGCCAAAGGAGTTCTTGAGCAGAGCGGCTATCACTTCAGCCGGATCTCTTTCGGCCAGGAGTTCCCGGGCCATATCCAGATAGGAGTTGTGCCCCTCGGTTTCCATGATGGCTTCCAGCTCGGCTACCACGCGGGTTTTCTTGGAATAGATGACGTCCTGGATGCGCGGCAGTTTTTCCTTCTTGATTTCGATGCCGGAGCTCTTGGAGATATACATGAGACGGCGGAATTCGTTGGGCGCGATGAGCGTGATGGCCACGCCTTCCTTGCCCGCGCGACCGGTGCGGCCGGTGCGGTGCACAAAGGTCTGCGGGTCCTGCGGGATGGCGAAGTTGACCACATGGGTCAGGTCCGGCACATCAATGCCTCGTGCCGCCACATCCGTGGCCACCAGAATGGTTGCCTTGCGTTTGCGGAAGCTGTTCAGGATCTTTTCACGCTGATTCTGATTGAGGTCGCCGTGAATGGGTTCGGACGGATAGCCGCGCTGGGTCAGTCTGGAGGCCACGAGGTCGGCGTCTGCACGGGTTCGTGTGAAGACCAGCCCGTAAAAGTCGGATTGGGCATCAATGACGCGGCAGAGCGCTTCGAAGCGATCGGAGTCGGCCATTTCGTGGAAGATCTGTCGGGTGAGCGGGGCATCGGATTTTTCCGGCTTCACGGTCACGACTTCATAGTCGCCCATGAATTCCTTGGCGATGCGCATGACTTCACGCTGCATGGTTGCAGAGAAGAGCAGGGTACGTCGGTCATCGTTGGCCGAGGCGAGGATCTCGCGCACATCGTCCACAAAGCCCATGTTGCACATTTCGTCCGCCTCATCGAGAATGAAGAAGTCGAGGTTGTCAATGTGCATGGTGCCCCGTTTGAGATGGTCCATGATGCGGCCGGGGGTGCCGACCACGATGTCCACGCCGCGTTTGAGCGCCTTGAACTGCATGTGAATGGCCTGGCCGCCGTAGACGGGCAGGACACGGATGCGTTTTCTGCCTTTGAGCGAATTGATCTCTTCGGCCACCTGGATGGCGAGCTCGCGTGTGGGCGTGAGGATGAGAGACTGGATATGGCGTGCCTGTTCGTCGGCAGCCTCGATGACAGGCAGGCCGAAGGCCGCGGTTTTACCCGTGCCTGTCTGTGCCTGACCCACGATATCCACGGCTCCGGTCAGGAGCATGGGGATGGTCAGTGCCTGAATGGGAGTGGGGGCTGTGAACCCCTTGGATTCAAGAGCCGTCAGCATTTCGTCTGACAGACCCAGATCCTTGAAACTGGTCATGATAAAGCCTTTTGAAAAATATTAAACGAGCACCCCAGCCCATGAACGATAACACATAAACCTACAGACGCACAGAAGCACAAACGCACAGGCGCATGAGGTCATGCTGGGAGAAGGTTGAGGGGGTTCGAGTTGTGAGAGAGAAAAGCCGGGCTTTCCTCTGACGTCATTATAGAGCGAGCATGCCAAGCATACTCGAAAAAAGGCCCGAGAGTTCGCAAATGCCGGTGCACTCGGGTTCGGCTCGTGCCTTTTTGTGTCGCTGTTCAACCGTACCAGACGGTGGGATTACCTCGGACGGAAGGTGATTCTACCGCGAGTGAGGTCATAGGGAGAGAGTTCGACGGTGACTGTGTCACCAGGCATGACGCGAATGCGGAATTTGCGCATTTTGCCGGAAATATGAGCGAGCACGGTATGCCCGTTTTCGAGTTCGACGCGGAACATGGCGTTCGGCAGCGCTTCTTCAACGGTGCCTTGAACGACGATTCCTTCTTCTTTTGCCATTAATGTATTCCTTTTGTTTGAGGCGACGGGAAAAGCCCGCCCTTTGGCCAGGGCGGGCTCAAGGTGTCGTAATGCGACTGAACGGCAGCGCTTACCAGCGCGGACGTTCGGGACGGGGACGGGCTTCGTTGACCTTGAGGTTGCGGCCACCGAAGTCAGAGCCATCCAGGCTCTCAATGGCTTCGAGAGCGCCCTGATCTTCCATTTCGACGAAGCCGAAGCCGCGGGGGCGACCGGTCTCGCGATCGTTGATCAATTTTACGGAGATAACTTCGCCGTAAACTTCAAATGCTGCGCGTACATCCTCTTCCGTGGAACTCCAGGGCAGGTTGCCCACATAAATGTTCTTAGCCATTACGTACTCAACTCCAAAATAAATAAGAAATAAGAATTCGGCGACATTTCGCCCGGTGAAATAATGGGGGGAATCGTAAAGCGGAAAAGCCTTTCTGAACCATCTGATCATTCCACCAATCGGCAATATCCCCGTGGATACACCGACTACTGTAGTAGTGGGGCTTACGTGGGGATGCGATATCCGTCAAGAAAAAAATTACATGATCTGGTGGAAGTCCTACGTGGCGGTATCCTTATTTTAATTATCAAAGAGTACTGCACTGCATCACCGGCAACGGCAGTACCCTTCCTGTTGTGCAGCAAGGGATAACCGTGTCTGTTCTTCTTGCCCGGACGTTCGGAGATGCCGGGTCAGATGACGAATTCCATGTCGCTGAAGAGTTTGTCGGGATCATATAACCCCGGATGCTCGGCAGCCACTTTTTCCATGGCAGGGAAAAAATTGTCCCATTCCATGACTTCGGCCACTTTCTTCTTGTCCACGAAGATCTTGAAGGTCGTGCCGCGGGGGCACTTGGTCAGATTGAGTTCCAAGACTCCCTCAGAGAGCATCTCGGTCCAGAACGCGGACCATGCGGTGCGGTCCCCTTCGGTTTTCTTGTACTTTTCAAAATAGGCTTCAAAGATCCGTTCGATATCCGCTCGTTCCATAGCGTCCTCTTTTATTTGAAGTCGTTCAGTGAAAACCAGGTCCCTGCGATGTGGGCAGAGTGCAGAGGCTCGTAGTCCTCTTCGGCCCCGCCGCCGTGGTGGTAGGCGCAGAAAAAATGTGTGTCGTCCAGCATGGCCCAGCCACTGTAGCCAAAGTCCGGGGCCGCCGCGTGCCGATCGTTACGCAGCTCCAGCATATGGTCGCGCACCCATTGGTCAGGCAGCCCGTCCTCGGCGTTCCATTGCCAAGTATACGCTCTCTCATAGGCCGGTTCAACGACATTCAGGCTGACACGTTTCCATGTGCAGTCCACGCTGTTTTCCTCAAAGGGATAGGGGGCGCCGAATATGATGGGACGGGTGTCTGCGTGATCGTCGTCCACTTCGATGGTCGTCTGTTCTTCGCCGTTAATAAACAGGGAGACCCGGCCTGCCGCATAGTCCAGTCGGATGGTGTTGAAGCCGGGTGTCATGGCAATGGGGGGGGATTCATCGCCGTCCGGCTTGATGGCGTCCGGTTGCAGTCGCCACCAGACACCCATGCGGATGGCGCACCCGTTTGTATCTGCTGCGTCCACTTTGACTTCTGCCTCAAGGCTAGCCGTGGCCGTGCGCGGGTCGGTCAGGGGGCGGAGAGCGTAGCGCACCACGGAGAGCTTGCCTTCCTCGTTGTGCACGCGCATGCCGTCCGGGGTGAAGGTCGGGTTGGTCGGATCGGCGGCCCGTCCGTGGACCCGGTAGCCGGACAGCAGGTCGTCCAGCGTGCCGAGCCATGCATTGGTTCCCCAGTCCGGTCCCACATTGCGGTAGGTGACCATAAGGCGCCCGTCCGGGATGCGGCCCATTGTGGGGCGATGCCCGATGAGTGGCGTGGGTACAGGGGATGACCAGGTGCGACCGTTGTCTTCGCTCAGGCAGGCGTACATCGGCTCGAATACAAAGCTGTTTTCACGCATGAGAGCGACGATGCGGCCATCGGGCAGTCGTGTCATGGACGCTTCGCACAAAACAAGATTGCGATGGGCGGCCAGAATGGAGGTTTCATTCCAGGTGTGTCCACGATCCATGGACCGGAACACGGTCTGTTCGGTGGGAGGCTGGCGGATGGCAGGGTGCTCCTCGTCACCGATATGCGAGTGCCCGGTAATCAGGTATCCGTCATCATCCAGATCCAGAACGCGGTCGAGCATGTCGCGCGTCAGCCCCGAGGCCTTGAAGGGCGTCCACGTTTCGCCATTGTCACGGCTGGTATGAAAAATATGCGAACTGTCTGAGAGGAGAATGGCGCCGTCAGGGAAGCGGAGCAGGCGCGGACAATGGCTGCGTCTGGAGTCGGGATAGATCGGGTCAGACCATGTGCGGCCATTGTCGTCACTGAATCGAACCACGGCCACACGTCTGTCAGGGCGGACATGCTTGTCCATTTCGTTGTAGACGACAACGAGGCGGCCGTGTGCGGAGCGGATGACATCCGGGAAGGCCATGTACTGCCCGTCTCTGCGGTCGATGATCACATGACGGGTCGGATCGTCTGACAGGCTTGGCATGGCAGCTTACTCTTCACCGCGTTCGTCTTGCACTCGTTTGGTTTTGGCAAAGCTGCGCGGCAGTTCGCCGGGGCCGAGAATCTTGACCTCTGAGCGGACCAGAATGTGTTTGCGGATCTCGGAGGCCAGTTGTTTGGCCAGATCGTCGCCGCAACAGGTCGCTTCCGGAGTGCACTCCACCTGGACGGCCATATGGTCCAGACCGTCCCGGCGGGTCAGGGAAATCTTGTACTCGGCTGACAATTCCTTGAAATCTTCCAGCACGGAGCCGATCTGGCCGGGGTAGATGTTCACGCCGCGGAAGATGAACATGTCGTCGCTGCGACCCATGATCTTGTCCATGCGGGGCATGGTCACGCCGCAGGAGCAGGTGCCGGGCAACAGGCGCGTCAGGTCGTGGGTGCGGTAGCGGACAAGTGGAGACGCTTCCTTTTGCAGGGAGGTGACAACCATTTCGCCCACTTCTCCGGGGGCGACCGGTTCCAGCGTTTCGGGGTCGATGATTTCGAGGATATATCGGTCGGCCCAGTAATGGATACCGTCATGCGCCTGGCATTCCAGCCCGGTGCCGGGTCCATAGAGTTCCGTCATGCCCACGATGTCGAAGCTGTCCTCCAGGCCAAGGGCTTCCTCGAACTGGCGGCGCATTTTCGGGGTGTGGGTTTCTGCGCCGAAAATTGCTTTCTTGAGATGGAGCTTGTCAAAGAGCCCTTGCTTCTGCACTTCTTCGCCCATGAGCAGGGCCATGGAAGCCGTGGAACAGAGACAGGTGGATTTGAGATCGGTGAGCATTTGGAGCTGTATTTCGAGCAGGCCGGGGCCAACGGGCAGGGCCATGGCACCGAATCGTTCACAGCCGAGCTGGAACCCTGCACCGGCTGTCCACAGACCGTAGCCCACACAAATCTGTACCCTGTCTTCCACGGTCAGTCCTGCCAGCTCGTAACAGCGGGCAAACATGTCCTTCCAGACATCAATGTCTTTTTGCGTGTAGGCGAGGATTTTGCGCTTGCCCGTTGTGCCGCTGGAGCCGTGGATGCGAACCACGTCGGCTTCGGGCACGGATAACAGGGGCATGGGGTAGCCGGATTTGAGGTCTTCAGCCGTGGTAAAGGGAAGCTTGCGGATATCGTCCAGCGTCTTGATGTCACCCGGCTCCACGCCGGTCTTCTTGAAACGGGCCTGATAGAACGGGCTGTTTGCGTAAACATGGCTTGCCGTCCACTTCAATCCGGCAAGCTGGATGTCTGCGATCTGTTCTTCGGTCAAATTCGGTATGAAGCGATAGTCCATCAAGAGCTCCCTTGTGTGTGCATTGCGGCTGCGTACCCTTGTGTCGGCCTACGAAATCCGGTAGCCTTCACAGGTGCTGCGCTCAGCGGTATTCATGCAGCAAAAATAGCAAATCTTCAAGTAGCAAGGGCTTTTTCATGGATATGATACCAACCTGGATTTTCATGGTCGGCGCGGCTCTGGTCGGTCTGGAAATGGGCGGTTTTTCCTCCATCTTCATCCAGCGCTGGATCGACGAGCAGCCCATTCTCAAACCGTGGCGGTCGCGGTGCCCCTCTTGCAAGGAACCGCTTGTCTGGCGGGATACCGTACCGGTGATCAGCTATCTCCTGCTCAAGGGACGCTGCCGTCACTGCGATGCGCGCATAGGCCCACAGTACATGCTGGTGGAGCTTTCCTGCATGGCTTGGTCTCTGGCCGTGGCCCAGGAGTTTGGTTTGTCACCCGAGTGGGCGGTCTATCTCTTGCTCGGAGTCATGCTCATTGCCGGCAGTTTCATCGATTTCGAGACCTTTCTCCTGCCCGATCGCATCACCCTGGGCGGGACGGTCATAGCGCTGGCCGCCAGCTTTGTTCTGCGTGAAGGACCCGCATGGCAGGATGCGTTCATTGGTGCGGTCGTCGGGGCCGGGCTGTTCTGGTTTTTGCAGCAGGGATATCGCCTGTGGCGTGGTGAAGAAGGGCTGGGTACGGGCGATGTCAAACTCATGGCCATGATCGGCGCCATGACCGGGTTGGCCGGATTGCCGTTCACCATTCTAGTCAGCTCGGCCACCGGGGCCGTAGGCAGCATTATCTACGCCATCCGTCCCGGAAGCGGCGGTATCAAGGGGCGCGTACCCTATGGCCCGTTCCTCAGCCTTGGGTGCATGGTGTATCTGCTCTACGGGCAGGATATCCTGCGCTGGCTGCGCTCCTGATTGTCCTGATTCCACGCTTCACCAACCGGAAGACCGTCCACCTGAGGGCGGACGGTTCCAGTTAAGGCGACCTCTCGGTCGATTTGAGAGGCGTGTTCAGCGTCCCCGGTCTGGGTTGGATATAGCCAGTACCGAGTGATCGAGCGCCGCTTTCTTGGCAACTCTGGTGCGTTTTTTGGTTTTGGGTTTGGAAATGGGTGATGGCGGGGGAATGCTATCCAGCGTGTTCGGATTCGTCGCCATGATCCCGGCACTCATGATGTGTGGTTCCGGGCCGCTCAGTTCCTGATGATACAGGTAGGATATCACGCGATTGACGCCGGAGGTGTTTTTGGCGTGGTACATGATCCGATCCCGTTCTTTCTTATCAGCGATAACACCAAGCAGGATCACGTCTCCCTGGACGATGTCGACCTCAATGGGGGTGCTGGTGACGCTGAAGTCCGCAATAAGTTGTGTTCGCAATTCTGCGTACTTGGCCTGCTCTTCAAAAAAGTCGGTGTCGGCTTCCTTGTCCCGGATGTAGAGGTGGCTGATGACGCCACGCTTGTTTTCCACCTTGTCCACACACTCGTATATGGTCCGCAACTGTTCCTGTGACTCATATTCTCCCACCAGATACAACGTGCCGAAATAGCAGTAAGTGTCTATCTGACCGGCCTCGATGTCTTTTTTCTTGTAGAGTTCGGCCTGGGCGTGTCCGGCAATGATGGAGTCCACGATCTGCTGTTCCGTGCTCCGTTCATCCATGGCTGTTTCATAGACGGTCTGCCCGCTGCCTATGATTGAGGAAAGGTAGGCAGGCGCGCCGGGAATGAGCCCGATGCCAAAAGGAACCGCAGCACACCCCGGCAGGAGAAGGAGTACCAGAACGAGTATGATAATTTTGAGATTGAACATCAGCGCCTACTCTCCGCATTCCATTTTTGGTTCCACCGACAGGGGCATCTCAGCAAGAAGTTTGCCAAGATGTTCCGGAAGTCAGGAAAATGGAGGCAGCCCTTGCAGGGCAAAGGCTGAGCAAATTGAGGCTATTAGCAGGCAGGAAGGATAAGTCTACAAATAATAGACTTCGGAAAGCGGTGAAGCTGTCTTTAATCTATTAATTGTGGATTGTGCGAGTGGGGCTAGTACCGTCCAAGACCGTGTTGGGGCCATTGGCCGGTGAATCCTTTGCAGATGTATATGGTGAATTTTCTGCCGGGGTGTCCTTTGAAATTGGATTCATACAGGATCGGCTCGCTGACGGATGCAAAGAGTTTTTCCAATTGCGCCATGGGGCCGGGTTGGAACCGTTTTCGTACCATGATGGCGTCCCAGCCGATCTTGCCGTCCGTGGGGTTGGGCCACAGATCATATTGATTCATGCGGCGGCGGTCCATCCAGGTACAGTAGGTAATGGGTTGGCCCGGTACATAGAAGGCGAGTTCCGAGGTGAACCCATAATTGTCGCTGATTAGGAAGACCCGGTCGGGGTCGTCGAATTCCGTCTGCTGCAACTGGGCGACATAGTGCCCCAGATCAGCCCATCCTTTGAGGCGGTGGGTCGGGTTCATGGTGTCCGGGGCCGGAATATGGGGCGAAGCGAACATGGCAAGGACAATGGCAAGAGCTGCGCCCACGAGAACAGCCTTGCCCCGGATTTTGCGTTGTGGCGCTTCCCACCAGCGTTGCAGGGCCATGCCGCCGAGCAGTGCGCCGCTCATGAACGCGGCCGCTGTCCAGTTGGCTTCGACTTTGGAAAATAGGGCCTTGAAAGTAATGATGCCCCACAAGGGCCAGAAGAAGAGCATGGACTGGAGGTCGCGGCGGTAGGTCGCGTCGTAGCTGCCTACCGGACCGACCCACGATTTCTTCCAAGCGGTGACACTCCCTGCGAGAATTGCCACGAACCACCACGGAGAGAGCAGGCCGATCTGAGCGCCGAGCATCTCGAAGAACGGTCCGATACGCAGGGAGAATGTGCTTGTTTTGCCCACGCCCGAGGTGAGCTTGGCGACATGCTTGTAAGCGACCCAGTCATTATCAATGTTCCATAGGACAATGGGGGCCAGGCCGATGAGGGAGCCGATCAGTCCGGCTCCGAGGAACCGCCACCAGAATTTTGGCGGCAACTGACCACGGAAGTGCAGGATGACAGCATACATGAAGCCCAGCCCGAAAAAGACGAGCATCATGTATTTTGCCAGCGTGCCCACGGCCATGCATACGGCCAGAATGATGAAGGGCAGATCGCCGGGCACAGAGTCCAGCTTGTTGCGCGTGGCGGCAGCCAGGGCAAAGAAAGCGACAGTCCAACAGAAAATCAATGGGTTGTCCGTGGTCGCCAGAATACCAAGTCCGTTTAGCAACGGCATGGTGGCCGCCACGAACAGGATATACAATGCCAGCCTATGTTCTTTCCAGATGCGCGAGACGCCCACATACAAAACGGTCTGGATACCGGTCATGCCGAGGATGGAACCGAAACGCACCCCCAGTTCGGTGTTCCCGAAAACAGCGGTCCAGGTGGCGATCATCCAGGCGATGAGCGGACCCTTGGAATAGTAGGAGAGTTGAGGGCGGCGTATCCAGTCCCAATACTGCGCTTCGTCCTGCACCAGATTGAGCTGGCCTGTGGCCACAAACCAGTAGCGGAGGGCAAAGGAAAGCACGATGATCACAAAGGCGATCACATCCAGCCGAAATGTATATGTAGTATTGGGCGTCGTCATAGTTGTGGTTGGAGTATATTATTCACCACCCCATTGGCAAGCGTGAAGCATCGGGTGCCTCCGGCGGCTGGGGGAAGGGGAGAGAAAACCTTTTGAAAAAGGACTTCTCTCCCCTTCCCTCAGGCCCCCATCCCCTCTTTTTCCAAAACGGTATGTGTGCGCTTGCGCGCAAGAGGAAAGTAAGACGTGATGCTGAGAGAAGTGTCGTTATCTTGTTAGATTAACATGCAAAAAAAAGGACGACTCTGCCGAAGGCGGCGCTAAAAAGTTTTGAAGGGGGAGTCCAGAGGGGGGAACTTTTACAAAAGTTCCCCCCTCTGGACGTCGGAGACATTGCTCAAACTATTTCCACGGCTCCATGAAGGAGTCGCTGGTGTTGCCGGACTGGATATGGGTGATGAGTGCCGAGCCGAACACGGCGGCGTCCATGAGTCCTTCGAATTCCTTGAGCTGATCGGGATGCTTGATACCGAATCCGAGCGCGATGGGGATGTCGAAGACTTCCTTTGCCTCGGTGAGTTTTTCCTTGATGCGGGTGGGCAGGGATTCGCGCTGGCCGGTGGTACCGAGTACGGACACGAAGTAGCAGAAGCCCTGTGCGCCGTCAGCATACAGAGCCATGCGCTCTTTGGTGGTGTTCAGCCCGATCAGAGGGACGAGCGAGACGCCGTGGGGTTCGATGGCTTCCTTGACGAAATCGGATTCTTCAAGCGGCATGTCGGCGATAATCAACCCGGATACGCCGGCTTCCTTGCAGGCAGCGCCGAACGCGTCCAGCCCGTATTGCAGTACGGGATTGAGATAGCCCATGAGCAACAGGGCGGCATTGAACTGCCCTTTGCGCTCCTTGAGACCATCGAAAATCCAGGCGAGGTTGATGCCGTCATCCAGACATTTTAGGGACGCCTTTTCCACTACCGGCCCATCGGCCACAGGGTCGGAAAAGGGCATGCCGATCTCGATGACGGACGCGCCCGCGTTGTCCAGTTCCTCCAATTCCTTCCAGAACTGTTCCCGATTGGGAAAGCCTGCGGGAAGAAAGGGAATAAGGCCAACTTTCCCTTGTTTATTTGCTTTTTCTATCTTTATTTGCATTGGGTTCATTATGTACCCCTTTAGTATCGTTGACGACGCGAAGCGCGCCAAAAGGTTCTTGAGTTGCCGGAGGCTTTCCTACAAAATCTGGTCCAGGATGCCGAGGTCCTTGTCTCCACGTCCTGACAGACACACGAGCACTGACTTGCCTTGCAGCTTGTCCTTGTTCTCGATGGCGTAGGCAACGGCATGCGAGGATTCCAGTGCCGGGATGATCCCTTCGCGCTGGGACAACACTTTGAAGGCGTTGATGGCCTGACTGTCATTGATGGTCGTGTAATCCACACGGCCGATGTCCTGCAGGTGCGCGTGTTCCGGGCCGACACCGGGGTAATCCAGGCCGGGGGCGATGGAGTGGGAGGGCAGAATCTGTCCTTCCTCGGTCTGCAACAGCTTGGTCTTCATGCCGTGCAGTACACCGTCGGTGCCGTGATCCAGCGGTGCGGAATCATCACAACCGGGTTCGCCGGTGCCAGCGGCCTCGACGCCCACGATCTTGACGGATTCGTCGGGCACGAAGTTGTGGAACATGCCGATGGCGTTGGAACCGCCGCCCACACAGGCCACGACCACGTCAGGCAGGTCGCCGTCGTTGCGGTCCATGAACTGCTGGCGTGCTTCCTTGGAGATGATCTGCTGGAATTCGCGGACCAGCTCCGGGAAGGGATACGGTCCGGCTGCGGTGCCGAAACAGTAGTGGGTGTTCTCCTGGTCGGCGAGCCAACGGCGCAGGGCCTCGTTGATGGCGTCCTTCAGCGTTTTGGTGCCGGATTCGACAGAGACGATTTCAGCGCCCATGAGCCGCATGCGGTTGACGTTGGGCTCTTGCCGAACCACGTCCGTGGCGCCCATGTAGATGACGGCCTTCATGTCGAGCATGGCTGCGGCCACTGTGGTGGCAACGCCGTGCATGCCTGCGCCGGTCTCGGCCAGCAGCACTTCCTTGCCCATCATCTTGGCGAGCAGGCCCTGACCCAGTGTATTGTTGATCTTGTGTGCGCCAGAGTGGTTAAGATCCTCGCGCTTGAGCCAGAGGTCCAGGCCGAGGTCCTTTGAGAGGTTGGGGCAGTATGTGATGGCTGAGGGGCGGCCGATGTTTTCCTTGAGCATTGCGGTGAAGCGCGTCTGGAATTCCTCACTGGGGAGGATGGTTTTCATGGCTTCTTCAAGCTCGATGAGTGGCGGCATGAGCAGTTCGGGGATGAACTGGCCTCCGAAATCGCCGAAATAACCTTTCTTCATGATAAATCCTTATTCATTGGCTGCGATGATGTCGAAGACCTCGCGCAGCTTGTTTTCGTCTTTGATGCCCGGTGCCTGCTCCACGCCGGAATTGATGTCCAGCCCTGGAGGGTTGAGGGCCAAGGCGGCTTTCAGGTTGTGTGGCCCTAATCCGCCGGCAAGAAACCAAGGTGTTTGTATTTCAATGTCTTGGAGTATGCCGAAATCAATAGTCTGGCCAGTACCGCCCTGCCCCGTATTGCCAGCGTCCAGCAGGAAATGCCCGCAGGCTTCGGAGTAGTCATCCAGGTCGCGTGCCAGCGCTGCCGATGAGGCGTAGGTGCTAGGCCAGAAGGCTCGGATGACCCGATCGGCTCCCACCTGCCAGCAGAAGGTACTGTCCTGTCCACCGTGAAGCTGTGCCGCGTGCAGGCCGCACCGCTCCATGATGTCGAGTACTTCTTTGGCCGTCTGGTTCACGAACACGCCCACTTTGGTTACACCGGTCTTGACCGAGGCCACAAAGTCTGGGTCCACATTTCGTGGACTTTTCGGATGGAAGATGAAACCGAGCAGGTCTGCGCCGAGTTCGACGCAGAGTTCGACATCCTGCATGCGGGTCATGCCGCAGATCTTGACGAGTGGGCGGGGCATGTTACTTGGCTCCTGTGAGTTCGGCCAGCTTTTCGCCGGGGTTCTCCGCCTCCATGAGGGAAGTCCCGATAAGGATGGCGTCAAAGCCGAGGCTGGCCATTTCTTCTACCTGTGCGCGTTCGGATACGCCGCTTGCGCAGATCCACAGTTCGTCATCCTGCTTTTGCTTGATGAAGTGACGACCCTGATCCAGGGAGATCTCAAGGGTGTCGAGGTTGCGATTGTTCACCTGAATGATGTCGGCACCGGCTTCGCGGGCCATGTCGAGGTCTGCCTGGTCGAATACCTCGACCACGGGTGCCAGACCGGGCATGCGTGCGATATCGATGAGCTGTTTCAGGTGGTCGACGTCATCGCACATACGGGCGATGAGCAGTACGGCAGAGGCCGGGCTGGAGGCCGTCATGGCCACCTGAAGCGGATCGAAGATGAAGTCCTTGCGCAGCAGGGGAATGCCGGGATTGCTCATCATGAAGAGGAAATCCGGGGTGCCGCTGAAGTACTTGTGCTCGGTCAGCACGGAGATGGCAGCCGCACCGTTGTTGGCGTAGTCCTCTGCGAAATCCATCGGGTTGATGTTTTCGCGCAGGATACCCTTGCTCGGACTGGCCGGTTTGAACTCCGCAATGATGGCGCCGGGGCCTTTGGCCTTGATGGCGTCGACGAAAGAGGGGCGATTGCCCGAGTATACGGCCGGGATGCGGCCTTCGACGAAGTCCTTGCGCAGGCTCTCTATTTCGAGCTGCTTGGCTTCTCTGAATTTATTGAGCATAGGGGATTCCTTTCTGTAGTCCTTGATTCACGACGTCGCGGGCAATGTCAGCGCATTCGCTCATGGTGCCTTTGTTCAGTAAGCTGAGGCACCCTGCCAGATTCAGGGCCACCATGTCCATCATGGCCTGGGGACCCTTGCCAGCCAGGATATCCCGGAGTTTGGCCACGGCATCTTCCTTGCCGTTCACACGTACATCCTCGGGGGCGTGGGGCTTGAAACCAAGGCGTTCAGGATTGACCGAGACTTTCTCAATGGTGTCGTTTTCGATGACATATCCGCGGTTCACGCCCCAGGTAGTCAGCTCGTCAAAGCCGCCTGCGCCCGAGAAGATGAGTGCCCGCTCAACGCCGGTCAGGAGCAGGGTCTCACCCATGAGATGCAGTTTTTCCGGATCGCCCACGCCCAGGAGCTGGTGCGAGGGACGCGTCGGATTCAGGAGCGGGCCCATGAAGTTGAACAGGGTGCGGATGCCGAGTTGCTGGCGCACGGGCATGACGTATTTGAAGGCCGGGTGATAGGCGGGCGCAAACAGGAAGGCGAAGTGGTACTTTGCCAGACCGTTGGCTGCCTGTTCCGGGGTGAGGTCCAGCGGGATGCCGAGGGCTTCCAGGGCATCGGCCGAACCGCAGGAAGAAGACAGGGCGCGGTTGCCGTGTTTGGCCACGGTGTAGCCCATATCCGCCAGGAACAGGGAGACTGCCGTGGAGTTGTTGAAGCTGCACTGACCGTCGCCGCCCGTGCCGCAGGTGTCGATGACAGGCTCTGTCGAGCTGCCGTCAAACCCGGGGATTTTGACCGCGTGGGCCACTCCGGCGCGGACGCCCGCAGCCAGATCGGTGGAGTCTTCACCCTTGGCGCGCAGGCCCATGAGGAAGGCGCCGGTCTGTGCTTCAGACATCTTGCCGCTCATGAGTTCGGTGAACATGAAGTCTGCCTGTTCGTCATTCAGCGGGGTTCTTGTTGCTATTATTTCAAGTATTTCAGCTATTGTCATGGTCTATCCTTTCATGTTCAGGAAGTTCTGGAGCAGTTTAGGTCCGTCGGGCGTGAGGATGGATTCCGGGTGGAACTGTACCCCGTGCCATGGACGGTCCTTGTACTGAATGCCCATGATCTCACCCTGTAGGGTGCGGGCCGTGACATCGAGCTTGTCAGCCGCCTTTTCTGCCGGAACGATGAGCGAGTGGTACCGGCAGACCGTGAATGGCGAGTCCAGACCGGCAAAGACTCCCTGGCCTTCATGGAACACCTCGGAGGTCTTGCCGTGCATGATCCGCTCGGCGCGTTCCACCGGTGCTCCGGCAAAATGGCCGAGGGTCTGATGCCCAAGGCAGACGCCGAGCACCGGGGTGTTCTTGGGCAACTTTGCCAGGAACTCCAGGCAGAAACCCGCGTTCTGCGGATTGCTCGGGCCGGGCGACAGGCAGACGCGCTCAAGCTCGCCGCTCTGGGCCAGATCGAGGACCGTCTCCCGGTCGTTGCGAATGACCATCGGATCAGCTCCCAATTGTTGGAAGGCCTGCACCAGATTGAAGGTGAAGGAATCGAAATTATCTATCAGCAAAAACATCGGTGCCTCCCTTGCCGGTGATGACTTCCAGAATCACGCGCGCCTTGTTCTGACATTCGTTCCATTCGGATTCGGCGTTGGAATCATAGACGATTCCGGCTCCTGCCTGCCAATGGCAGATGCCGTCTCGAATCCACATGGAGCGGATGGTGATACCCGTGTCGAGGTTGACCACCCCGTCGTCCAGTCCCAGCCAGCCGATGCAGCCGCCGTACGGCCCACGTTCCTGGGGTTCCAGATCGGCGATGATCTCCATGGCCCGGATTTTGGGTGCGCCTGAAAGGGTGCCTGCCGGGAAGGTGGCCTGGAGCACGTCCAAGGCGTCCAGATCATCCTTCAGCTCGCCTTCAACATAGGATGTGAGGTGCATGACATGAGAGAACCGTTCGACATTCATGAACTTTTCAACTGTCACTGTGCCGGGTTTTGATATGCGCCCAAGGTCGTTGCGGCCCAGGTCCACGAGCATGACATGTTCGGCCCGCTCCTTAGGATCGGCCAGTAGTTCTTCTGCCAGTCGGATGTCTTCCTTTTCCGTATCGCCTCTCCAGCGGGTGCCCGCGATGGGGCGGACTTCAAGCTGTCCGGCGGTGGAGCGGACCATCATTTCGGGCGAGGAGCCGATCAGGGTGGTGCCGCAGGTCTTGCCCATGGACGTGCAGTCCGGGAATTTCATGTAGAACATGAACGGGGAGGGGTTGGCCTGTCGCAGGCGGCGGTAAATCTTGAATGGTTCATCCGGGACGGGCACCGTAAACCGGGTGGACAGAACCACCTGGATGCATTCGCCCTCGGCAATGAGTTCCTTGCACCGCTCGACGCCGCGCATGTATTCTTCCTTGCCGGGATGGACCGTGGGTTTACCGACCTCGGGGGCGGTCAGGTCGCCGCCCCATTGAATGGGAGCGGGCATGGGGGTCGCGCCTTCATCAAGGCTCAAGTAGCAGCAGGAATGACGCAGGTGATCAAACAGCACCATCTGGCCGGGGAGGACGAGGCAGGCCTCGGCGTCAGCGGGCTTGCAGGCTTCCTTGAGCTTGCGTTCGAACATGCCGGCCACGCCGTAGCCGAAGTAGCCGTACAGGCCGCGTGTGAAACCGGGTAAGCCGTCGCGAGCATTGCTGCCGGTGGTGTCCTGTTCAATGGAAAGTGTTTTGACGACTTCTCGGAGACCGGTGAGGTACTCCATGCCCTCCAGTTCTTTGAGCGGGGCGAGTCGTTCGTCCTGAACCTCGACCATCAGCTTGCCGTCCACGGGGTGGAGCATGAGGCGGTAGTCGAAAGCGATGAGGGAATAGCGTCCGAGACGCCCGTCCACTTCTGCCGATTCCAGCAGAATGCCGGGCTGGTCTCCCACCAGTCCCATGTAAAGGGAGATGGTGGTCTGGACGTCGGCTGGCAACCATTTGCCGTGCTGCGTCAATGAGATAGTTTTCATTTTGTATATCCTTGTGTGCGTTGACCCGGATTTCGAGAGTGTTTGTTAAGTTTGTTGCTGTGCTTGAAGGCGTATGCCTTCGCGTCAGGGAGAACTTTCCGTCTGCCTGTTGCTTTCATCACTGTCGAAAATCGAACCGTGTCAACTTGTTAGGCTTAATTATATGGCCTTGGGATGACTTGCCATCCCTTGATCTTCTTCCTGTTTTCAGATTTCTTTCACGTACCATTCATCGTTCTTCTCCTCAAAAAAATGAAACCGCACCCTGTGGGGGGTGCGGCTTCGGTTACAATCGTAATCGTGTGCCAGGCAATAAAGCCGCACCCTATTAATATGATTCGTCGTTACGCCACCACCACAGAGCGCGGTCGGCAAGCAGCTCGAGATCGCCGCCAGCCGCCAGGCTGAGGTAGGACATGAACTTGCGGTTGACTTCCTGCAAGTATGGGTTGGCTTCGGAGATGACCTCAAACAGTTCCGTGTCCTGCGTCATCATCTTGGCCGCCGAATCCAGCCTTCGCTTGAAGGATGGGGTAACGAAATGCTCAATGCCGTCAACATCCCGGGCCGCGGCCAGAAATGCCACGGTGGAGGTGAAGTTGAGTCCCTGGATAAAGGCCAGGGCGCGGTCATGATCCTCGGCAGTTGAATCGAAACAGGTGTACCCGCAGGCCTGCATGAGCGCAGTGACCTTGTCAGCGCTGGAGGCGTCGCTCTCACGGCCCGGCATGATCGCCACCTTGGGTTCGAAGCCTTCGGGGATGATTGGTCCGAAGAGTGGGTGGGTGCCCACGACAGGGCCGTCGTAGTGTTCGAGCATCGCCTTGATGGGCAGCTCTTTCACGCTGCCGACGTCGCAGAGGATGGTTTTTCCGTCCATATGCGGCACCATGATCTCCAGGACATGGTCCATGGCCGTCACCGGCACGCTGATCATGAGCAGATCGCAATCGGTGAGAGCGGCGCGAACAGCGTCGTCCGCATAGGGACGCCCCAGTTCCGCAACTTCGCAGCCGAGCCGGGTGAAGTCTCCTGAAAAGAGACCACCCATCTGACCGCGTGCGCCCACGATGGCGATTTTATTGATGCCTTCGACTGTCATTACTCGTTCACTCTAGTCGACGATTTTTTTCCATTCGTCAAAGAAGCCGGGGAAAGACTTTCCGACACAGGCCGGATTGTCAAGGCCGACTTTGATGCCGCCCAGTTCAAATATGGACATGGACATGGCCATACGGTGGTCGCCGTAGGTGGTGAAATCCACTTCACGCCCCTTGGGCAGGCGCCCGGGACGGACGATGAGCGAGTCTTCGACGATCTCGGTTTCGGCCTGCGTGCGGGCCACTTCGGTGGCACACGCCGCGAGTCTGTCCGTTTCCTTGATGCGCAGGTGAGCCACATTGGTGATGGTCGTGGGGGTGGACGCGAATGCGGCGGCCACGGACACGGTGGGGACCAGATCCGGGCAGCGGCCCATGTCCACGTTTACGCCACGCAGAGTGCTTGGTTCCACCAGTATGCCTTCAAAGGTCACGTTGATGGATGCGCCCATCTGGCTCAGGATGTCCATGATGGCGCGGTCTCCCTGAAGCGAATCTGCGGCCAACCCCTTGATCAGCACCGGGCGTTTTCCCACGGCACCGGCGGCCAGGAAATAGCTGGCGTTGGACCAGTCGCCTTCCACGCGGTAGTCGGTGGCGTCGTAGCCGGTAGGCTGGACAACAAAGCGAATCTTGTTGGGAGTCGCGCTCTTGACCGAACGCCACGGCACGGCCTGCCATGCGTTGCCTTCCTTGACTTCTACGGTGAAGCCCGCCTTGAAATCCTCCATGATGCGGAGCGTCAGGGCGACATACGGCCAGGAGACCGCTTTTTTGCCGACCACGGAGATGACGGTTTCATGATCAGCCAAGGGCGCACCAAGGAGCAGGCCGGAGAGGTATTGGCTGCTTTCTTCCAGGGTGATTTCCACTTTTTTACCAGTGTAGCCCTTGCTGGTCATGACAAAGGGGAGGAACCCCTCTTTCTCCGCATATTCAAAGGTCGATCCGAGGTTGCCCAGCGCCTTGACCAGTTCCGCCATGGGGCGTTCGTGCATGCGCTGTGCGCCGTGGACCTTGAATGTTCCGTGTCCGGCGGCGGCCACGGCCGTCATGAGACGACAGGTGGTGCCGGATTCGTGCATGAAAAGTTCGTGCGGTGCTTCGTCTTTGTGTTTGCCATCGGCGTTGCCGCCTTTAGGCCCGGATTCCATGCCGGTGACGATGAGTTTGCCGTCCTTTTCATCAATCTGCGCACCGCATGCCGTCAGGCAGCCGCGGGTGCGGGTGATGTCGTCGGAATCCAGAATGGATGAGACTTCGGATATGCCGTTGGCGAGGCTCGCCGCGATAAGGGTGCGGTGAGACAAGGATTTACTGGCCGGTGCATTGATGACGATGGGTGTCTTGGACATTATCGTTCCTCCTGAGTGGGGTAGGTCCCGAGCACGCGCAGCGTTTGGCACTGGTCCCTGATATCTTCGAGTACGTCTTCATATCTTTCGCCGCCCAGATCACAGGCCAGATCGGCAAAAAAGACATATTTCCATTTCTCACCCTTGAACGGGCGGGATTCAAGTTTGGACATGTTGATGGATTGGTGCGCCATGGTGGTCAACACACGGGCCAAAGCACCGGGGCGATCGGGCAGGGTAAAGAGTATGGAGGTCTTGTCCCGTCTGTCTTCCTGCGATGGGGATGCGCCGATGATCAGGAACCGGGTCCAGTTGTCGGGCAGATCCTCAATGGATTGCGCCAGCACGTTCATGCCATACATGTCCGCCAGTTTGAGATGACCGATAACGGCGGCAGCTTTTTTGCCCGCCACGACCTTGGCTGCCTCGGCAGTGGATTCCATGGGAATGGTCGGCACGTTGGGGAGATGGTTTCTGATCCAGTCCCGGCATTGTCCGAGCGGTTGCGGATGTGAGTAGATCACTTCCACGTCTTCCACGTTTTCGGCGTTGGATATGAGTGAATGGCTGATGCGACTGAAGACTTCCGCCTGGATGTAGACCTTGTATTTCATGAACAGGTCAACCACCTGCCCCACAGTGCCTTCAATGGTGTTTTCGAGCGGGATTACACCGAGTTCGGCGCCTTCTTCGGCCACGGCCCGGAAGATCTCCTCAAAGTTGGCCTTGGGCGTCAGCGAGGCCGCGGACCCCATGTGCTCGATGGCGGCAAAGTAGGAAAACGTGCCTTCCGGCCCGAGGTAGACCACTCGTTCCGGGCGTTGCAGGTGGCGGGATGAGGACATGATTTCACGGTAAATCGTGCGCAGATGCTTGTCCGGGAGCGGCCCGGGGCTTGAGTCCGCGATCTTGTCCATGACTTCCTGTTCACGAAAGGGCTTGTAGATGGGTTCGTCGTTGGCGGCCTTGTAGCGGCCCACGCCGAGACTCACCTCGGCCCGCTTGTTGAGCAGGTCCACGATCTGTTTGTCGAGGGAATCGATCTCGACTCGCAGCTCGCTGAGATCCGGTATGTCTGTCTTGTCTTTATCAGTCATGACTATCTCCGAAAGAAGGGGACTAGCCCTCTTTGATTTCCTCTGTGATACGCATGCCGAAGTGGCGGCCGGCTTCATCGGTCTTGACCATGATCTTGTCACCGACCTGGAGGGAGACCACCGAGACCGGTTCGCCCTTGTCGCTGACAACGCGGATGGTTTCGGCATTTTGCAGGAACACCTGTCCGGTCTTGACGCCTTCCTGCGTCTTCACTTCCGCCTTGATGAGCAGCATGGGGCGGATTTCCACTTTTACGCGGCCCACAGTGGCCAGGGATGTCGCGCCGTCGGCACCCACGATGAGGACATCGTCTCCCGAGGCCAGCTCTTCAAGATAGGTGGTCTTGTCGCCGGGCATCTGGGCATAGGCGTGCACCGCGCCCGCATTGATGCGGAAGGGACGGGCAGCCACATAGGGGTTGGATTCGGTTTCGGCGTGGACCAGGAAAGAGAAGGCGGAGGAGTTGCCGATGAGCATACCCTGGCCTTTCTTTAATATGGAGATGGTGTCCACGCATACACGGTGGCCGAGGCCGGTGGATTCGATTTCGGTGACAGTGGCGGCTTGCAGATCCATGGTGCCCTGGGAGAGTTTGAGTTCGGAGACGATCTGTTTGAGATCGGCGGCACCTTCGGGCAGGACCACGATGGTGTCGCAGCCACGCTCAAGGATGCCGGCAGCCAGGATGGCGCGGTCAAGGGATTCGCATTCCAGCGCCAACGTATCAACCTGAGCCAGTATGTTTTCCACCGGGATGATCTCCCAGCCTTTCTTCAGGACGACGTCCTTGCCTTCCTTGATGCCCTTGATGGCAATATCCTCGTCGGATTTTTTCTTCAGCTCCACCACCGGCATGTCTTCCGGGGTGATGGTTTTCACCTTGCTCAGGGATTTGACGGCAGCGACCTGATCTTTTTCGACCATAATGGCGTCCACGCCGGATTCCAGCGCCAGGGTGACGAGGTTTTTGTCAAAGGGGACGGATTTGAAAATGACTTTTTTCATGGTTATTCCATTATCCATTAAGATGGTTGAGGGCGGCTTCTACGGTCTCGTCATTATGTACGATCATGTTCAGAGCCTCGACAAGACGAGTGGGATTCTCATGCTGGAAGACGTTGCGACCAACAGACAGGCCAGCTCCGCCTGCTTCAAGGGAATCATGCACCATGTGAAGGAATGCTTCGGTGCTGTCAAGTTTCGGGCCGCCTGCAATGACCACCGGAACGCAGCAGGCGTCGCAGACATGGCTGAATGTATCGATATCGCCGGTGTAGGGAACCTTGACCACATCGGCACCGAGCTCTGTACCTACACGGGCGCAATGGGCGACAACGTCAACGTTGTATTCGTCGGAGACTTTCGGGCCGCGTGCGTAGACCATCGCCAGTAACGGAATGCCCCAGTTGGCGGCGTCGGATGCGACCTTGCCGAAATCGTTGAGCATGGCGGCTTCGGTTTCATCACCAAGATTGCAGTGGATGGAAATGGCGTCTGCGCCAAGACGCATGGCGTCTTCAACACTGGCGACCAGAGATTTTGCGTTGGGGAAGGGGGACAGGGTGGTGGAAGCGGACAGGTGGACGATGAGTCCGATGTCCTTGCCCTGGGCGCGATGGCCGCAGCGGACAAGCCCTTTGTGTTCGATGACGGCGTTGGCTCCGCCGTCCACGACCTTGCCAACGGCCTCGCGCATGTCCACAAGCCCTTCGATGGGGCCGACAGTCACGCCGTGATCCATGGGTACAACAATGGTCCTGCCTGTGTTCCGATTGATGATTCTTTCCAGTCTGATTGCTTTACCGATATGCATGCTCTCTCTCCTTCAAGGTTGTCTTCAAGGTGCAGTGGCTCAGGCCGGCGGATAAAAAACAAGGGCCGCCGGCTTTCGCCCGCGGCCCTTGAAGAGGTTTTTATCTGCTTTCGTAATCCACCATTTGGTTACACAGCACCTCGTCCAAGCCCGCGAGCGCGGCTAAACCAATATCCAAAATAATAGTTGGAAAAGTATGCGTTGGAGGAAGTTGTGTTCATCATGGAGACAGACGCTATACCTTGACGGATATTCTGTCAACAAAAAAAATCGCAGCAAATTCGGACGGATAGAGTATATTACTATATATTCTTGTGACCGGCGGTCATCTTTATCTCTTTTTGACATTTTTTGTAAAATTGACAATTTTGGACTAATTTGGATACTTCAAAAATGTAATTTATTGCAAAATTGTAAAAAAACATTGGTCTAAAATGCACTGTTTTGAGGATTTTTACACTAATAGCAATAAAAAACGAGTTTGGCACGGGTCTTGATAGAAGGGAGGCAGGTTAGAAACGCATTCCATTCAAAGAGGAGTATTGAAATGTATTTGAGAAAGTCCCCGACCCATGTTTCCAAGAGGCTCGCCATCGGCGTAGCCACTTTGGCAGCAGCCCTTGCCCCCACTTTTGCTTATGCTGAAGAAGTGGAAACTCTGTCTCAGTTCCATGGTAATGTTCTGTGGACACTGATTGCCGGTATCCTTGTCTTCTTCATGCAGGCAGGTTTCGGTTGTGTTGAAGCCGGTTTTACTCGCGCCAAATCCGCCGGTAACATCATGATGAAGAACTTCCTGGATTTCTCCGTTGGTTCCATCTGCTTTTTCCTGTTCGGTTTTGCTCTGATGTTCGGCCTTGATGCCGGCGGGTTCCTCGGCACCTCCGGTTACGCACTGGGCGGCGTCAGCGAAGCTGATCTTCCCTGGACTTACACCTTCTGGTTCTTCCAGTCCGTGTTTGCCGCAACTGCAGCTACCATCGTTTCCGGTGGTATGGCTGAACGCACCAAATTTTCCAGCTACATTCTCGTATCCATCGTCGTGACCGGCATCATCTACCCCATCTCCGGCCACTGGGCCTGGGGTTCGCTGTGGCTGGGCGACACTGGCGCTGGCTGGTTGGAAGGTCTCGGCTTCTGTGACTTCGCCGGTTCCACTGTTGTTCACTCCGTTGGTGGCTGGATCGCCCTGGCTGGCGCCCTGGTTCTCGGCCCCCGTATCGGCAAGTACACCGAAGACGGCAAAGCAAAGGCCATTCCCGGTCACAACATTCCCCTGGCAAGCCTTGGTGTTTTCATCCTCTGGTTCGGCTGGTTCGGTTTCAACCCCGGTTCCACCACCACTGCTGACGGCAGCATCGGTTTCATCGCTGTAAACACTTCCCTGGCTGCTTGTGGCGGCGTGCTCGGCGCAATGATGTTCGCCTGGATGCGTTTCGGCAAGCCTGATATCTCCATGACCCTGAACGGCGCCCTGGCTGGCCTGGTCGGTATCACCGCCGGTTGTGCCACGGTTTCCCCCGTCGGTTCCATCATCATCGGTCTGATCGCTGGTGTCCTGGTTGTCCTGGCCATTGAATTCATCGACAAGGTCCTGAAGATCGACGATCCGGTCGGTGCTTCTTCTGTCCACGGCGTCTGCGGTGCCTGGGGTACCATCGCCTGTGGCCTGTTCAACACTGACGGCGGCCTCTTCTACGGCGGCGGCGTGGCTCAGCTCGGCGTACAGCTCATCGGTGCAGGCGCAATCTTCGTTTGGGCATTCGGTGCAGGTTACATCCTCATGGCTCTCGTCAAGGGCATCTTCGGCCTCCGCGTGAGCAAGGAAGAAGAGCTCAAGGGTCTGGATATCGCAGAACATGGTTCCGAGTCCTACAACGGATTCCAGCTCTTCTCTAACGAGTAGGCAGCATTGTTGAAGATGGCCAGAGTGCTTGTTGTTCAACTATGACAACTCTCATGAAAAGAGATCAGGAATCGGCCCTGAATTGAACAACCATTGTGTACCCGAACCATTTTGAACAGCTTGCAAGAAGCTGAACAAAGAACAGAATAAGAGATCATTCAAGGAGATCAAGAAAATGAAGCTCATCATAGCATACATCAGGCCAGAAAAGCTCAACGACGTGAAGCAGGCCCTTTACGCCAAGGAAATCTATTCCATGTCCGTGACCAACATTCTGGGATCGGGCCGTCAGAAAGGATTCACGGAAACCTACCGCGGTGTCCAGATGGAAGTGAACCTGCTCAAGAAGGTTCGTATCGAAATCGGCGTCAACGATGAATTCGAGGACAAGGCTCTCGAAGCAATCAAAAGCGCAGGAGCCACCGGCTCGGAAGGCGATGGCGTGATCTTCGTCACCGAACTTGCCAAAGCGCTGCGTATCAGGACCGGTGAGGACGGAATCCTCTAATCCTGGATTGCGAAAACATATACGTACCGGGGCGGTGACCACACACCACCGCCCCGGTCTTGTTTCGAGAACGAATCAGGCACGGAAACCAACACACCAACCCACATGATCTAGAGGAAATTTTCGTGTTGACCACAGTGCCCGATATAGAAGAGATCATTAAGAATAGGTTTATTCTTACTCACTTTCAGCCCCAGGTTTCCCTCAAGCGGAAGGCCGTTGTCGGGCTGGAGGCTCTGAGCAGAGGATTCGACCCTCAAAGCGGAGAGATTATACCTCCTACTCTGCTGTTCGAGCAAGCCCGGGACAAGGCATCCCGGCTCGCACTGGACCGGGCTTGCCGAACGAACGCAGTCGAAGCATTCGCCGCCCTCCACCGAAGAGACAAAAGTGTCATGCTCTCCATGAACATGGACGCTACCTGCATAAACGAAGAGACCCGAGGCTCCAATCACATTCTCAATTTGGTGAACCGGTGTGGCATTAGCCCGAATTCGGTTATCATCGAGATCATTGAATCGCAGTGTGATGACATGGATGCGCTCATGGCCTTTGTCAAATTCTATCGCAAGCACGATTTTCTTATTGCCCTGGATGATGTCGGAGCCGGATTCTCCAATCTGGATCGTATCCCGACGCTCAAGCCCGACGTCATCAAACTCGATCGATCGCTCATCAGCAATGTGGACAAGCATTTTCACAAGATCGAAGTGGTACGGAGCTTTGTGCAGATGTCCAACCGACTGGGATGTCTGGTGCTGGCTGAAGGCGTAGAACGCGCCGAGGAAGCCATGTGTCTGCTCTCCAATGGTGTGGACGTGTTTCAGGGATACTATTTCGCTCGACCTGCTCCGGGTCTGGATGCGGTGCCCGGCATGGCGTCCAAAGTGGATGCACTGGCCGAAAAGCATCGCGAAAACCGGACACAGCAGATTGCCGACGACAAGCGGCTGTACTCCAGTTATCATCTGACAGTGTTGACCATGTGTCAGGAGTTGGCCGAAAGTCCCTACAAGGATATGGGCAAAAACCTGTCCGGATTCATTGAGACCTACGACAACGTGGAATGTCTGTATGTCCTCGATATGAAAGGGAACCAGATCTCTGACACCATCTGTGATCCGACACGGCTTAAAACGAGCAAGCGGTTTCTCTATGAACCCGCTGCCATTGGCATGGATCATTCGCTCAAGGAATATTTTCTTCCCATACAGGCCGGACTGGAGAAGTTCACCACACAGCCTTATATCTCATTGGCGTCGGGCAACCTGTGCACGACCATTTCCCATGTTTTCTACCACAAGAGCAGCGGCCGCCATCGCATTCTCTGCGTCGACATGAGCCGTGAGGACAGCTGCATCTGCTGATGCGGGAACGCTCCTCTATGAGCGGCTCGATGTCACCGCTTTGCGTTGTCGTATCTTGGCCCGTGCCGAGAGCAGAATGCCCAGCGCGCTGATTGCCGTCAGTGCGATGAATGAGACGTTCATGGCGTGAACAAAGAGGTCTGCGTCTTTTGCATGAAGGGCGGTAGGGCCGACCATGGTGGCCAGCACGGCACTGATGAACACCAGGCTGACGGTCATGCCCGTGGTACGCATACCTGCCACCATGGCGGAGGCGATGCCGTAATGCTCTTTTTCGACAGCATCCATGATGACCGCAGTATTGGCTGTGGCAAATATGGCGTTCCCCGTACCGCAGGCTCCGAGCACCAATGCGATGAACCAGATCGGCGCACCTTGTTCGAGGAAAATAGCGCCTCCGAGGGCAACCGTGGCAAGGGCCATGCCTGCGGTCGCGACATTGTGGGGAGCCCAGCGCTGGCAGAGCTTTCCGCTGACAGGGGAGAATATGGTCTGCATGATCGGTTGGGCCATGAGGATCATCCCGGCCTGACCGGGCGTCATGCCCTGAGCCACCTGCAGGTAAAGGGAGATGAGAAAGGTGATGCCGAAGGTGGCAGCATAGCTGATGAACTGTACGGTGCTGCCAAGGGCAAAGGCCTGATTCTCGCTGAACAGGGTCATGTCCAGCAATGGAGCCTTGGTCCGACGTTCCCAGAAAACAAACGCCGTCAACGACAACAATCCGCCCAGGAGCATGGATTTGCCGGTGATATTATGGAAGTGCGAGCCGCCTTGCGCAAGCAGGAGCATGCCGAGTGCACAGAGGATCGCACCGATGAAATCAAAGGGCGGACATTTTTTGCGGACGGGTTTGACCGGCAACACGTAGATGACCATGATCAGGCAGAGCACACAGGGGACGGCGCCGATGTAGAAAATTGCCCGCCAGCCCATTTCTGTCGCGATCATACCGCCAAGCCACGGGCCTGCGGACAAGCCGACATAGACTCCGGCAGAGGCTATCCCAAGGGCCATGGCGCGGCGCTGTCCGGGAAAGAGATCGGCCAGGATTGCCAGTCCGGTGGTGACCATCATGGCTCCGCCGGCACCCTGAAACATGCGCAGGGCATTGAGTTGTTCAATGGAGTGCGACAGGGGGATGATCAGGCTGAACACCGTGAAGACGGTGACTCCGAGAACAAAAACGAATCCGCGACCGATCATGTCAGCCAGTCGGGTAACCGGGAAGAGCAGCATGGCCACGGCAGAGATATAGCCGGATTCGACCAGTCCGAGTTGGGCGGCTGTTGCGCCGAATTCCGCACCCAGTGAGGGAATGGCCACTGCCACTGATGAGAGCATGAAAACCAACGCGAATTGCGTGATCGTGATGGCCCAGAGTCCGGCAGTACGTTCTTTTTCCGAGATCATTATATTCTTTCTCCGTCGAGTTCGCTCTGAACATTGGCGATGACCCGATCAAGTATGGTTATGGCAGCATTTCTTTCTTCAGCTGAGAATCCGCGAAACATGACGGCATTGTGTCGGGAAAGCACGGGCATGAGTGCCTGGTAACGAGCTTTGCCTTTGGTCGTGGGATACACAAATTTCTGTCTCCGGTTCTCCGGATTTTTTTCGCGTTTGATGAGCCCCGATGCCTCCATGGTTTTCAACATACGCGCAGTATGCCCTCGGTCCAGATGGACTGTGGTTGACAGTTCTTCCTGCGTCAGTCCTTCTTTTTCAACAATGGAAATAATGTACGGTATCTGCCCGCAATGCATTGAAAATCCTTTTGTCCATTGGTCGAGAAGGCACGTGTTCATCCGGAAAAGTCGGCTGATTCGATAGCCGAGGCTGATCCTGCGTTTTTTTATTGATTCAAGCATGTGCATCGTTCCTGTAGAGAGGTGAAGAGTGCTTGTACGGGAGCTTTGTTGACATGTCAACAGTTGTAGTTTGTGTCTGTAATCTGTGTAATTCGGCATGGGAAAGTATCCGCTTTTTGGTGTGCGGCCGCAGGCTAATGCAATTGACATGGGCATCCCCTTCCATCATGGTTGTCTTATGACCGTGAAGTCTTGTCCTGTGGGCACTTTTATTCTTTTCTTCATCCTCTTTTCCGCTGTTTCGGTGCGGGCGGAAGAGTTGCGTTTTGTCTATGAGAACTTTCCCCCGTTGACGTACATTAATGATGCCGGCGAGGCTCGTGGTCAATCGATAGAACTCGTGCGTGAGGCGTGTAGGCGACTCGGGGTTGAACCGCATTTCATCTGGCAGCCTTTCATCCGTGCGCTTGATTCTGTGAAGTATGGTTTTGTAGATGCCATCATCGATGTATTTCGAAATGCGAGCCGAGAAGAGTATCTCTATTATTCCGAAAGTGGAGAGACTGCTGATGCCGTTGTCCTCTACATGAATGCAAAAAATGCCTATGTGCCACGGACATTGTCGGACATTGGGACGAGTTCCGTCGGAGCTGTACGGGGGTATTACCTTGGCAAGGGGGTACACGATCTCCTCGGAGAGAAGATCTCCTATGTCAAAGATAGTGAGACCCTGTGTCATATGATTTTGCTGGGACGTATTCAATTCGCCATCGGGAATTCCCTGGCCATGGAATACTACAAGAAGGAGTCCGGTCGTTTTTCACGAGTAAAGGTCGCTTTTATCGTGGAACGTGTCGCGTACCATTTGGCTTTTTCCAAGACGTTGGGAAGACGTGGGCAGGTTCTCGCCGATATGTTTGGTCAGGAGATTGATCGGATACGAGCTGAGCGCATGCTGGAGTGATCGCAATCTGACACGGTGTTCGTCGACGATTGGACACAATGGCGCTGATGCAATGAAAAACGCCCGGTCCAGCATAGGCTGAACCGGGCGTATCTATTTGTCTGTCAGTACCGACTAGATCTTGCAGGCTGTGCGCAGATCGTCAACGGCATCGGTCTGTTCCCAGGCGAATTCCGGCAGCTCACGACCGAAGTGGCCGTAGTTGGTGGAAGCCTGGAAGATGGGACGGCGCAGGTTCAGACGCTCAAGGATGAAGTAGGGACGCATGTCAAAGACTTCCTTGACGGCAGCGGTCAGCGCTTCATCGGAGACCTTGCCGGTGCCGCGAGAGCAGACGACCACGGAAACGGGTTCTGCAACACCGATGGCGTAGGCGATCTGAACTTCGCACTGTTCGGCCAGGCCGGCGGCAACGACGTTTTTGGCAACGTAACGAGCCATGTAGGCTCCAGAGCGGTCAACCTTGGACGGATCCTTGCCGGAGAATGCGCCACCGCCGTGGGCACCGGCACCACCGTATGTGTCGTTGATGATCTTGCGACCGGTCAGACCGCAGTCGCCAACCGGGCCACCGATGACGAAACGGCCGGTGGGGTTGATGTAGGACTTGAGTTTGTCGTCCAGCAACTCTTCGGGCAGCGTTTTCATGACGACTTCACGCAGCAGGTCTTCCTGAAGCTGGCCGAGTTCGACGCCCTCAGCGTGCTGGGAGGAGACAACCACGTTGTCGATGCGAACGGGTTTACCGTTGTCGAATTCCACGCAGACCTGGGTTTTTCCGTCAGGGCGCAGGTAATCGAGAACGCCTTCTTTGCGCACGTCGGTGAGACGCTTGGAAAGCTGGTGGGCATAGTAGATGGGGGTGGGCATCAGGGTCGGGGTTTCGTTTGTGGCGAAACCGAACATCATGCCCTGGTCGCCTGCGCCCTGTTCTTCGGGCTTCTGGCGATCAACGCCCTGAGCGATATCCGGGGACTGCTTGTCAATGGAAGAGATGACGGCGCAGGTTTCCCAGTCAAAGCCCATGTTGTCGGCTGAGTTGTAACCGATGTCCTTGATGGTTGCGCGGACGATCTCCGGGAAGTCGGCGTAGGCAGAGGTGGAGATTTCACCGGCAATGAATGCCATGCCGGTGGTGACCAGTGTTTCGCAGGCAACACGAGCCATGGGGTCCTGACCTATTATGGTGTCCAGAATGGCGTCGGATATCTGATCAGCGACTTTGTCGGGATGGCCTTCGGTCACGGACTCGGAAGTAAACAGGTATTTGCCTTCAATCTGCATGCGTACCCTCCTTGGGGGATGCTACTGTAAATTTTCGTCTAAAAATCCTGAATGAGATCACATTCGAGGATTTCATCGACGGTGTTGTTTTTGCCGGCGACCACGACACGCGGTTTGCGGGTCTTGGCCTCATTTTCATCCAACCACATGTATGAGGCCACGATGATCCGCTGTCCCACTTCACCCTTATGGGCTGCAGCCCCGTTCAGGCATATCTCTCCCGGTTTCCCGGGAATCGCGTATGTGGTCAGGCGTTCGCCGTTATCTATATTGTAAACATCTATCTGTTCGTAGGGCAGAATCCCCACGGTTTTCATCAACGCGGTGTCGATGGACAGGCTTCCCCGGTATTCCAGGTTCGCACAGGTGATGGAAGCGCCGTGGATTTTGGCGCTCAAAAAGCATCGTTGAGCCAATGGATTAAACCTCGATCAAAATGTTGTCTATGAGCCGTGCCTTGCCAACGCGAATAGCCACGGCGGCCAGCACAGGCTTGTCGATCGTTTCCACCAGCTCAATGGAGTCGGGGTCCACGATCTCTATGTAATCCGAGCTGCCCATGGGCAGGGTGGATGCATATTCGTCTTTCAGTGCAGCCTTTGCGCTGGCTGCGTCACGTTCGCCGTCCTTGATCATGGCAGCCAGCTTCAGGAGGCCCTTTCGGATGGCTGGAGCGGCCGCACGTTCTTCTTCAGTCAGGTAGGCGTTGCGTGAGCTGAGAGCCAGGCCGTCGTCTTCCCGCACAATGGGATGACTGAGGATTTCCACAGGCATGTTCAAGTCGCGGATCATGCGCTTGATGATGGCAAGCTGCTGCCAATCCTTCTGGCCGAACACGGCCTTGGTGGCCTGGGTCAACTGGAACAGTTTGGTCACAACAGTACAGACACCGCGAAAATGACCTGTTCTGGACGCGCCACACAGGTTTTTGCCGAGGTCCGGCACGTCGATCCAGGTAGCATGATCATCTGCATACATGGCATCGGGACTGGGCGCGAAGAGCAGGTCCGTTCCCTGGGCTTTCGCTTTGACGCAATCGCCGTCAAAGTCATGCGGGTAGTTGGACAAATCTTCGTTTTCCCCGAACTGGGTCGGGTTGAGGAATACGGTCGTTATGAGTCTGTCGCACTCGGGCCGGAGCGTTGCCATGAGAGACATATGTCCCGCATGCAAAAAGCCCATGGTGGGCACCAGGCCTATGGTCAGGCCCTGCGCGCGCCATTGCAGGCAGGTGCGTTGCAGCTCAATGGGGTCGGTAATAATATTCATATTTGGTATTAATCCTGGTGAACAACTGACAGATTTGTATCCGGGAGTCAAACAAAATGTTTATATCAAGATGTATTGATATAGTTCGGGTGGATCGTCCTCTCTTCACATGTGGGGAGAGTGCGCTGACAGCGAAGGGAAAATAAGGGCTCCATAGGCCAAACTTTCATTTGAGAAAAACCTGCCTCCGTTGTACCCTCCCGAATTATGAGGACAAAAAAAGACATCTTTGCGGACGAGGCCATTTCTTTCACGCCCCAGGAGCTGATTGATTTCGAGCATACCATCAAGGATTCCATAGCCGAATTCCTCCCATTTACCTCCTATAGTTTGTTTTTTCCCAGACAGAAGACCGAGGAGATTCCGGAGCCCGAGTTCAGAAAAGAAGATAATGAACTGATTCTTCCTCTGGTCTTTCAAGGGCAGATGCTCTGTTATTTCATCGCCAAAGGTGTTCGGCTCAAGGCGCCCAGTACGGCCCCCAAATACATCATGGCCCTGGCAAGCTCAGTGCTGGAGAAGCTCGCTCTCTACAAAAAGGCAGTCACCGACCCGCTCACCGGACTCTACTCGCGCAATTTCTTTTTCTCGGAACTGGAGCAGGCCATTGATCAGGTGCAGAGCTGTATCGCCGCAGGAAGCTGCCGGACCTCGGTGGAAGGGCGTGATGCGGACATGACCTTTTCCGGGACCTTTGGTGTGCTTTTTCTCGACCTCGATACATTTCAGCCCATTAATGAACGCTATGGGTATCTGACCGGCGACGACATCCTCGCGGAAGTGGGGCGGTTGCTCAATATGGTCTGTCCGAAATATACGACCGTTTCGCGGTTTGCCAACGACAAGTTCGCCTTTCTGGTGCCGGACGCCAAGCCGCATGCCTGTTTCCAACTTTCGGAAGTCATCCGTTCGGGCCTCAGCAAACTTTCATTTACTGACGAAATCTCCAATGACACCATTACCGTCACCGGCTCTCTCGGATACGTTTGTTATCCGCAAGGGCTTGAGGGCGCCCAGTTCAGGCGGACCCCGTCCGAACAGGCCCGGATGCTTGTACGCAAGGCGCGCAAAGGTGTCGGGGTGGCCAAGGATCAGGGCCGCAACAGGGTGTTCGGCTATGCGGATATCCTCAGCAAGGGCGGACGCGTGTTGGAAATTTTGCCCATGAACAGAATGATCGTCTCCCTAGGTGAGACCGCCGGTGCAAAGGTCGGCCAGCGTTTTCTGGTGCGTACGCCCAAGTCGGGACAGATTGCCTCCAAAACCATCACCGAAAATGAGCGCATTACCGGGCGCTATCCAGCCATGTATAAAGGCGAGGTCGTACTTGTGGAAGTGCAGGACGATATCGCCTTTGCAGAGGTCCTGCATCTGGGAGACGCTAGCTGGACCGTGGACGCGGGTGATCGACTCAAACTTATTGACGGGGATGAAAGCCTGTTTACCGACCTTGAAGAAGCAACGGACGAATCCATGCCCAGCACTGATACGTTGACCAAACTTTTACGATACAGCGAGTTTGTTTCCTGGTTTTCCAAAGCGCGTCTTGAGCCGAAAACCTTCGGCCTGTCACTCATCCGTATTCTGGATCAGCCGGGTGAAGACCTCGACGGGTATCAGGACAGCATGGATCAGATGGCGCTTCAGGTGGCCAAGTTGGCGCGGGGCGTCTTTGGCGAAGCATCGACCGGTGGTCGACACGGGCTCAACGGCATGATCTTTTTCACCGAAGACATTGATCGGGAAACGCTCAATGAGCGGACGCTGGAGATCGAAAAATTCACCAAAGACACGCTCGGGATCAGGGTCGCTATAGGTTCCTCTTGTTATCCGTTCCTCAATTTCGATCGTGCCGACATGCTCGAAAATTGTCGCAAGGCATCAGAACACGCCTTGCTTCTGCCTGAACCGTGTGTGGCCGTGTTCGATTCGATATCCCTCAACCTGTCGGCAGATCGTCGTTTCATGGATGGCGATATCTATGGAGCCATCGAGGAATTCAAGCTGGCCCTGCTCGACGATGAGAACAACCTGCTGGCCCGTAACTCACTTGGCATTTGCTACGGGCAACTCGGCCGGTTCGAAGAGTCCCGGCATGAATTCGAGGCCGTGGTCAAAGTGGAAAAGAACGACGTGCTCGCCCTGTACAACCTCGGATGGGCCAATCATCGTCTGGGCGACCTCAAGAGTGCCGCAGCATCCTACCGCAAGTGCCTCAAGGCAGAACCCGGGCATGTCTATTCCCTCATGCGTTTGGGGTCCATCGAAGAGCATGCCAAGCACCTTAAGAAGGCAACCAATTACTATAAGAAAGCTGCCGAGCAGCCGGGCGGTGAGCGCATGGTGCTCAGGCCGTTGGCGCGGGTGGCCTACAAGCAGGGTGATATCGAGGGAACTCGTGAATATTTGCATCTTGCACTCAATGCCGATCATAACGACCATCAGGCCATGCATATGCTGGCCAAGCTCTACCTCGATCAGGGCGAGGACCCGCAGATTGCCGAAGTGCTCGCCCGACAATCATCCGCGCTCGCGCCTGCCAAGGATGCCTACTGGGATCTGTTGGTGGAAGCTCTGGAAGCACAAGGCAAGGCTGAAGAGGCCGCCAAGGTCGCGGCCCGAGCAGCCGGTTAGTTCACTTGGTCGTTTATCGTTCTCTGCTTTCCTGACGTTTTCGTACCGTTCTGCAAGGTGTTTTCCTCGTCCGTTTTCCTCATCACTACAGGGGTGAGAGAATACAGCATCCGTGCGCGGTCTGTCAGATCGCGGCCAGACGCCTGACCCGAGCGAGTACCGGGGGGTGGCTGTATTCCAGACAGACAGTGAGCGGGTGTGGGGTCAGATTGGAGAGGTTGCTGGCGGACAGCTTCTTGAGCGCCGAAATCATGGACATGGGGTCGCAAGTGGTGTGGGCGGCAAAGGCGTCGGCTTCGAATTCATGCTTGCGGGAGACCATGTTGGAGAGCACGGACAAGGCCAGGGAGAGCGGGGTGTAAAGCAGGACAAAGAAGGTCAACCCCGCATAGTTGGAGATGTGTTCCATGCCGAACGCTGCAAAAAGTCCTGGCGAATCCAGAAACAGGGACATGAGGTAGAACACGGCACCGGTCTTGAGGAAACCTGTGATCAGACGTTTTCGTATATGGCCGAGTTTGGCGTGTCCTACTTCGTGGGCGAGCACGGCAACGATTTCTTCTGTGGTCTGCTCCTTGATGAGCGTGTCGAAAAGGGCGATGCGTTTGCGGTTGCCCAGTCCTGTGAAAAAGGCGTTGCCCTTTGTGGATCGTTTGGAACCGTCCATGACAAAGATGCCTGACAGCTCAAAGCCGTTCTTGTCGGCGTAGCGTTCCAGCGCGGTCCGCAGTTCGCCCTCCTCAAGGGGAGAGAATGTGTTGAACAGGGGCAGAATCCAGGTGGGCGCTACATAGGTCAACGCCAGTGACACGGTCACGGCCAATCCCCAACACCAGAGCCAGGCAAAGGGACCGGTTTCGCGGAAGAAGAGCAGGACCCCGGCCACCAGGATACCGCCGATAAGAGCGGTCAGTATCATTCCCTTGAAACGGTCCAGAAAAAAGGTGCCCGGTGTGGTGGTGTTGAAGCCGAACCGGTTCTCCAGAACAAAGGTCTGGTATGCCTCGAAGGGCAGGCTCATGACGCCGCTGATGAGGCCGAGAGCGCCGATATACAGCAGCCCTGTTGCCATGGGGCCGAATGCAAGCGAGCGGATGAGCATGTCCAGCCAGTTGAAGCCTCCGGACAGAATGACAGCGATGATGACAACGATGTTGAATGTGCCGGTCAGCGTGGAGAAATGCATGGAGGCACGAGTATATTCTTGTGATTGCGCATATTTTGCGGCGTCAAAGACATCCTGAAATTCTTTGGGCGGCGTGGGCTTCATGGCCTTTGCGCTGAGATGGTCGGAGAGTATTCCCAGCAGCCACGACAGGAGGAGGGACGCTATGATAACTGCAAGGTAGATGTTCACAGGCGACTCCTGACGTGATTGGATGGGAGGGGTAAATTGAAGACGTACGCTATCCGCTGGCCAGGGTTCCGTCAACCGGATTGGAGACTGATCATCATCCACCTGGCCAAAAGGGGGTGCCCGATGGGGGGGGCTACTTGCGAAAACTGTATAACTGTATTAGTTTACGCCATAATCACGTGTATTACTCATTGGGAAACCGGTACTCATGTCACCCACACCACAGACTGCAAAAGCAATTCGCGAAGACATCGCACGCGCCAGATCGTATGCCAAGAAGAGCGACTATCTGAAGACGCTTGAGTGTCTGGCAAACGCCATTAAGGGACTGGCCATCAGCCAGGTCTTCGGTGCCGAGAAGTTCGAGATTCATGCACACCTTGACGAGGCCATGCGAGACCTCAACAAGATGAAGATGATCAAAAAGCTCTTTCCGGCCGGCCTCAAGTTTCAGAAGGGGAAGGAGCGGGCCTTTTACCAGACCCTTATGCGGTTGCACAAGAAACTGGGCGAGGCCATGGAGAAGGCGCGTGTCACCAAACTCAGAAAGCGGCTCATGGTGCTGGATGACAACCTGATCAAGGCTGCCAAACTCATTGAAGGCGATAACCAGATCGAAGCCCGTAAATTGTACTCGAAGATATCGGAATACTTTAATGATATCGAGGGTATCAATTCTGATATAGGTAACCGCTTGGCCCATTTCGGCCTTTTCCCCGAAGCCGTTCCCTACCTTAAAAAGGCCTTGGAATCGCAGAATAATGATTCCCGTGCCTACAATGCGCTCATCCTGAGTTATGAAGGTATGAACGAGATCGAGAAAGCCCTGGCTACCATACAGGATGCCATGCGGTGGCTCGGTCCCAGCGAAGGGTTGTATCTGCGTCTGGCCAAGCTGCATCTCAAGAAGCTCAATTGGGGCGAGGTCTATAATAATGCCAAGGCCGCCCTGGATCGCAATCCGCTCAATGCCGAAGCCGCCAAGCTCGTGAAAAAGGCGGAACCCAAGATATTCAGCGGGAAGAAGGCGGGTGGAAAAACCGCGGCCGCTGCCAAGAAATCACACGACCTGAGTTTCTAGATCTATACTGTGCCCGCTCTTAAGCTTTGGTTTTCGCGCCGATGACCATGCTGAACGGCTCTCCGTCCGGCCTACCGTCAAACAGATAGCTGAACCGGATAAGAGCCGCTTCCGGGTCTTGTTCGTAGGCCTTCATGAATTCGATATGTCTGGCTCCTGCCTCATGGATTTCGGTCGTAGCAGCGACTTGCCTGAAATCATTTGATAATTCTTTTTCGTTCGCAAGCAGTTGTTCGATCTTGTCCTTGTTGGGATGCTCTCCCTTAACGCGCAGGGCTCCCTGCTCATCCACGGTCAATTCTACTGGCGGATCTGTGGAAATGTCGTTTTCCAAAAACAATGCGGTTATGCGGCTTTGCACATCCTCGGAAAGTTCGTCCAATTCCTGTGCGGTCAGTAAGGCGGGCAGCGAGTCGAGCCCTCGGGCACTCAGGTTGGCGGCAGTCTTACTCACTGCCATGGCTTCGCTGGATATGGTGACCGTGTCGCCGGTTGTACCTGACTGCGCCTGCGTTGCCGGGGCTTGCGTAGTGTTTTTCAAGGACTGCACCGGCGTTGCAACCATATCGTATCCAATTGATTGTATCATGTCATACTCCTGCTGATATGGCAGATTTTTCCTAGGGCAAAATCATGCAAGAGCGATGCCCGGGGAGGCATACTTATTCCCTCTCCCCGGGCGGTTGTTCCACCTGTTGTAAGTGTGGTTATTGATGCAGTATGAGTTGTTCCCTGTTGACCCTGAGAATGGTGCCGTTCCTCAGAAAAACGACCAGTCCTCCGTCACGATCAAGGTTCAGCTCCGCTACGCTGCCATGGCAATGGTATGCTTCGACCATGCTTCCGTTCTGTAATACAGCGAATATCGTTCCTGTTTCCGTGCCGATATACAGCGTCTGTACCGTATCAATAGCCAGTGCTGTGGGGGCTCCTTCTATGGTCGCATAGAGCGTTGGTTCGCCGTCATGCGGGAGACAGAATATCTGCCCGGTGTCCATGTCGGCATAGTAAAGGTTGGCCCAGGTATCCCTGACCAGCCCGACAGGTTGTGAAACGCCGGAAATCAGTCTTTCCTCTTTGGGCGGACCTGCCATGGCAAGTCCGGCAACAAGCAGCATGGTGAATACAATGGTTCCTGAAATGGAGAGTTGACAAACATTCTTCCCCTGCATTGAAAGCCTCCTTGTTTGTTTACGGAAACTAGGAATGTGGCATTGATATGTCCAATACATATTTACACGATGATCAATATGCATTAAGTCTTGTTCATGGAACTCAGACAACTCAAATATTTCATTGCCGTGGCAGAGGAACTGCATTTCGGGCGGGCGGCCGAACGCTGTCACATAGCCCAGCCGCCATTGTCGCAACAGATAAAGCGGCTTGAGGAAGAGCTTGGCGTCACGCTGCTTGAACGAACCAGTCGCAGAGTTTCGCTCACGCCTGAGGGCAGGGAGTTTCTTAGGCGGTGCAAGGATCTGGAAGATCGGCTGAAGGAAGCAGTCATCTGTGTCAAGGACATGGCCAAAGGGCTGGAAGGACAATTGAGTGTGGGGTTTATCGGGCCTGCTTCATTGTCGAGACTGCCTCGGGCCATCCGTACTTTCCGGGAGCGCAACCCGAATATTCGACTTGATTTTTCCGCGCAGGCAACCAAAGAGCAGTTGCCGTTGCTGCGGGGAGATCGGCTGGATATCGCGTTTGTGCGTCTGTTCGGGCACGATACGTCCGGGTTCAATTCAATGCTGTTTTTGAGGGAACCCTATGCGTTGGCCGTCCCTGAAGGGCATCACTTTGCTGACCGGGATGATCTCACCCTCAAGGATCTCGACGGGGAACCCCTTGTCTTCTTCCAGCCGATGAATCAGCCTGCATTGTATCGTTCGTTGATTGGGTCTTTTCACAAGGCCGGGTTCATGCCGAATATAGTCCAGGAAGCCAACACTGAACAATCCATTGTCGCCTTGGTCGCAACCGGTCTCGGTTGTGCCCTGGTGCCTTCATCCAGTGCCACTGCGTGTCGTGGGGGAGTGGTGTTCAAAGCCATTTCTGGTGACCTGCCGCAGTGGGAAATTACCGCATTGTGGAAAAAGAAGAATGAAACGGCTTTGCTCAAGAAATTTCTCGATGTGATCGCCGAATATAGCTGGGTTGAGTGATGAGAGGGGCTGCACTTTTTTTGAAAGAATGTGAACAGGATGATATGTGTTTTCAACTGTTTGATTATGGTACTCACTGATATGCATTGGAGTTGAAATGGGATTTTTGAATGGATTGATAGGAAATGCCTCTGAAGTTGATATTGAAGAGGTCGCCAATGATCTGGCCCCGATTCTCGGTGATTCCGAGAGAGTGGAACGGGCCTTTAAAGTTGTTCGGGATATGTATGTCTTCACTTCCGGGCGGCTGTTGCTCATTAACAAACAGGGGATGACAGGGAAAAAGGTGGATTATCTGTCAATACCCTATAAATCCATCAGCACCTTCGCTGTTGAAACCGCAGGCCATTTCGACCTCGATGCCGAACTCAAGATGTGGGTGTCGGGACGGCATGAACCCATCATAAAAGAGTTGAAAAAGGGCAGTGATGTCGTGGGTATTCAGAAGTTTTTGGCGAATAAGATACTGCGATAGCAGTGGCAGGTTGCCGATTTTTCCATGAAGACAGGGTGCACTTTTCAGGAAGTGCACCCTGTCGTTTTATTCAGCTATTTTATAGGGATGTGGACTTGGGTTATCAAGTCTTCCGGTGCGGTCTGCTTCGGGCTGTTGAGATAGATTTCGATGCTGGCTTGGGCCTCTATCTCGTACCCGTTCTGGGGCGCCCATTGGCCGCAGAGTTGGGCATAGGTCTCGGCCAGTTTTTCGTATGGACCATGATGAACCGTCATGGCATATCGGCCACCTTCGATGGTCTTCCTGCTGATAGGGGGCTGTGGTGCGGGAGTGGGTGCCTCAACGGTCATGCACACGTCGCACCGAATTTTCTCTGGTGCCGTGACATCCGGGTCGTCATGATTCAGTGAGAGAAACCGTACTTCGGGACGGATGAGTCCCTTGGGCCCGGCCCATCCGCAGAGCGTTTCCCATGCAGACGCGCATTCTGCGTAGGGGCCGACGTGGCGAACGAAATACACGTCCATATCTTCGAGTTCAACGATGTGCGCTTCCATTATGATCTCCTTCCAGTATTCGATCTGTTTTTTTTCAAGATTCACACGATGAACCTTGCGAAACCCCTGGGGAGAAATACCGAATCTGGAGTTGAAGGCGCGAGTGAACGATTCATGCGTCTCAAAGCCGGCATTGAACGCAATCTCGGTAACAGGCGCTTTACTGTGCATCAATGAGATCGCCGCTCGTTCCAGTCGAAGTCGTCGTACGTACGATTTGACTGATTCGCCGACCATGCCACTGAAAATGCGGTGAAAATGGTACAGTGAAAAACAGGCGACCTCTGCGAGCACAGACAGCTCCAGCGGTTCGTCCAGATGGGTATGGATATACTCCAGGACCCGATCCATCCGTTTCGCATAATCCGTTTTTGATTTCTTCTTAGGGTTGCTCATGGAAATCATTTTGCCTGCTTCTCATCTCTTTACTTGACGATTTTTGCGCTTTTGACATCTGGCAGTAGCCTCGCAGACTTGGGGCCGCCTTTCAACCAGAGTCGCGGAGTTGTTTAAAGTCGGTGCTCTGCCTGAATGATCGTCTGGCTTCACGCTTCACGCAACAGCACACAGTGGGAGATGGGGGAGGGGGCGGTCGCCTCGTCAACAAAGAAACCCGGCCCGCGAATACATCGCAGGCCGGGTTATGTGTTTGGCTAAAGGGCTGTACCGTTTAGTACATGCCGCCCATGCCGCCCATGCCGGGCATGCCGCCGCCCATGCCGCCCATGGGGGGCATACCGCCTGCAGCGCCTGCAGGTTCGGGCTTGTCGGCGATGGCGCACTCGGTGGTCAGCAGGAGACCTGCAACGGAAGCTGCGTTCTGCAGTGCGGTGCGGGTGACCTTCTTGGGATCGATGACGCCGACCTTGATGAGGTCTTCGTAGGTGTCGGTAGCGGCGTTGTAGCCCATGCCACCTTTGCCTTCCTTGATCTTCTCGACCACGATGGAGCCTTCGAGACCGGCGTTAGCGGCGATCTGACGAAGCGGCTCTTCAACGGCGCGGCAGATGATGTTGATACCGGCCTGCTCGTCGTCATCAGCGGCCTTAACTTTGGCTGTTGCGGCACCGGAGCGGGCGAGGACCACGCCACCGCCAGGCACGATGCCTTCTTCGACAGCTGCGCGGGTGGCGTTGAGAGCATCTTCGACGCGGGCTTTCTTTTCCTTCATCTCGGTCTCGGTGGCGGCACCGACGTTGATGACGGCCACACCACCGACGATCTTGGCGAGACGCTCCTGGAGCTTTTCGCGATCGTAGTCGGAAGTGGAGTCAGCGATCTCGGCGCGGATCTGCTGGATGCGGGCCTTGATCTCGTCGGCCTTGCCAGCGCCGTCGACGATGACGGTGTTTTCCTTGTCGATGACAACGCGTTTGCAGGAACCGAGGTCGTTGACGGTCATGGACTCGATCTTGATGCCGAGATCCTCGGAAACGACCTGACCACCGGTCAGGGTGGCGATGTCCTTGAGCATGGCCTTGCGACGTTCGCCAAAGCCGGGGGCCTTGATGGCGACGACATTCAGGGTGCCACGCAGTTTGTTGACAACCAGGGTTGCCAGAGCTTCGCCTTCGATGTCTTCAGCGATGATCATCAGGGGCTTGGACATTTTGGCGCACTGCTCGAGCACGGGCAGCAGCTCTTTCATGTTGGAGATTTTCTTTTCGTTGATGAGGATCAGCGGCTCTTCCATTTCGCAGGTCATGCGCTCGGTGTTGGTCACGAAGTAGGGGGAGAGGTAGCCGCGGTCGAACTGCATGCCTTCGACGACATCGAGGGTGGTGTCCAGACCTTTTGCTTCTTCAACGGTGATGACGCCTTCCTTGCCGACCTTGTTCATGGCCTCGGCAATGATGTTGCCGATGGTGGCGTCGTTGTTTGCGGAGATGGTGCCGACCTGGGCGATTTCTTTCTGATCACGGGTGGGCTTGGCGACCTTTTCGAGGTCAGCGACGATGGCTTCGACAGCCTTGTCGATACCGCGCTTGATGGACATGGGGGAGCGACCGGCTGCCACGAGCTTCACACCTTCGGTGAAGATGGCCTGTGCCAGAACGGTAGCAGTGGTGGTGCCGTCACCGGCAACATCGGAGGTCTTGGAGGCGACTTCCTTTACCATCTGTGCGCCCATGTTCTCGAACTTGTCTTCCAGCTCGATTTCCTTGGCAACGGAAACACCGTCCTTGGTGATGGTGGGGGAACCGAAGGACTTCTCCATCACGACGTTACGGCCCTTGGGACCGAGGGTAACCTTGACGGCGTTAGCCAGTTTGTCCACGCCAGCTTTCAGCTTTTCGCGGGCCTTGGCATCGAAAAGAATTTCTTTCGACATGATCTATTCTCCTTAAAAGAAATGTAGGTGTAGTGAGTAGGAAACAGGACTAGCTGACAATGGCGAGGATGTCTTCCTCACGCATGACCAGGTGTTCCTCGCCTTCGATGGCAATTTCGGTGCCGGCATATTTGGCGAACAGTACAGTATCGCCTTCCTTGACGGTCATGTCGACACGCTTTCCGGCGTCGTCGAGTTTGCCGGGACCGGCAGCAACGATCACGCCCTTAGAGGGCTTTTCCTTGGCAGAATCCGGGATGTAGATGCCACCCGCAGTTTTTTCTTCCATTTCAATACGCTTGACCAATACACGGTCGTTCAGCGGTTTCAGTTTCATCCTCTATACCTCCAAAGGAATAATTTAATTTGTTAAGCCCAACAGGTCTCCCTGATGGACTGTGTTGGAAGATAAACATGGGAGTCTCTGTGTCAAGCAACAAGAGCAAAAAAATATCCGGTCCACGGAAAACGGGTGAACCGGATTTGGGGATAACGGATTGTCTGTGGCGTTAGTCTTCGGTTTTTGAATAGAATGTGCCGAATGGTTTATCCATTGTCAGGATGTGTTCGCCATACCATTCAGTGATGAAATTTCGAATTTTGATGGGCGGCATGGAAGAGCCGTTCATGATCTCGGCTTCCATACGGATAACATCCGTGATGAATTTATTGTGGGCAGCTTTTTGTGCTTTCAGTCCCGGATACTTTACTTCCTGCATGTAGCCTTCTTCAGTCCCGAAGTGGTGCAGGGCATAATCGCGCAGCTCACCGAGGATATCCAGAATGTCGTCCGCTTCATCTTCGTCCATGGGACGATAGAGGTCCGGGGCAACGGCATCAATTTTTGTCAGCATCTCGAAAAAGGACTGATGCTGTTCGTCCAGTTCTTCGATACCAATCACATATTCTTTGGTATATTCGGCCAAATTCAATTTTGAAGACATGCGTCTCTCCTGATAACGCGTTGAATGATGGGGGCTTGTATACCGGGATTTGGGCTATATGTCACGCCTGGATTGGAGAAATTGCAAAACAGGACCAGGATTTGCAACATTTCCGGTAAAGGGAAAAGGAGTCCACCATGTCAAGCATGCATCAACCGGCTTCCACGGCAGAGGTCCTTAGTCAATACGGTATTGATCCTATCCTGCACGCCATAGATTTTGAGGATGTGGCCCTCACTCGCGAGGGTGCACGTCTCGTTCATCTGGGTGCAAAAGCTGTCATGCGGCAATACATGCCTGCTGCGGATTGCGACAGTCTGACGGCATCCCAGGCGGTGGCCCTGTTTGTGGACAAGTTGTTCTGGGAGGAGCACTCCGGCGGTTTGATCATGTGCACGGACATGGCCGACAAAAGCGTATGCCTTCCGATTCCACGCAGGCATTGGGGACTGAAGGATACAGGTGTTCTTTCCCAGTAGGCACAAGCCCTCAACCAATGAATCGAACAAGCCCCTGTGCATGTCGCATGCGCAGGGGTTTTGTCTGCAATGGCCTGTCACGAAATCGCCGGGTAAGTGTCACGCTTTGGCGCAGAGTTGTCATCCGAGCGGCGCGCATTTGTTCGGTTTTCGTCATAACGTCCTCCAAACACACCTGGAGGCATACAATGGACGACCGGACCCACGGCCCGCTCTTCAATCTCGATTCTCCCTTTGTCGATCCTGTTCGGCACACCCTGTTTTCCATGGTCAAGAAGCCGCTGTCCAAGCTGCTGCGGCTGGACACGCTCAACACCATGTATTCCGCCCTTCATGCAACTGGAAGTGACGCGCCTTTTCTGGACAAGGCGATGGAGTTGCTTGACGTTAATTTTTCGGTAGAGGGCCAGCCGGTCTGTCGTATTCCCAAAACCGGTCCGCTGGTGGCTGTCTGCAACCATCCCTTTGGCGTGCTGGAAGGGCTGTTGCTGGTCAAGGCCCTGCGCGAGGTGCGGTCGGATATCAAGATCATGGCCAACTTCATGCTCGGAAAAATTCCCGAGATGGACGAACTGCTCATCGAGGTGGACCCGTTCGGTAAAGAGGAGTCCGCCAAAAAGAATATCGCGGGTCTCAAAAAATCCATGCGCTGGATCAAGGATGGGGGCATGCTCATCGTTTTTCCGGCGGGCGAGGTCTCCAGTCTGAAGGTCAAAAAGGCCATGGTCAGCGACCCGATCTGGAGCCCCATGATAGGCCGTATTATCCGCAAGACCGGCGCCTCCGTGCTTCCGGTCTTTTTTGATGGCCGCAACTCCGGCCTGTTCCAGACGCTGGGGTTGATCCATCCCAGGCTGCGAACCGTGCTACTGCCGCATGAAAACCTGAAGCACGCGGCAAAAGGGGCTATCCGCATGCGTTTCGGGACAACCATTCCGGGCAGCAGGATCAGCGAGTTCGCAGACGAGCACGAATTGATGAGCTATCTGCGCTTTCGAACCTATCTGCTCCGTCAGGACAGGAAATCCCGGTTCGGATTCAAGCCCAAGGAAGAGCGCCGTAAAATGGCGCCCATTGCCACCTCACGCGGCAAGCATATTCTGGCTTCCGAGGTGGCCAGTCTGTCTGACGAGCATATCCTCATTCAGAATGAAACCTTCACTGTCTTTCACGCCGGGGCCTTCGAGATTCCCCGTATCCTGCGCGAGATAGGTATTCGCCGAGAGGAAACATTCCGTCAGGTTGGCGAGGGAACCGGTCTGCCCATGGATATCGATATCTTTGACGACACCTACCGGCATCTCGTGCTCTGGAATCACAAGGAGCGAGAGGTGGCAGGGGCGTATCGATTCGGTTTGACGGATGAACTTCTGCAGGAACACGGCGCAGCCGGGCTGTATACGTCCACCCTGTTCAACTATCGTGAGAGCTTCCTGCGTGACCTCGGTCCGGCCCTGGAGATGGGGCGGTCGTTTATTATTCCGAAATACCAGAAGAGTTATCAACCGCTCCTGCTGCTGTGGAAGGGCGTGGCCGCGTTTGTGGTGCAGAATCCGAAGTACTCCAAGCTCTTTGGCTGTGTGTCCATTTCCAGTGACTACTCCGGGCTTTCCCAGGAGTTGATCATCGGGTTCATGGAGCGACACTGTTCCCTGCCGGAGCTGGCAGGCATGGCCCATCCCAAGCGACCGCCCAAGGTCAAGAAGCTCAAGAAGGTGGATTTCACCCTGCCGGAAAGTGTGTTCAACGACCCGGATGACGTTATTGAGATGGTCCGCAATGTTGAAAAGGATGGCCGCGGCATACCCGTGTTGCTCAAGCAGTATCTCAAGCTGGGTGGCAAGATCATCGGGTTCAATGTGGACCCGGACTTCGGCAACTGCCTGGACGGGTTGATTCTCGTTGATCTCATGCAGTCCGATCCCAAAGTCCTGTCCCGGTTCATGGGGAAAAATGGTGTGGAGCAGTTTCTGCAAGCCAATGAAAAGGTGGATATGCCGGTTCTGGACAGCGGGTACGTGGCGGCCTGATCTCTCGGAGATCACGGCGGCAAAGGCGTTTTCAGCGCTTTTCCCTGTGAACACTTGGCATCACGAGAAGATGAGCATATAAGGCGTGCATGCGAAAAACATTGCTCACCCTTATGGTCCTGATGATAGTGGCTGTGTTCGCCGGATGTACTGATTCCGCCGAAACGACATCACCCAGCAAGAAGAAAAGCGAATCGCCAGCCCAGTCGGCTCCGGTGTCTGCAAAAGACGGCGAAGACCTTGGAGGGTGTGATCCCAGATATCAGGCCTTATATGATCAGGCCCAGATCGAAGTGCCCGGTCAGGGCGAAGGCGAGGTCCTGATCATCAGTGACCCCCTGTGTTGGCATTGCCGCTTGGCAAACAAGCTCATGGGTGAATATTCCGACCTGTTCGGCTCGTACCGTCTCTCATTCTTTCCGCGCAGAAGTTTTATCGGTTCAGATATGGCCGCCTGGATTCTGGAAGACGCCGTGGGCACCGACCGCCTGAAGAAGTTGCTTGATTTTGCCTATACGGACTTGAAAAAGGCCAAAACGACCGACCTCGAAACAGCCCGCATGCTGATGCTCATTCAGTTTACCAAGGCGTTCCCGGAGCTGGTCGAGGGCACGACCATCGAGAAACTCTACGAGCAGTTGCAGCTCAAGCACGAACTCCATGTCCTCAAAAGCGCACAACTTGCCAAGGATTTGCATCTCCCCGGCACGCCGGTGCTTGTCGTCGGAAAGCGCTTGATAGTCGGCTTCGGCCCGGAGGAGTGGATCAAGGCACTGAAAGAGAAATCAGTCTGCCCATAGAGTTTGAAGAATGAATTGATTGAAAAAGGCCTCGACTAGAGGCCTTTTTTCTTTTCAATCCATTTCTCCACATGCGGCTGGTCATACTTGGCGAACATGTCCAGCAGTTCGCCTGAATTGGCGTGGTAGCCGATTTGATTCCAGGTCAAATACTTGTGAAATAAAACACAATGTGCCTTCTTTGGTTAAAATTAAATAAATCATATATTTATCAAGCTAAGCAAGCGTGTGCTTAGTCCCATTTTGGGTGCTTTGGTATACGGGCTGATATACTTTTGAGTGCAAGGGGGTATCCTGGGGTGCTTGGTGGGTATACCCCAAACCCAGAACCGAAATCGCCTATAGGCAGAACTTAGCCAGCTCAACAATAAATTTAAGACGAGTTAATTTCAAAGAGCAGCTAGCAAAGATAGGCATTGACTTTATTGTGTAAAATCAACTCTAATGCATGCAATTCATAAAACATGTATAGACCAAAATACACCATTGAATTCACAAACATTCGGGAGTTGAAACATGCAAGGAGATGATGTCAAGGCACTCTCCCCCGAGGAGAAGGCCGAAGCAGCTGGTTTAAAGAACTATCTGATGAATGAGCTGGCAAGCAATTTCGATGGCGGGCTAAAGAAAGAGCAAGCAATTTGTGATCAAGTCAGGGAGAAGCTCACAGCTTACCTCAATGAAGAGTATCCCGACCCTCATAAAATTCTCGATATTCTGTGTGACTATGAAGAAAGTCCGGAGGGTGAAGGATGATCTTTTCCAAAATCAAGGCCATCCAATTCCAAGGGTTTCGTGGACTCGGAGCTAACACTTGTACCGTTCAATTTGACGGGAAAAATGTCCTCATCGTCGGCGGCAATGGAAAGGGTAAATCATCCATAGCCGACGGCATTGAGCTTTTTTTCCAAGGAGCTGTTTCTCATTTAGAGGACGCATCCTCTTTACCAAACGTATATGCGACTAACGACCCCAAAATCTCTATTTGGCCACGCTCAGGAGACCCGTCTGTTGTAGACATCCCCAAGGATGGTGAACCGATTTGGACACCACCAGAGCAAGGAGGGTTTGCAGGCTATCCCTCTGCTGAAAGTTTTATTCTCAGGCGAAATCGCTTGCTCGCTTTCATTCAAGCTCGTCCGGGCGATAGATTTAAAGAGTTTATGGCACTGTTGGGCATGGATAATTTAGAACGCCAGAAAGAGGCGTTCAAAGAGGCTCATAATGAAGCCAAACTCGAATTAGATAGAGTTCAGCAGCTATTGCAAGGGCAGTTGGAGCAATGCTCCCCGCCTGATGGCGATGTTCCAAAATCACTCGTACAAGGCATTCAAGCGGCATCTGAATTAGCTGTAAGAATAGACCTGCCCGCAATCAACTCAGTCGATGACATTCCGACGACAATAGAACTTCTCTCCCAAAAAATTGGAGGAGCCGATCAGGTCCTTTTGGATAAAGTCAGTTTAGGACTTGCAAGCCTCAGCCCAACCTTCCCTCCGAACTACGAAGAAGAATTAATTCGATTGGAAGAGGCATACTCGGATGTGGAACAGGCTCTTGAAAACTCGGTAGATGGAGAAAAAGGGGCCATTATCAACGAAGGAATAATCTTTTTTGAGAAGCACCCAAATGAAAACCTCTGCCCGCTATGTGGTAACGGAGTATCTCCGGGTGAACTGCTTGATGATTTACGTCAACGGGAAGAAAGTCTTGCCAACCTCAGGTCAGCGCAAAGTCGAAAAAGGATGATGCTGGCTAGATTCTCCGAAGCAATCGCGAAAGCAAGAGACAATTACCACGAAGTCCTCGAAAGCTGTGCTGAACACTTCAGCTCAGACGGAGAAAAAGAACTATGGGGTGCAACACACGCTTGGCTAAAACACATTGTTCTGGAAGGCGTTGAACAATTCATCGGAGATAACAATGAAGCATTCAACCAGTTTGCAGATGGGTGCCAGCTTAACAGGGGCATCGCCGAAAAACTTCAAGAGGAATTACAGAAGGAAAAGAAGAGCTTAGAGAAGAGATTAGACGGAGATATTGTTGGGCTACATGTGTCTCTGACAATGCTTAATAAGCATGCAAAAGCTATCGAGTCCATTGAAGAGGAAGTTGCTGCAGCGAAAAGATTTGTGAGCTTGGCCGACAGAGTCAAAAAGACATATAATAAGGCCTACTCAAAATCATTATCAGACAGCCTACAGCGGTTTAAGGGTAAGGTTTTAAAAATATATAATTTTCTGCACGAAGGTTGTGGGGAAGCTCCAGAGTGTAAAGACATATCTCTCGCTCCCCAGCAGGGGCGCGCATGGCTCCTTAGACTAGGGGTCGACTTTCTCGGTGTCGTTGACGCCAACCCCGAACTTTTCTTAAGCGAGGGCCACTTGGACTCCCTTGGACTGGCTGTCTATCTTGCCGCTGTCCAAGAATTCAATCCCAAAGGGACACTCCTGGTACTAGATGATGTAGTTTCCAGTATCGACCGAGATCATCAAGACAGGATCGCGGAGTTGCTTGCTCATCAGTTCCAAGACTATCAGTTGTTGGTGACAACCCACGATGAACGATGGGGAAAGATTCTACTCAACAAAGCAGATGCGCTTGGCGCGAAGAAGTCCTGGATAGCAACCAAGTATGGTTCGTGGACTCCAGAGACTGGACCAACGCTTACAACCCTCAAGGGGAATTGGGATCATATTCAGGCAGCATTGACCGAGGAAAGGTATCTCACTCTTGGAAGCCTTTTAAGAATAGTCACTGAATCCTTTATGAAAAGAATGATCGTCCGATTTCAGATATCTCTCCCCTACAAAGTCGACAATCGTTACACCATCAAAGATTTACTTGACTTTTCAAAGCCATCTGAAAGCAACGTCCTTTACAGAGCAGCCAAAAAAGCCAGCACAGAGAACGGCCTGAACAAACCGACTAAACTTAAACAAGTGCTGGCAGGAGCGTTGATGTCCTCACAAAATGGACATCCAGCCTTAAAGAAGGAACGGGCAGAGCAGTTGGTTATGAGAGTTTTCGGAGTCGATAACTTAATCAATGAGTTAAGCCACGACTCTCCAAATCTCTCTGACGTAGGTTTGGGCGCTGTTCGAGATTTCGCTTTGAGCCTCAAAGAAGCTGAGGAGCACTGTGTTGCTTGTGGCTACTGCTCTGGAGAGCCAAGTTTGTAACCCAATGAGGAGATCATGAGTATCGTCGATATACTTGGAATTGAGGACGAGGACTTCCGCATTGTTTTTGGAAAGACACAGATCGACTACGACCCAAACAAGGACGAAATTAACCGTAAAAAGCATGGATACGCTTTAGAAAGCGGAGTCGATTTTTTGAACAGAACCATACAACCTTTCTCGTCATCACCAATGATGACCAGAAAAAAAGTTGTCGCAAATGACGAGTACGGTGATGAAGTTAGGCACAACCATCTTTGCTACGATGACCAGAATAACGTGGTATTCATGGTCACGACTATGCGCCCCGATGAAACCGTTTGGGTGATTTCTGTTCGTCCTGCAAGCAGAGAAGAAAGGGATTTGTTTCAAGCAACTTACGGGTAGTTTTTCACTCTACCTGCCGCAGATCACAGCCCCTTCTTTTTCTCAATCCACTTGTCCACCTGAGGCGGATCATAGGTCGCGAACTGATCAAGCAGCCCGTCGGGTGTGGAGTCGGTCAGCACCATGCCACGGTGCTCCTGCACGAGGAACCCGTTCTACACCATGCGGTCCATGTGCTCGGCGAGACAGGTGTAGTATCCTTTCACGTCAAGCAGTCCGCACGGCTTGGTGTGCCGAGATGGTTCCAGGTCAAATGATTGAGAGGCTATCACTCTTTTGTCTATGCGGGGTAAAGCCAAGAAAAATGGCCCCGAGTTCATCGGAGCCATTTTATCAACATTTATGGAAAACGCCTTGGCTGAAAAGAGCAGGGCATTTTATTACAACGGTGAAGAGATGTTTAGTCTTCGCGGCTCGTGACTTCCAGCAGGTGGTAACCGAACTGTGTTTTTACCGGGCCATGAACTTCGCCAACAGCTTCGTTAAACACCACGGTGTCAAATTCCGGGACCATGGCACCGGGGCCGAACTCACCGAGATCGCCGCCGCGCTGTCCGGAAGGGCAGCTGGAGTGTTGTTTTGCCAATTCACCAAAATCTGCGCCGTCCTGAATTTGTTTTTTCAGGTCCAGACAGGTTTCTTCATCATTAACCAAAAGATGGCGGGCAGATGCTTTTGCCATGTGTGTGCTCCTGTAAGTTTGAATATATGAGTTTACTAACCCATGTGATTATGCCGTTGCGACTTTGTTCGCCGCAAAAAAATGATACTTACGAATTGGAAGCGCTTTTACAACCCCTTCTTCTTCTCAATCCACTTATCCACCTTGGGCGGGTCATACGTCTCGAACTGATCGAGCAGTCCGTTGGGCGTGGCATCGGTAAGCGCCATGGCTCGGTGTTCCTGCATGAGGAATCCGTTCTGCACCATGCGGTCCATGTGCTCGGCCAGGTATGAGTAGTAGCCCTTGACGTCCAGCAGGCCGCATGGCTTGGTGTGATAGCCGAGCTGGCTCCACGTTAGGGTTTCGAAAAATTCCTCCAGCGTGCCTATGCCGCCGGGCAGGGTGATGAAGCCGTCGGAGAGGTCGGCCATCTTCTGCTTGCGTTCGTGCATGGACTTGACCACGTGGAGCTTGGAGAGCCCTGTGTGCGACACTTCCTTTTCCACTAACAACTCCGGAATGACGCCGGTAACTTCTCCGCCGACCTCAAGGCATGTGTTGGCGATAAGACCCATGAGGCCTACGTTGGAGCCGCCATATACCAGACCTATATTGCGGGCTGCCAGTTCTCTGGCGAGTGCTTTGGTCGCTTCCGCATAGGCTTCGTCAAAACCGGGGTTGGAGCCGAGATAGACACAAACTCGTTTCATGAAACAGCCTCCACAGCTTTTTTGATGTCCGCAACAAATTCATCCACCATTTCCTCGGTGGTGGCCCAGGATGTCATCCACCGCACGGTGTGGGTGTGCTCGTCCCAGACATAGAAGTAGTAGTCTTTTTGCAGTATCTCAGTGGCCGCAGGCGGGATATGGGCAAAGATGGCGTTGCAGTCCACCGTATCCAGAATCTCCACGCCGTCGATGGCTCCGGCCTTGTCGGCCAGTCGTTTTGCCATGGCATTGGCCTGACGGGCGTTGATCAGCCAGAGGTCGTCGGCCAGATAGCGTTCCAACTGGGCAGACACGAAGCGCATCTTGGAGACAAGCTGCATGGATTGTTTGCGCAGGTACGGGAAGCCTTCGCCGATTTCCGGGTTCAGGAAGATCACGGCCTCGCCCATGAGACAGCCGTTCTTGGTGCCGCCAAAGGAGACGAGGTCCACGTCCAGAGCGGTGGTCATGTCAAAGAACGAGCAATCCAGGGCGGCACAGGCGTTGGCTATGCGCGCGCCGTCCAGATGGACCAGCAGGTCGCGGTCATGGGCGAACTCCACTATGTCCTCGATTTCCTTCAAGGTGTAGAGCTTGCCGACTTCCGTGGGCTGGGTGATGGACACGACCTTGGGCTGCGAGGCGTGCACGAACCCGACGTGGCCGAGATACGGCGCGATCATGCCGGGCGTGAGCTTGCCGTCCTTGGACGGGATGGGTACCAGCTTGATGCCGCCAAAGGCCTCTGGCGCACCGCACTCGTCGTTGTTGATATGGGCCTGCTCGGCGCAGAGGACCGAGTTGTAGGTGTGGGTCACGGCCCGAATACCGAGGACGTTGGCAGCGGTGCCGGTGGTCACATAGTGGATGCGCGCACGGGAGCCGAAAAATTCCTTGAACACCTCATCGGTGTGGATGGAAATTTCGTCTTCGCCATAGGATTTCAGATGGCCGGTGTTGGCTTTGACCACGGCCTCCATGATTTCAGGATGCGCGCCGGAGTTGTTGTCGCTGGCAAAGGATTTCAAATCGTTCATGGGTATTACTCCAGCCCGAAGAAATCGCGGGCGGGTTCGGATTGCATGATGTGTCGGGCCAGGTCGGCGTATCCCATGGCCGCGGGATGTGTGCCGTCGTTGTCGGCAAGCGCCCTTTGGTAGGTCGGCGAATGGAGCATGGCGTCGAAAACAGGGACAAAGGGAACGGCGAGGTCTGTACACAGCTCGGCAAGGGCGTTGGAAAGCGTGTTGATCATGCCGTTCTTTTCCTCGTTGGTGGTCGGGGACGGGCCTATCATCAGCACATCTCCCATGCCTTGAGCCTTGGTCAAGATGGCCTTGGCCGCAGCCACTGAATTCTCTGTGGTCTGGGCGTGCACCACGTCGGCCACGCCGAAGCTGAAGACGAATTTGAACCCGGTGTCTTCAATCTTTCTCCGTGACGCTTCGGCCTCGAAACGGTCGAGCAGGGCCGTGCTGGTATTCTTGCGTATGCCGAGATTGTAGCTGGTCACATCCACGCCGAGGGTGGAGAGTGTGCCGGAAATGCGGCCTGCCCAGCCCAGTCCGGCGGGATCGCCGTAACCCAGTGTAAGGGAATCGCCGAAATAGCAGATAATCATGGGGTACTCCTGGTTATTCCTTGACGCGAGCCGTGGCGGTCTCGATGTCAATGGCGTAAACATTGGTTACAGGTATGTATTTTTCATCATAGGGGAGTTGCTTGCCCAGGTGCTTGACGGTGAGCAGGTCCAGGCCACGCATTTTTTCATCCCCTTCAGTCAGGCGAGGCGTGCCGTTACCCATGACGGATCGGAACAGATAGCCCTGATCACAGGCATCGTCGCCGCCCTTGCGCATGCGTACATCCACCGCCGTTGAAAAAGCCACACGGGCACCGGAGTTCAGACAGGCGGCCTTGCGGCCACGCATGCCGGAGTGGATGTAGATGACGCCGTCCTCTTCTGCGCAGTTGACTGGTACGCAGTAGGGGCCGTCCTTGTCCGTGAGCGCCAGCCAGAGCACTTCGGCGTCGGACAGAATGGCAGATATGATTTGTTTGTCGTCAGTATATCCCTTACACATGCGTCTTCTCCGGTCTTTATTATTAAGGGCAAACCGTTTATTAATCATCCATGGCCCGGAACACAACCTCTGAAAATCACATTTCCGTGATCATTCCCGTTTACAATGAGATGGCGGGTATCAATGCAACCATTGCCCATGTTCTTGAAACAGCAGGTGACCAGGCTGTGGAAATCATTGTGGCCGATGGTGGGCCGGAGAATGCAACGCTGGCTGTGCTTGAGGATCCGGCAGTCGTCAAGGTCGCTTCTAGGCCGGGACGCGGCACCCAGATGAATGCGGGGGCAGCTCTGGCCTCGGGCAGGATTCTGCTCTTTCTGCATGCGGACACCCGTCTCCCCGACGGCTGGTCCACGGACGTCGGTCAGGTGTTGCAACAGGATGTCAGGGCCGGGGCGTTTTCGCTTTCCATCGACTCCAGCAGAGTTGCGCTGGGGGTGGTGGCACTGTTTGCCAACCTGCGCACGAGGTGGGAGCGTGTTCCCTATGGCGACCAGGCGCATTTTTTCGAAGCCCGTTTTTTTCATGAGCTGGGAGGGTACGCCGATATTCCCATCATGGAGGATGTGGAGCTGTTCAAACGCATACGAAAGCAGGGGGATAATATACTGCTGCTCTCGAAAAAAGTGCAGACTTCGCCGCGTCGCTGGGAGACAGAGGGAGTGTTTCGGCGTACAGTCGCAAACTGGTGGTTGCGGATTCGATATGGATTCGGAGCGTCACCGGCACATTTGGTGGCCGGGTATCGTCCACATGGAGAAAACAGAAAATGAGTGATTGCGTCATATTTTTCGTGAAATACCCTGAACCGGGGATGGTCAAGACACGTTTGGCCGAGGAATGTACCCCGGAACTCGCCGCAGAATTCTACCGCGTGTTCGTGGAAGAGAAGGTGGTCGAGCTTGAGCAGGGAGTGGATGGTGACCTGCTGGTCTTTCATGCGCCGGAACAAGCCGGACAGGCCATGGCCGACTGGCTGGGCGATGGCTATCGGTTTGTCGGTCAAAAAGGTGCCGGTCTCGGGCGGCGGATGGAGAATGCATTCCGCGAAGCTTTTCATATGGGGTATGAGTGCGTTGTGCTGGTGGGCAGCGACATTCCCGGGCTGACCGCGGATATCGTCAACCGGGCATTGGCTGAGCTCACACCCGAAACCGCGGTCCTCGGACCGGCAGGAGACGGCGGCTACTACCTCATCGGATTTCACAAGGAAGGATTTACTCAGCAGGTCTTCAGAACCGAGGACTGGGGTAATGAGGGCGTGTTTGATCGCGCCTTTAATGTCATTGCTGACGCGGGCATGCAGTTTATGGAAATGGAAAGGCTGGATGACATGGATACGCTCGAAGATGTCGAGACCATGATCGCTCTGGGGGGAGGAGGGCCGCTCTCAGGCAGGGCCCTGGAAGTCGCCAGAAAACTCCTTGGAATGTAACAACTTGATTTTACAGATATCAGTGCTATATTCAGTCGAAATATGATGTAAGGAGCCATTGTGAGCCAATCAAGAAATAGACAACTGCCCATGCGATCCCTGAGAAAATCATTTGATGCCTTTTTCAAGATGGAGGCAGCGGGCGGCATCGCGCTCATGATCTGCACTATCGCCGCCTTGGTCTGGGCCAACTCTCCCTGGGCCGCGAGCTATGATGCGCTCTGGCAGACCAAGCTCACGGTTGGCGTGGGGTCCTGGGTGCTGTCAAAGGCGGCCATTCTCTGGATCAATGACGGCCTCATGGCCATTTTCTTTTTTTTGGTGGGCCTTGAAATCAAGCGGGAACTGTTGGTCGGCGGTCTGTCCACGCCGAGTCAGACCATTATGCCGGTGTGCGCGGCGCTGGGTGGTATGATTGTCCCCGCGCTCTTCTTCTTTGGATTCAATATGGGGCATGAGTCCGTGGCCGGATGGGGTATACCCATGGCAACGGATATCGCCTTTGCGCTGGGCATCATGTCCCTGCTGGGAAGCAGGGTGCCTCTCGGGCTCAAGATATTTCTGACCGCAGTCGCCATCGTGGATGATATCGGCGCCATTCTTGTCATCGCCATTTTCTATACTTCTTCGCTCGATCTGACCGCACTGGGAGTCGGGCTTGCCGGGTTGGCACTTATGGCGACTCTCAACCTGCGCTGGGGGGTTCGGCATTCCATTCCCTATCTGATCCTGGGTGTGATCATCTGGTTCGCCTTCCTGAAATCAGGTATCCACGCGACCATTGCCGGTGTGCTAGCTGCCATGACCATTCCCGCGAGCACGCGCATGAACTGTTCCAGTTTCGTGGAAGAGCTTCGTCATGCCGCCGAAGTGTTCGAGCTGGCCATCACGCCGGGCAAAACCGTCCTGACCAACAAGGAACAGCAGGTCGCCCTTCATTCCATGGAGCATGCGTATGAAGCGGCCACCACGCCGTTGCAGAATATCGAGCACGCTCTGCATCCATGGGTCTCATTTTTGGTCATGCCCATATTTGCGTTGGCCAACGCCGGTGTGACCTTTGAGGCCGATGTGTTTCAGGATTTGCTGACGCCCGTTTCACTGGGCATCTTTTTTGGCTTGGTACTGGGCAAGCAGATCGGGATTACCTTTGCCTGTTGGATTATCAACAAGCTCGGTCTGGCCACATACCCGGATCGGACGACATTGATTCACTTCTGGGGTGCGGCCTGTCTGGCGGGCGTGGGGTTCACCATGTCCATTTTCATTGCCAATCTGGCCTTTGATGAAGGGTCGCGTCTGGTGGAGCTGTCCAAGATCGCCATTCTGGTTGCTTCACTCGTCTCGGGCGTACTCGGCTACGTGGTGCTCAGGTATTTTGCTCCGGAGTTACCCCGAAGTACGGAGACGGAGCAGGCTTAGTCTTCCGGGATGGCCAGGTAGGTGGTACGGGGCAGAAATCCATATCTGGCGTAGAACGGATGTGCGGCTTCATTGCCAAAAACAACGGCCACGGATTTTGAGCGGACGTCGTTTTCGTCGAGCCATTTGAGTGCGGCGGTCATGAGCATGTCTCCGACCTGCTGTCTCCGAAAGGCTTCTTCCACAAAAATGGATTCGATTTCCCCATCACCAACGGGATTGATGGAGGCCACGCAGTACCCGACCAGCTCCGTGTCGTTCATGGCCATGAAGATACGCAGGGAGCCGAGGTCCCCCTTGGTGCGGAGATATGCCTTGCGGTATCCGAAGAGATATTCTTTGAAGTGGGCGGAAAAGTGGATGGACACGGCCTTGTGCAGGTCGTTGAGCTGTTCCCAAAGGGGCTGGATCTGGTCAAGGCTTTCCTTGCCCTTGGTGATGAGGGTGATGCCCATCAGAACTCCATGAGTCCCAGGGGATCAAGTTCGCTTTGTTCTACCCGTACAAACGTGACCACATCGAAAAAGAGGTCCTTGCGGATGTCGGTCAGTCGCCATTCACTGCCTGTTCCGAACGAGTTCCACAGCTCGGTCTGGATACCCTGTCGAACCTTGAATTCCACGGTATCAACATCCGGCTCGGCACCGCCCAGATGGGTGGACATGAGCGGGACCAGTCCGCAGGTCACATGTTGTACATCAATGATAGTATCGTCGGTCATGATTATTTTCCTATGCAGAATGAGTCGAAAATAGCGTTGAGCACATCGTTGGAAGCAATCTCGCCTGTGATGCCGGAGAGAATGGTACACGCGGTCTCCAGCCGGACGCTGAGGAGATCATAGGGGATGGACTTGGCTGTATCCTGCTCCAGCGCAAGGAGTTCGCTGGCGGCTTCGGCAAGCACGGTGGCCTGTCGGGCGTTGGGAGCCAGTTCATCCGGGTCGGGTTGCCCCTCTCCGCCGAGAATCCGTTCACGGATGCGGCTGCAAAGAAGATCAATGGCGGTTCCGGCTTTGGCGGAAATTTCTATGGTCTCGAAACCGCTGTCTGTCAACGGTGCGCCGTGTGTGGCATCGAATCCGTCCAGATCGCTCTTGTTGAGGACGGCCAGTGTCTTGTCGGCGGCCAGAATGCCTGCCGTGTTCAAGGTGTCTTCAGTCAGAGGCGACGTGCAATCCGCCAGCAGGAGGACGAGATCGGCCTGATCCATAAGCTCGCGTCCTTTTTCCAGGCCAGCGGCTTCAATGGCGTCGTCGGTTTCACGGATACCGGCAGTGTCGGCAAGCCGAATATTCAGCCCATCCAGATTAATGGACTCCTCAAGGTAGTCGCGGGTCGTGCCGGGTTGGTCCGTGACAATGGCCCGGTTGCGGCCCAGTAGCGCATTCATGAGACTGGATTTGCCTGCATTGACACGTCCGGCCAATACCACCAGTGCTCCTTCGCGCCATGCCCGGGTGCGGTCCACGGCAGACAGCAGCTCTTCAATCTCCTTGCGGACCTGTGCCGAAGTGGAGACAAGGGCTTCGGGTGAAAGACATTCGATTTCGTCGTCAGGAAAATCCACGGCCACGGCAAGCTGTGCCCGGAGGTATTCCAACTGCGCTCTGAGTTCGCTGATCTTGTTGCCGAGCAGTCCGGAGAGCTTGACCTGTGCCAGATGCATGGCCGCTTTGGTGGGGGCGTGGATCATCTCGACCACGGCTTCGGCCTGTGACAAATCCAGGCGTCCGTTCATGAAGGCGCGGTAGGTGAATTCGCCTCGTTCGGCGAGTCGCGCACCATGTGACAATGCTTCCTGCAATATGGCAGTCAATACCGCCCGTCCGCCATGGCAGTTGATCTCTACAACATCTTCGCCAGTATATGAATTGGGGCCTGGCATATACGCACAGAGTACGTCGTCCAATTCATTTCCTGTGCTGTCAAGGATGTGGCCGTAATGGAGGTGGTAGGGTTGCAGTGCAGTGAACGTCGAACTGGCAGCCCTGAAGAGGGCGGCAGCAATGGAAAGGCTGCTCGTGCCGCTGATGCGGATGATGCCGACGCCGCCATCTCCGGGGGGAGTGGCAATGGCGGCAATGGTGTCTTGTGAAAGCCGGGGATCAAGCATGTATGTCTTCTACAGCACGTTTATTTAAATGGCAAAAAGGAAAAGGGCCGGAGGGGATGATCCCTCCGGCCCTTTTTGCGTTCAGTGAATTAGTAGCGAGCGCGGTTGTTGTTCTTGCGGCTCTTGGGGACGATCAACACGCGCTTCATGGGACCATCGCCCTTGGAGCGGGTAAAGACCGTCTCGTGATCCTGCAGTGCCAGATGCACGACTCTGCGGTGGTAGGACGAGAGCGGCTTGGTGGACTGGGTGCGGCCGATATTGTCCGCCTTTTCAGCCAGGTGCCATGCGATCTGCCGGAGCTTGTCGTCCTGACGTTCCCGATAGTCGCCGGTGTCCACCTGAATGCGAATGGAGGCCTCCATTTTGCGGGAAACCAGTCGATTCACAAGATACTGCAGGGAAGAGAGCGTCTGTCCCTCGCGGCCAATGATCAGGCCGGAGTTTTCTTCATCGTCGATAAAGACTTTGACGCGGTCTTCTTCCAGCGTGATATTCACGGTGGTTTCGCCCACAATGGGTTCCAGCAGCTTGGTCATGACCTCTCTGACAGTCCCTTCGAGGATGACGGGATCAAATTCAGACATACTGGAGCGCGGCCGTTCCGGTTCACGCTGTTTTTTCTCGCGAGGTTTGCGCTCGCGGCGTGGCTGAGGCTTGTCTGCCTTGGCTTCCTGACGCGGCTTTCGTTCACGCGGTTTTTTCGGCTGACGGGGAGCCTTGGCGGACTCAATGGTGTTGCCGTTGATGTCGTTGAAGACTTCTTCCGGAATGACGTTGCCGTTGGGTTCTTCAATTTCTTCAATCACGTTCCCGTTGGGCTCATCCTGTTCAACAGTCTTCGCAGGAGCCTTTTTTTCCGCCTTGGGCGCTGCTTTCGGTGCAGGCTTGCGGGCGGTTTCACGCTTGGGTTTACTCGGTTTGCTTTCCTCGTTGAGGATGCCGGTTGCATTGACCTGGGCGCGGGGGCGAGCCTGCACCTTGGCCTTCTTCACACCCATAATACCGAAGATTCCGGAGGAACCACCAGCCAGGATTTCTATTTCAAGACGATCCCGTTTGAGGTTGAAGTAATTGCAAGCTGACTCTATGGCTTCATCCAGGTCCTTGCCCTGGAACTCTTTGAAGTCGCTCATTATTCTCTATCCTTATAACATGCCGGGTGATTAGGCCCCCGGGAGCTTGGTTTACGCGTTTTGAGTCGCGGATTTTTTTCCTGAACGGGCGATCATCATCTGCTGTCCGATGGACAGGAGGTTGTTGAACATCCAGTAGACGACCAGGCCGGACGGGAATTGCAGGAACATGAAGGTGAAGACCACCGGCATGAGCAGCATGATCTTCTGCTGGGTCGGGTCGCCGGCGGTGGGGGTCATTTTCTGCTGCAGGAACATGGTTGCACCCATGATCAGGGGGGTGACGTAATAAGGGTCCTTGGCAGAGAGGTCGACCAACCAGGGCAGATCGGTAAAGGGCACGTGCTGAATAAAGGGAGCGTGCCTGAGTTCAATTGCACCGAGCAGGGCCTTGTACAGACCGAAGAAAACAGGAATCTGGAGAAGCATGGGCAGACAACCACCCATCGGGTTGACTTTGTAGGTCTTGTACAAAGCCATGGTTTCCTGATTCAGTTTCTGCTTGTCGTCCGCGTATTTCTCGCGGAGTTTCGCCACCATGGGCTGCAACTTCTTCATCTTCTCCATGGAACTGTAGCTCTTGTGCGAGAGGGGCCAGAAAATGAGCTTGATGACCAGGGTCAGCAGAATGATGGCTATACCGTAGTTGCCGACATAGTCGTAGAAAAAGTTCAGGCCGATAAGCAGCGGCTTGGCCAGGACATCAAAGAAACCGAAGTTGACCGTGTCCGCCAGATCGTTGGGCATCTTTGCGAGCATGGCCCGATCAGTGGCGCCGATGAAGTAGGAAGCCTTGATGGTCTTTGCCACGTTGGGCATGAACGTCGCGTCCTCGGTCACAGCCATGCGGAAGACGTCGTCCTGCACGCCAGCGGACAGAGAAGCATCTTCTCCGTTGGGGATGACGGCAAACAGGAAATAGTTGGATTCAATGGAGCCCCATTTGAGATCGGCGGAAGCGGACATTCCTTCTTCCTTGAGATCGTCACGGTCGCTCATTTCTTCCCGGGTGTCCTTGGTGAGATACACGATTCTGGTCTGGTTGTACCGATCATCTTCTGCGGACATGGACTTGGCGGCAGCGGTATAGGACACGGAGCCTTCAACGCCGGTTGCAGAGAGGTTGGTGACGGTTGACGCTTCTTCAATCAGGTAGGAATCCGCATGAAAGGTGAGCGTGCGCTCGATACGGAACCCTGCGGACTGGCCGGTAAAGGTCAGGGTCTTGGTACCGTCGGTTTCGGATACGCTGATATCGGAACCGGTGAAGGACCATTCGCCGTGTCTCCAGGTGTGAATTTCCTTGGAGTTCTTGGTCAGGATCAGACCAAGAGGGCCTTTGGCAAAAGCTTTTTCGCCGACGAGGTCGACATTGGGAGAGTCTTTCTCCGTGGTTTCACGATAGTTCTTGAGGGTGAACTTTTTAAGAACGCCGCCCTGAGAGTTGAATGTGGCGGTGTACAGCGGAGTCTCCACTGTGACAGGAGTCCCTGCGGTCGGAATGAAGTCGGCTACGGGTGTGGCCGCGGATTCGGTTGCGGCATCGTTCTGCTTGGTGAGTGCAGCGGTTTTCTGTTCGGCTACAGCGGCCTTACGGGCCATTTCCGCCTGTTCTTCTGCCGTGGGGGCCGTGAGGTATTGCCATCCGAAGATGACGATAGCACTCAAGACCAAGGCAATAACTAGACGGATTTGCTCCTTCTTGTCCATGGAATGAATCTCGCTTTGGTTTTGAAATCGGGCCATACGGCCGGGACGGGGTCAAAGCCCCCGTTGCATAGAGGTTGGCAACGAAGGAGACGCCAAAGCGCAAGAAGGGTCCCTTTGAATGCACCATGAGTCATGAGGGCTTCCCTGGCGTACTGAGAGCACGACGGATAGAACCTGCATGCATGGGGGAGCATGGGGGAGATGAGATTCTGGTAAATCCAAATGAGCGCGAGCAATATCGGGCGCATCATTTCCTCTCTATGAGGCCGCCGCTTCTTCCCGTATACGGGTGAGAAGCGGTGTAAACTCATCTATGGTGAGGGCGAGTGTCAGCTGCTTGGCCTGTAGGTTCCGTTTCGGAACAACGACAATATCCAGAGGCAATTCAAAATCAAATTGATGCAGCCTGAAATACTCGCGCACAACCCTCTTTATACGGTTTCGCGCTACTGCATTGCCCATCTTCTTGCTGACGGTAAGCCCGAGGCGTAATCCTCCATCGGGCTCAGACCGTTTCATTATGAACAGGATGAAACTTTTCGTAAAATGCTTCTTACCCCGTTCATAACACAGCGTGAATTCAGGGCTTTTGAGCAGCCTGCGCTCCTTGTTCCAAGCTAGACGGCTAATCTCTTACGCCCTTTGGCGCGACGGCGGCGGAGCACCGCGCGACCGTTTTTGGTGCGGGAGCGCACCAGGAAACCGTGGGTTCTTTTGCGACGGCATTTGCTGGGCTGGTAAGTACGTTTCATATCTATTATCTCCGTAAGAGTGAAAAATTGCTAAAAGACGTGTCGAACGGAAGCATATAACCGCTGGCAAGGTAGGCGTCAAGATTAATTTTTAACCGCATCTCCGACCTCTGACTTCCTGTCGACAGCGAATTCTGCTACACATTTTCCGAGCGGAAGGCGAGTAAAAAATGGACGTTTTGGAAAAACGACATATAAGATCAATATCATTATAATAGGACAGGAGTTCGCATGAATAAGCCCATTGATACTTTCTGGAATCTTAATCTGCGGGAACTGAGAGACACCCTGAGAAAAAACAATTTCGATGTGTATCTGGCCGACAACTGTGAAGAGGCCAGGAAAATCGTGGTGGACGAGATCTTGCCGGAGATCAAACCCAAAACCGTTTCGTGGGGCGGGTCTCAGACACTGGCGGGGACGGGGCTGTATGAGCTTCTGCGGGATTCGGACGAGTACGAGGCGTTGGACACCTGGGACAAGAACCTGAGCAATGAAGAGAAGAACGAGCTTCGGCGTCAGGCGCTGCTTGTGGATTGTTTCTTTACCGGCACCAACGCCATCACCGAGCAAGGGCATCTGGTCAATCTCGACATGATCGGCAATCGTACGGGGGCAATTACCTTTGGTCCCCGGAACGTCGTCATTCTGGTCAGTCGCAATAAAGTGGTTCCCGACCTTCAACGCGCCATGGACCGCGTCAAGGAGTATGTGGCTCCGGTGAATACCCTGCGTCTTGATATGAAGACCCCCTGTGTCAAGACCGGGTACTGTATGGATTGCTCTTCTCCGCAGCGAATCTGCAACGTCTGGTCGATCACGGAAAAGTCTTTTCCAAAGGGACGTATCAAGATTGTGCTTATCAATGAAGACGCCGGTTATTAAGGGTGTGTAAAACGTGTTCGTAAGTATGTTCCTACATGGTTCCAAATTAGGAACATTCGCCGGGAGGCCTTGGTAATGGCGGGACGACACCTTTCCACAGATCGGGCCTATCGTGACCTTGTACGACCCGCAACAGGGGAAGTGCGTTTTCAGGTGGCCATGGAGCAGACTGATCTCCTTGTCGTGGCTGAAAGGGATTTACAGGTCGAGATAGCCTCGTTCGTTTCATTGATACGGGGTGATATCAAAAACTGGATCATGTTTCACCCGGAGTTCGCGGAGAGCCTTGTTCCTGTCGATATCCCTTCCTCTGCGCCGGAAGTGATTCGTGCCATGGGGGCTGCGGCTGCAATCTGTGGCGTGGGGCCCATGGCCGCCGTTGCCGGGGCCGTGGCTCAAGCCGTGGGCGACCGGTTCGTGAGTGAAAGCCCGAATCTGTTGGTGGAAAATGGTGGTGATACCTACCTGCATTCCACTAAAGAAAGAGTGGTGGCGCTGCTGAGTGAGCCGGATTCCGGCGCGTCGGTCGGGTTGCGTCTTGATGCAGAGATATTTCCGACCTCAGTGTGTGCTTCCAGCGGCACCATCGGTCACTCGTTGAGCCTTGGGTCCGGTGATCTGGTTGCCGTGCGCGCCACCGATGCCCGACTGGCGGACGCAGCAGCGACAGCTCTATGCAACATGCTGCAAAGCGAAAGAGATATGGATCGTGTGCTCAAGCGCGCCAAGGAGCTGGCTTCTCAGGGGGTTGCCGGGGTCTTTGCCCAATATGATCAGAAAGTGGCTGTCTGGGGTGATTTGGAGCTGGTCGCGCTGGATTAGGGCAGTGACCTGGCCAAGTACCAGAGATCAGTTGTTTTTCCCCATTTATGGACGGCGTCCTTGCTCACGCCTTCGAGGTCGAAGCCGCATTTCTCCAGCACCCTGCGAGACGCGGGATTCCAGCCAAAGACAGTGGCCGTGAGCTTCTTCACATCCGTCTCGTGCGTCATGTACTCCACCAGTGCCTGCACGACCTCGGTGGCGAGCCCCTTGCCCCAGTACTCCACGCCAAGCCAGTAGCCGACAATGGCCGTATGCGTCTGGACATCCTTGCCGCGAATACACCCGCACCCGCCGATGAGCGCCTCATCCAGTGTGATGGCGAATTGCCATGTGTCTTTCCCCAGACCGTGTGTCTGGAATGTCAGAAACGTATTGGCCGATGTTTCGTCATACGGATAGGGGAATTTGTTGCTGGTATTCCAGGAGATTTTTTTGGTGTTCGCAATGGACGGGAGTATGCGTGCGTCACTTGTACGCCATGGGCGCAGTATGCATCGTTTCGTGTGGATGGAGACGTCGGAGAAATCAATCATGGGACCGGCTATTCTTTTTTTTGCATGACAGCGTTGAGCATGTCTCGTTCGCGAATGCGGATTATGCGGGTGTCATTGTTGTCACGGCCGATGCTCAGTAGTCCCTGATCGGCGAGGCCGAAGATATACTGCTCGATTTTGTCTGTGGTTGTCACGAACGTGTCGGCCATGGTCTTGACGGTAGGGCTGTACTTGAGCTCCAGCCTGCCGCATGTGGAGAACAGGTCAAAGATGCGAACAATGCCGAGGCCTGTGCTCGGGACTTTCATGGCTTTTTTGGTCGTCGTCTTCAGGCGGCTGACCAATACCGTTATGATGGAGGCGATGACCTTGGGGGACTGTCGCATGAATTCTTCGAGATCATCCTTGGTCACCACGATGACTTTGGAGTCCTCCAATGCGATAGCCGTGGCCGTTCGCATGCCTTCATCAAGGAAGAGCGCCATTTCTCCGAATATGGAAATCGGTTTCAGGATGGCAAACACTTTCTTGTGTCCTTCAATGATTCCTGAGATTTCGATTTTTCCCTCGGTCAGAATGTATGCCGCATCGCCTTTGGTGCCCTCATTGAAGACCACATTGTGCTTGAGCACGTTGCGCATCAGGTAGTTCCCGCGGGAGACCTGTTTCATCTGGACTGTTTGTTGTGTGACGATGGACACCTGATCTGCTCCTGATTGCGTATTGCTGAACGTCAGTCATAGCACAACCACTGCGGGTTACAAGTAGTATGCGCGTCGAGGTTATATCCTTCCAAGGGTGTTTCGGCCACTTGTCTTGGCTTGATACAGTGCCTTGTCGGCCCGTTTGAGCATTGTGGTGACCGTGTCTTCGTCCTGCAGTGCCGTGATACCGATACTGGTCGTGATGGTCAGCTCTCCGGACTCGGTGGCGATGGGTTTGTCGGCAGCGATGGCGCGGATGCGTTCAGCTATTTCCACGCCGCGCGATTCGTCTGTTTCGATCAACAGGGCCGCGAACTCCTCGCCGCCAAGACGGGCAAAGATATCACTTTGCCTGAGATCAGCCCGACAGCGCATGGCAAAGACCCGCAACACCTCATCGCCCACGGCGTGACCATGAGTGTCGTTGACCGCTTTGAAGTGGTCGAGGTCGAACATGAGAACAGTCATGGGGTGGTTGAAGCGTTGGGCCCGGATGATTTCTTCCTTTGCGCGGAGGAAGAACGCGTGCCGATTGAATGCGCCGGTGAGTTGGTCACGAGTGGCCATGCGCTCCAGCTTGCCTTCCAGCCGGCGTTTTTCCGTGACGTCATGGATGATAGAGTAGTGGAGATGGCGTTTGCCCAGTGATATTGGACCGGTATACACTTCGACGTGACGCTTGGTGCCGTTTTTGAGTGTGTGGGTGTGATTGAAGTAGTTGCGTCTTTCAGCCGTGGAGTTCTTGAGCTCCTCGAAGATTTCCTCATCACTCATGTTGTTGAGGTCGTAAATGGTCATGGAGGTCAGCTCACGCTCGCTGTATCCGTAATAGTTGCAGGCCGCCGGATTGACAAACTGGATGCTGGAATCAAGCGGGTCGTGCAGGAGCATGACCGCCTTGTTTTCCTCAAAGAACGCGCGGTGGAGTTCATCTCGTTCTTCAAGCGCCGTTTGGGCTTCAACCGTGGTGGTCACATCCTGGAGGATACCGTTGACCGAGCCGTCTTCTTTGAGATTGCCTGACAGCTCAACCCAGATAGTCGTTCCATCCACTTTGTTGAATTGAACCCGGTAGTGGGCAATCTGTCCGTCTTTGGCCAGGAGCTTTTTGATGGCGATGCTGTCGTCCGGGTCGTAGTAATGGTCCAGAACATTGGCTTTGAGAATCTCTTCCCGTGAGTTGTAAGCCATCAAGTGGGCCAGTGTGAGGTTCGCATTCAGGATGGAGCCGTCCGGGTTGCTGTGGAAAATACCGACCTGGGCGTTGTCGAAGAGTTCCCTGTAGCGCTTTTCACTTTCGGAAAGCGCTGTGTCCTTGGCGCCGATATGCCGAATCATGGCGTTGTGCGCCTCAATGACCTGGCCGATCTCGTCGTCGCTTTCCCACTTTGCCTCGTGCCATTTGCTGCTGCTGCTGTCCGTGGTGTGGATGGCTTTCAACAGCTCCTTGAGAGGGCGGCCGATGGTATAATGAAAGGCATAGTAGCCGCTGATGCACATGACTAAAATAATGATGAGCATACGTATTATCTGATTGAACATACGTTTCTCATGCTTGCTCATGGCATTAGCGTAGCTATAGTGAATAACAAGTTTTCCTATGTCGATACGCTCGCCGTAGGGTTGTCTTTTGAAGATGTCCTTGGAGACGGAGAGGAGTGTTTCGCCAGCCTCGCCCTTGTTGTCTCCATAGCTGAGAAAGAGCTTTCCCTGGTCATCAAAGAGTTCTGCCCCGCGCATGGAGGGATTGCTTGAGATGGTCGCCAGGGCACTGACCAGCTCCTCTGTCTGAAAGTTCCACATGAGGTTGTCGAGCACGCGACTTATGGACGTGGCATACGCCTCCACATCCGCATCGATTTCTTCCTTGAATGCCCGTTGCGTCTGAACGGAGTATATGCTCATGAAAAGAATGGTTGTCAGGGTCAACGGAATCAGGATTCTGACCATGTACTTGACCACCAGCAAACGCTGAGGAGGGATGGCCTGAAATGTGTCTTTGGCAGGCAATGTCATGATTGGGTGCTCAGCGAGTCTTTTCCTGAACGCTGTTAATCTTTGAGGTCAGACCATTTTTGCGGCCTTTTCGGCTGTCAACCTTCATGGTCAGGTAAATCCGGTCGGAGTCTTTTTCGAGTTCTTTGTAGCAGGAATCGACTACGCCCATGACTTCATCCCATTCGCCTTCGATGCAGGTCCCCATCGGGCCGAGTGTGTGGCTGAGTGCAGAAGATTTGATCACGTCGAGAACACGGGCGACATAGGGGCTCAGACTATTGGTCCCCTTGTCCAGTGGGAAAATGGATAATTCGATTATTACGCTCATCTGTTGTGTGCCTCACTTGACGTTTGAGAGCCTCATGTCAACGTCGCATTAATATAATTACACATGGCGACACTGCCAAGTCAATGAGAGAAAATTCTGAAGATTGATATAGGCAACAGAGATGTGTTTGTGTTAGTATTATTTGTATTAATTGACTGCATAATCAATCGGTGCTCGACGGCCCGACATTTCTTGTTGGAATGAGCTAGCGTGCCGATACGTTTGAAAGTTTTTTTTGTTTGGCTATTGATTTTGTTTGTGATCCGAGATAGTACCTTGTTAATTAATTTTTCCGGGGGGTTATAGCACGAACTCGGGAAAAGAATGTCAATCGTGTCACGTTTGTTTGTTTCGTGACATGAAGGATTGTTTAGGTCCGAGTTCGGGCGTGTGCCCGACGGTTATGCAATGAGGATAACGGTGTTCTCTCGTCATAACAGACTCATTTTATTACGGAGGTGTTCTATGAAATTTTCCGTAGGTCATGGCAAAGAAGGAGCCGTGGAACGGCTGGAAAAACGCGGCGTTACTCGTCGTGATTTCATGAAGTTCTGCGGTACCGTGGCCGCAGTGATGGGCATGGGTCCGGCTTTCGCTCCGAAAGTCGCCGAAGCCCTCACAGCTGACAACAGGCCCGACGTCGTTTGGCTGCACAATGCTGAATGTACAGGGTGTTCCGAGTCCATTTTGAGAACTGTCGAACCTTATATCGACGCGCTCATTCTGGATTACATCTCGCTGAACTACCATGAGACAATCATGGCAGCAGCGGGTCACGCCGCAGAGAAGGCTCTGTGGGATACCGTCAATGCCGGCAACTTTGTTGCTGTCATCGAAGGTGGTGTTCCGACCGCTCCGGCCGGTACTGCCAACGAGCCCGGCGGTCATGGTAAGGTTGGTGGACACACTATGCTGTCCAATACCACCAAGGTTATCGAAGCCGCTTCCGCGACCATCACGTACGGCACCTGTGCCGCATACGGTGGTGTGCAGAAAGCCGCTCCGAACCCGACTGGTACCAAGGGTGTTGGCGAACTGTTCCCCGGCAAGCCGGTGATCAACGTTCCCGGTTGCCCGCCGAACCCGTTCTCTCTGATCGGTACCATTGTCATGTTTGTTAGCAATCAGAATATTGAACTCGACGATGTCGGTCGTCCCGCGAAATTCTACGGCGAGACCGTTCATGACAACTGTCCCAGGCAGGAGTTCTTCGACAATGACCAGTTTGCTCCTTCCTTCGGTTCCGAGGAAGCTCGCAAGGGCTGGTGTCTGCGCAAACTCGGTTGTCGTGGTCCTGAGACCTACAACAACTGCTCCACTGTTAAGTTCAACCAGTACAACTGGCCTGTTCAGGCCGGTCACCCCTGCATCGGTTGCTCGCAGCCTGATTTCTGGGATGGCGCTGACTGGGATGGCGAAACCTACATGTACGCTGACCTGACCGACCTGTAGTCGTGGTCTCGTATAGTTTCGCTCAACTAACGCAGACAATTCAGAATTCTTAAGGAGGATACAATATGTCTGGTTGCTCCCCTAAAACCGCCGCAATGGCGCATGGGAAACACGATGTAGTCGTTGACCCGGTCACCAGGATCGAGGGTCACCTTCGCGTGGAAGCCGTGGTAGAAGACGGTAAAATCATTGACGTACGTAGCAGCTCTCAGTTGTTCCGTGGTCTGGAGATCATCCTGAAAGGCCGTGATCCCCGTGATGCCCAGCACTTTACTCAGCGCTCCTGCGGTGTCTGCACCTACGTGCATGCTCTCGCATCCATCCGCTGTGTCGACAACGCCGTTGGCGTTGATAAAGAACTGCCCCACAACGCCACCATCATCCGTAACCTGGTGCTGGCTTCGCAGTTCATGCATGATCACATCGTGCATTTCTATCATCTGCATGCTCTTGACTTCGTCGATGTCGCAGGTTGCCTGTCCGCCGACGTAGCCAAAACTGCTGAACTGGCCGTTGCCGTTTCCAAGACCGTCCGTCAGGATCCGAAGATCGTCTCCTCCAAGGAAGACCTTCAGAAGACCAAGGACACCGTCAAGGGAATCGTCGACTCCGGTCGTCTCGGCATCTTCACCAACGCTTACTTCCTCGGTGGTCACGACGCGTACGTCCTGCCGCCCGAAGTGAACCTGTTGGCTACCAACCATTACCTGAACGCCCTGCACCTCCAGGTCAAGGCCGCTCGTGCAATGGCTGTCTTCGGCGCAAAGAACCCGCACACCCAGTTCACTGTCATGGGCGGCGTTACCTGTTACGAAGGCCTCACTGACAAATACATCAATGACTACCTGGGCCTGTACTCCGAGATCATGGACTTCATCCTTGATTGTTACATCCCGGACCTCATCGCTGTTGCCGGTTTCTACAAAGACTGGGCCTCCATCGGTGGTACCACTAACTTCATGAGCTTTGGTGAGTTCCCCGCACAGGGCGGCGAAGCCGATCTGAACTCCCGCTACGTGAAGCCCGGCGTCATCTTCAACCGTGACATCGACAATGTCATGCCTTTCGATCCGTCCAAGATCGAAGAGCATGTTAAGCACTCCTGGTACAAGGATGATTCTCCGAAGCATCCCTACTCCGGTGTGACCGATCCCATGTACACCAGCCTGGATGACAAGACCAAGTACTCCTGGATGAAGGCTCCCCGTTACGACGGCAAGGCCACAGAAGTCGGTCCCCTGGCTACCTGCCTGGTCAACTATGGCCTGGGTCAGCCTGAGTTCGTCAAGTACGTGAACTTCGTGCTCGAAAAACTCGGCGTCGGCGCTGGCGCACTGTTCTCTACCCTGGGCCGTACCGGCGCACGTGGTATTGAATGCCTGATCACCGCTCTGAAGACCGCTGAATGGGTTGACGATCTGAAAGAAAACGTTGCCAAGGGCAACCTCGACATCTGCAAGGACTGGGACATGCCCGCCGAAGCAAAGGGTGTCGGATTCGTCAACGCTCCTCGCGGTGGCCTGAGCCACTGGATCGATATCAAAGACAGCAAGATCGACAACTTCCAGCTCGTGGTTCCGTCCACCTGGAACATCGGTCCCCGTTGTGATGCTGATATCGCCGGTCCGCTCGAAGAAGCACTGCTTGACAACACCCCGATCGTCGATCCGGAACGCCCGGTCGAGATCCTGCGTACCGTTCACTCCTATGACCCCTGTATCGCCTGCGGCGTACACGTCATTGACAACAAGACCGGTAACGTCAAGAAGTTCAAGATTCTGTAGTCACTACAGACACGAACGCACTTACAAGGGACTCGGCATTCGCCGGGTCCCTTTTTTTGTGGAAAAACCGGTGTCGTAGGGAGGGAGCGAGATAAGAAAATCGAAGGCGAAGCACTTTCTGTCGAATTGACCGAGGGTTGAAGGTGGGATAGAAGGTAAGCTCAAGAGGAAATGATCTCCATGTCCGAGCACATTCAACATGCTTTGCGTTATGTAAAAGCCGCGCCCTGGCCATATATGACCGGGCTGGGTTCCTTGTTGCTTGCGCTTGGACTGAAGACAGCGAGCGTGGCTCATTGGTCTTCGGGAGAGTTGACGACCGCCGCCGTTTTCGGCTGGTGGGGGCTGTGTTGGATGATTGTCGCCCTGGTTGCCTTGGCCGATGGTATTTCCCGTCATCGTGAATATAGACGGATCAAGGCGATGTTTATGAAATATGGGTTCAGCGAGCGGATTCTTAAGCCTTTGGCCCGGTCTCGATGTCAACGAGACGCCGGCTTGCTCGCCGCTCGTGAGACCGGGCATCACGACCAGGCAAAGGCCTATTTTCATCAGCTTGGCTATCGCTGGTATCACATCCTGCCAGACCTTGTTGTTCGTAACCCATTTGTCTTTGTCAGTCCGACATTTCTTCGCTCTTCTTTTTTGCCCGGCAAAAAAGTACGGGTCTAATTTCTTACTCTTTCTGCGGGTGCCCAATGGGAAACCTCTATCTTGCTTTTGCGATTATCACCGAAGTTATCGGGACTGCCGCATTGGGGGCCAGCCATGGTTTTACCCGGTTGGTTCCGAGCTGTATTGCTGTCATCGGGTACTGTCTCTCGTTCTATCTGCTCAGTCTGACACTCAAGACGTCCCTTATGGGGATCGGCCTCGTGTATGCCATCTGGGCTGGATTAGGGATTGTGCTCATCTGTATTACCGGGATTGTAATCCATAAGCAGATTCCTGATATTCCCGCCATAATCGGGATGGCGTTCATCATCATTGGGGTGGTTGTCATTAATCTTTTTTCCAAAACCGGACACTAGAATGAGACGCGCCCTTGTGGGATGCGTGTACTCTCTGGCAACCACCAAGGCCGTTTTCTGGATCGGATGATTTCTCGTCAGTAGATTGGGGACAAAAAAGCCTGAAGCACACAGTGCTTCAGGCTTTATTCATGTATTATTGATGAGGGGAGTTACAGCATGTCGTGCTGATAGTCGTCTCCACCCATGAGGTCGACCATATCGCGGAGGATTTTGAGTGTCTCCTGCGCTTCCTTGTAATCAAGCTTGCGCAGGGCGAATCCGGCGTGGATGATGATGTAGTCCCCGAGGGTGACCTCTTCATCCATCAGCATGAGTGACGCTTCGACCGTGGTTTCGCCTTCTCCCACTTTGCAGGTGGCTACACCGTCGGATATCTCAAGAATTTCGGCTGGAATCGCGAGGCACATAGACTTTCTCCATTGAGGGATTGGCTACTGATCGAAGGGCGTATGTCCCTCCGGCTTCTTCAACTTCCTTGAGCACCATGTCCATGACCCCGGGGAGTTTCTCCTCAAGCTCTGGGGACAGTGCGGAAGACATGTCCTTATAGTTGACCGGCTCAATGCCGTAGAGGATGACATCATCGGGCACGTTGCCGATGAGGCTGCACCGGGCAAGCGTGTCGAGCAAGTCGGTCTGATGCATGGAGTTGGTGAACGCGCAGGCCTTGCTCAGGTTTTCACCGAGCAGTCGGAACACATCGCCGGGTTGCCCTTCATTGAGGACGATATCGACTATGATGAGGTGGTCGCATTCCATGATCGGCCCCATGAGCCGAAGGCCCAGAGTGCCGCCGTCGAGCAACTCGACATTTGGTGAAAATTCGTATTTTCGATCCAGTTCCTCAGCCACTCGGACACCGAAACCTTCATCGGTATAGAGAATGTTCCCCACGCCCAAGATGAGTATCTTTTTCTCGTTTTCAGACATTGTTTTCATTTAGTAGAGAGCGGGACTTTTCGCAAGGTGAAAGTCCTATTTATCTGAAACTTCGATCGGAGTGTGGACTAGAGATTGTAGAGCGTATCGTGTTGAAAATATATATTGACAGGATTTCGTGATGGTAAATAAGTGAGCGCTGGATATATTGTTTAGCAATATAGTCACGCTTCACGCGCTCCTCTCCTTTGCTGCAGAACTGGCGGGGGGGCAATTGGATGGATAAGGGCGTTTCGTTTCTGAGTTCAGGCCCGGAAACGGCGTTTGGTGCTTTGGTGGCGCTTAATCATGCTCTTTGTGCAGGTGATGTTCATCAATGGGGTGGTTGAGTCTCTGTATCATAAAGTGCTGGACCATAGGGGTGGTTCAAAATGGCCATTTTCCTGCTCGCTGCCGATGGCGCAGGGTTTTGGTTGATTATTCCCATGTGCAGGCTGATCGCAATACCCGGTTGGTATTGGCGGTATAACCTTATCGGAGTGTTCGTCATTCCCAGCCTGGGAGTGCATCTGCCGCTCATAAATATAAAGGCGTTGGGAACGCCCGTAGCCATCATGGCCTTTTTGAGCTTCTTCAGTGCGTTGAACTGGTGGGCCCTGTGTCTTGCCATCTATTTTGCGCCATTTGGACTGACCTATCTACTGGGAAAGCTGAGGGACCCATTCGAGTTGGGTAAAAAAAAACGCCCCGATATATCGGGGCGTTTTTTTTATTGCAATTGTAGGTCTGTCTACAGGTTGGCGAGCAGAATTTCACCGAATTCCTGACAACCGACTTCCGTGGAGCCTTTGATCTGTGCGGCCAGGTCGACTGTGACCTTTTTGTCGGACAGGGCTTTCTCGACGGATGCGTGAATCAGGGCGGCCGCTTCGTGCCAGCCGAGGTGTTCGAGCATCATGGCGCCGGAAAGAATGAGCGAACCGGGGTTGGCCATGTCTTTGCCTGCGATGGTCGGCGCGGTGCCGTGGGTGGGTTCGAAGAAAGCGAGCGTGTCGCCCATGTTTACGCCCGGAGCAAGGCCGAGTCCGCCTACCTGTGCGGCCAGTGCGTCGGAGATGTAATCGCCGTTCAGGTTGGTGGTGGCGATGACAGAATATTGTTCCGGGTACATGAGCACGTTCTGGAACATGGCGTCAGCGATGCGATCCTTGATGATGACACCATCGCCATCAGCGCCTTCACGAACAACCTTGCCAGCATATTCCTGATCGGCCAGCTCATAGCCCCATTTACGGAAGCCACCTTCGGTGGTCTTCATGATGTTGCCTTTGTGAACCAGGGTCACGGACGGCTTGTTCTCGGCAATGGCGAAGTCCAGAGCCTTCTTGACGAGACGCTTGGATCCGGCGGGAGTGATGGGCTTGATGCCTACGCCGGCGGTGCTGTCCACGTTGGCGCCCAGTTCGTCCACGAGGAACTCAATTAATTTCTTGGCTTCCGGGCTGCCGGACTGGTATTCAATACCTGCGTAGACATCTTCGGTGTTTTCGCGGAACACGGTCATGTCGACCAGTTCGGGCCGCTTGACCGGGGATTCGATGCCCTTGAAATACTTGATGGGGCGGATACAGGCATAGAGGTCAAAGACCTGACGCAGAGTGACGTTGAGGCTGCGGAAGCCTTCGCCGACAGGGGTATTGAGCGGGCCTTTCATGGCCAGATCGGCCTTGGACAGGGCGTCCATGGTTGCCTTGGGCAGATGCTCGCCGGTCTCGGCATACCCTTTTTCACCGGCCAGCAGTTCCTGCCAGTCCAGCTTGTTGGTGTCGCCATACGCTTTTTCAATGGCTGCGTTGAGTACAGGGCGGCCGGCCTTCCAGACTTCGGGGCCGACGCCGTCGCCTTCGATGTAATATACGGTTTTAGTTGCCAATGGGTCCTCCTCAGGCAAGGTGTGTGATGCGGGGTTGTAATCAGAAGTAGCGGACTATGACGTTTATTCGGCGTGATTGCAAGTCGGTTGCACTGCAGAAATGTTGGTGGGAAGCCATTTTTTTGGAATAATAGTAAAAGAATTTAGAGGATAGGCAGATCTGTGCAGGCGAATTTGGAGATGGTCAAAGCGGTTTTGGATGGGGGCAGGAGTGTGGTTGCGCTGACAGGAGCAGGTGTCTCTGCCGAGAGTGGCGTGCCGACCTTTCGTGGTAAGGACGGAATGTGGAAAAAGAACAGGCCGGAAGACCTGGCACGGCCTGATGCCTTTGCCGCTCACCCGGAATTGGTGTGGGAATTCTATAATTGGCGACGGGAAAAAATGGGGCAGTGTGAGCCGAACCCAGCGCATGTGGCCCTGGCCAGAATGGAAAAGACGCTGCCGAATTTTCTTCTGATAACCCAGAATGTGGACGGCCTGCATGCCAGGGCGGGCAGTCGGAAGCTCATGGAGATGCACGGGAGCTTGTGGCAGGTGAAATGTACGGTCTGTACGCACGCTCGTGAGGACTACAGTGCTTTGCCGGCGCTCCCGGAATGCCCGGTCTGCGGTCATCTGCTCCGTCCTGGGGTGGTTTGGTTCGGTGAACCCCTGGTGCCGGGGGTGCTCAAGGTAGCCATTGATCAGATCAGCAAGGCGGATGTGTTCCTGTCTATCGGCACGTCAAATCTGGTGCAGCCCGCGGCATCTTTTTATCAACTGGCCAAAGATCATGGTGCGGTGACGGTGGAGGTCAATCTCGAACCGACTCCCAATACCGGATTCATGGATTTTGCCCTGCATGGTCAGGCCGGCGACATCCTGCCGGAGTTGGTGACCGGGTTGTCCGATTAAGGATGGCAGCGTAAGGATGGCAGCGAGGTCGAAGCGTGTATGAAAATTCAGGTTTTCTTGACTTCAAACGGGCAAACAACGTAACTGCTCTGTTCATGCAAACACCCATTTCATTTACTTACTTTTGTGGACGCGGGTGGCGTAACGTCAAGCGGCCTGATTCCTAGGCGCGTGCTGAAGTCATGCCCTCCTCCTGTAGGAGTGACGGGCTGGTACAGCATGCAGTTTGAGAGTCGGAAGAAGCCGCTGGAGTTTATGCTCCCAGTGGTTTTTTTATGCACGAAGAGTGATCGGAGCGGCGGCCGGGAAGCCGAATACTCCCTTTCAATTATGATCTTAAAACTGTTCGGAGGAACACGATGTTTGTCAAAAAAATCTTTCTACCCCAGGACCAGATGCCAACGCAGTGGTATAACCCCATGCCGGACCTGCCCACTCCGTTGGCTCCGCCCCTGAATCCTGGAACCCTGGAACCGCTGACTCCAGCTGATCTCGCCCCTATTTTTCCCGACTCTCTGATCGCACAGGAAATGAGTCAGGATCGTTTCATCGATATCCCGGAGGAAGTGCTGGATGTTTACAAGATCTGGCGTCCGTCTCCGCTCGTTCGGGCCGACAAACTGGAAAAGGCCATCGGTGCCAAATGCAAAATCTACTACAAGGATGAGTCCGGCTCTCCGGCTGGGTCGCACAAGCCGAACACTTCGGTTCCCCAAGCATACTACAACAAACTCGAAGGCGTAGAGCGTCTGGCCACGGAGACTGGTGCCGGACAGTGGGGCACGGCCCTGTCCTTTGCCTGTGCGCAGTTCGACATGGAATGCGTGGTCTACATGGTCAAGGTCAGCTACGAAATGAAGCCGTACCGCAAAATGATCATCAACACCTACGGCGGCACCATTTTTCCGTCCCCGTCTGAAGAAACCCGCACAGGTCGCGAGATGCTGGAAAAAGACCCGGACTGCAAGGGATCCCTTGGACTGGCCATCTCCGAAGCCGTTGAAGACGCAGCCACGCACGACAACACCAAGTACGCGCTTGGTTCCGTGCTCAATCACGTCCTCATTCATCAGACCATCACCGGTCTGGAGGTTCAGAAGCAGCTTGAAATGGTCGGGGAGACAGCCACGCACCTCGTGGGTTGTGTGGGCGGAGGATCGAACTTCGGCGGGCTGGTGCTGCCGTTCCTGCCGCAGAAGCTGGCTGGTGATCCGGTCAAATTCATACCGGTCGAGCCAAAGGCCTGCCCGACTCTGACTCGCGGCGAATATCGCTATGATTTCGGAGATATGGCTCGCTTGACCCCGTTGGTGAAGATGCACACGCTGGGACACGATTTCATGCCCGCGCCCATCCACGCCGGTGGCCTGCGCTATCACGGCGATGCTCCCATCGTCTGCAACATTGTTGAGGAAGGGCTGACTGAACCGGTGGCCTATTTCCAGACTGAATGCTTTGAAGCCGCCAAGCTCTTCATGCAGACCGAGGGATTCCTGCCTGCGCCTGAGACCTCTCATGCTATCAAGGGAGCGATTGAAGCGGCCAAAACAGCCGGTCCTGATGACGTGATCGTCTTCCTGTACTCCGGTCACGGCATGCTTGATCTGGCTTCGTACGACGCCTTCAATCAGGGGTTGCTCACCAACTTCGAACTGCCGCAGCGGGACATCGAGGAAGCGCTCAAGGCGTGTCCGAAAGTGGACTAGCTCAAAACTGCTTCAGTTAACCGGCCCCGGCATGTCTGCACATGTCGGGGTTTTCTTTTGGCCTTGCCACAAGGAAAGGTGACTGCTACTTTTTCGATCGGACTGGATATAAGGAGAATGACATGAAAATACAGATGACATTGAAATGGTGTGTGTCGGCAGTGCTGCTGACTTCCATAGTTGTGCTGGCTGCCTGCGGTTCCCATTCCACGCAGCCCACGGACGAGGCCTCCATCCGAAGTGCCATTGTCGGCAAGGTCTGGCATCTTGAGAAACTCTTTTTACGGGATGTGAGCAGCGACACCGATTTGACGCTGGAGTTCAAGAACGACAATACCGTTTCCGGCTTCGGTGGATGCAACGACTTCAACGGAACTTACACGCTGCAGGACGACAATTTGAAGTTCGGCCCTATGACATCCACCCGGAAATCATGTGGCGCAGGTATTGGCGAGCAGGAGTATAGCTATCTGACGTTCCTGAGTACCATCAAGAATGTGAGGCTGGAAGAAGACGAGTTGCATTTGCTCAATGACAAGTATTCTGGAGCCATGACCTTCACCACCGGTGATCAGGGCTTCTGGTAGGCGACAGGGAGGCAATCATGTCCGCAGTTAAGCGTAAGGTGTGCCCGGCTCTGTTGGTAACAGTACTCCTCCTTGCCGGGTGTATGGGATCGGGAACAGCAACCACGGTTGATATCAAAACCCAGCTTGTTGACAGGGAGTGGGTAGCGGAGTCCATTTTGGGCGATCCGGTCGTGGATATGAGTCATACGTCCATATCCTTTACGGATAAAGGCGCTGTGCAGGGCTCGGGCGGATGCAACCGGTTCTCCGGTTCATATATTCTGAATGGCGATGTGCTGTCGTTCGGTCCCATGTCCGCGACCATGATGGCGTGTGTCCCGCCTCTTGGTGATCAGGAGATGCGGTTTTTCCGGGCTTTGGCTTCACCGCTCAAGGTGAAGATCGAGAACGGCCTGCTCTACCTGGTGGCCGATGATGGCCGGGAGCTGATTTTCGCGGTGCAGGACTAGGAACGGAAAGGAAGGGGAGCGCTCGGTGTTTCCCTTCAATTTTTTCGTATCTGGTGTTTTGAAGGCGATCAGAGGGCTTCTTTCAACCGCATGATGCGTGTGTAGGACTGTTCGATCCGGTCCTGCGAAATCTTTCCACTTCTCACCAATCCCATGATGATCGTGTGCGCCTTGGCCACGATGTTTTTGTCGTAGCTGATGTTGTTTCCGAACAGGAGCATGTCGGCCCCGGCTTCGATGGCCAGGCGGATGGCTTCCTTCTGGCCGTAGAACTCGGTGATCGCTCCCATATTCATGTCGTCAGTGATGACCACGCCGTTATAACCGAGATCGTTTCTGAGGATGCCGGTGATCACGTTTTTGGACAGGGTCGCCGGGTAATCCGGGTCGAGATTGCCGTTGAAGATGTGGGCGGTCATGATCATCTGGACTTTTCCCTGGTCGATAAGGGTGCGGTAGGGAATCAATTCCGCCTTGGTCCATGTTTTGGTGACGTCGGTCAATCCCTTGTGGCTGTCGGAGCCTGCGGAGCCGTGTCCCGGGAAATGTTTGAGGCAGGCGAGCACGTCGTTGCGCTTGAGCTCATCCATGTAGATTCCCGCGCACCGGGCCACTTGATCGGGATCGCTGGAGAAACTCCGGCCGAGCTTGCCGATGGCCGGACTGTTCGGGTCCACATTGACATCCACCACCGGAGCAAAGTCGAGATTGAACCCCACGCTGTTCAGGGTAGTGCCGATGGTGAAAGACGCAATCCTGACCTTGAATTCGCCGGAAGCGCAGATATTGTGCGCCGAAGGTGTCTCAAGAAATCCATAGGCTTTTTTGAGCCGTTGCACCTTGCCTCCCTCCTGATCCACGGCCACCAGAAGCGGTATGGACGCGAAAGAGCGCAGTTCGTTGATGAGTGTCTTTACCTGTTGCTTGCTTTGTATGTTCCGCTCGGCCTTGCCCCGGACAACATCGTAATCGAATAGGATGACGCCACCCAGATGATACTCCGTTATGTCCCGGCTGATTTGATCATTGGCGTCCACATCAAAACCGCGGAATCCGGCCATGAGCATCTGGCCGACCATGACGTCGAGGTCCGCGGCCGGTGCAGTGGAGGGAAACAGGATGATGACAGAGAGTAATGTGGCGATAAGGCAGCGTTTCATGGGAGCTCCGAATTGTTTTTGAGACCATAGGGTTAAGCTGATTTTCGTGCAAGGATGAAATCGGTTTGACCTGATCGGTTTTTCTTCTACACTGTGCCCATGGAAACAGAACGCTCCGGTTTTTTCAGTCGGGTCCTGCGCCATGCATGGATCAACCTCGTGCCATTGGTGCGGGGCAATGACACCACGTCTCTCTCCTGCAAGGAAGCCCAGTTGTGGGGGCTTATTCTTGCCTCCCGACATGTGCCGTATCGTCTGGAACGACTCCCGGATTCTGAAGGCGGCCGGTATATCGTCGAGGTGCAGGAGTGGTTCGGAGAGCGTGCTTTCTCTGAGATCAAGCTGTATTTCGAGGAGAATCAGCCGGATTGGCGTGGGGCCAGATTAACGGACCTCCGCCCTGTGAGCGGTCTTGAGCCGACCGTCTTCGGTCTGGTCATGCTGATGCTCTTCTTTTGGGCGTATACGCATACCTATCCCGGGTTGGGACTGTATCCCGAGCGATGGATCAACCTCGGCAGCGCCGCTGCCGGAGCCATTCTGACCGGCGAGCTCTGGCGTCTGGCCACCGCCCTTACGTTGCACGCCAACGGGCCGCACGTGGCGGGCAACTGTGTTATCGGAGGGGTTTTCATCTGGCTGGTGGCGCGTCGCATCGGGTCGGGTATGGCCTGGATGACAACCATTCTGGCTGGGGTGCTTGGTAATCTTTGTAATTCCATGGTCCTGGGCGTACATCACAACGCCATCGGGTTTTCCACGGCAACGTTTGGCGCGGCAGGTGTACTGGCCTCCATAACGCCGTTTGTGGTGGGCGGAGGCGTGCACGGGCTTGGACAGGGTGATTTGGTGCAACGCTCCCTGCGGTTTGTGCGTACGGCCCTGGTGCCGTTTGCGGCCGGACTTGGATTGTTGGCCATGCTCGGAGCCGGAAAGGAGACCGACCTGAGTGCGCATCTTTTCGGATTTGTCGCCGGTCTGGGGCTGGGGTCCCTTGTGGGATTGCAAACCACCAGAGCCGGTGTGCCCGGTCGCATTCTCGATGGATGCCTCTATGCAGCGGCGTTGAGCATACCCGTACTGGCCTGGATTTGGGCCTGGGTGGCATGAACCCGTACGTTGTGCTAGGATTACTCCTCGGCACCTGCGTCTGTTCAGTATACTTACGAGGTTGAATTTGTGAGCGAATTTATTGTTGAAATTGAAGAGGTGAATTACTCCGTCGGGCAGGTGCCCATCCTGGAGAATGTGAACCTGCACGTCGAGGCCGGGGACTATATGGCTGTGTTGGGTCCCAACGGCGGCGGGAAGTCCACGTTGCTCAAGCTCATACTCGGTCTGATACACCCTGACAGCGGAACCGTGAAGGTGCTTGGCGCACCGGCAGGGCAGGCCGGAGGCCGAATCGGGTACCTGCCTCAGCATACCCATGTGGCGAAATCCTTTCCCATCACTGTTGTGGAGGCTGTCTGCATGGGCTTGATCAAGCCTGGGTTCGGCGGCATTTCCGGCCTGTCTCCTTCAGCGGAAGAGCGGGACAGGGCTCTGGCTGCGCTTGAACAGGTCAACATGGCCGATTTTGCCAGACGGAGCCTCTCCGGGCTTTCAGGAGGTCAGCGACAGCGCGTGTTTATCGCCCGTGCTCTTGTGGACGACCCGAAACTGCTCATGCTGGATGAACCTACGGCCAGCGTTGACTCGGCCAGTCGCAACGCGCTCTTTGAACTGCTGGTCGAACTCAATACGAAGATGACCGTGATCATGGTCAGTCATGATATTTCTTCCCTGGCATCCGGGGTCAAATCCGTGGTCTGTGTCAACCGGGGCCTTCACCATCATCACGCGCCGGAAGTTACAGACGACATGTATCATCTCTCATATGGCACACCCGGACAAAAGGGGTGCCCTGTGGAGTTGGTCACTCATGGTCATGTGCCGCACAGAGTACTCGGTCCCCACGATCCCCAATGCACCTGTGAACTCGGCTGTGCTCATACTCACGACGAGAAATCTTCATGATGGATATCCTTTCTTTCGAATTCATGCAGAACGCCCTGGCCGCCGGCCTGCTGGCCAGTCTGATCTGCGGCATCATCGGTTCGTTGGTGGTGGTCAATCGTATTGTCTTCATTTCCGGCGGCATCGCCCATGCCTCATATGGCGGGGTAGGCCTTGCCTTCATGCTCGGGCTGCCGGTCCTGCCGGTGACCACGGTGTTCACGGTGTTTGCGGCGCTGATCATGGCCCTAGTGACCCTGCGCACGCGAGAACGAGTGGACACGGTCATCGGTGTGATCTGGGCGGCGGGCATGGCGCTCGGTATCATCCTGCTCGACCTTTCGCCGGGGTACAATGTTGACCTCATGAGCTATCTTTTCGGTTCCATCCTGGCTGTGCCGCGTTCGGATTTGTGGCTTATGGCCGGGTTGGCCTGTCTGGTGCTCATACTGGTGCTGGTGTTTTTCCGTGGCTTCATGATCATGAGTTTTGACGAGGAGTTTGCCCGGTCCCGTGGCGTCCCCGTGGATTTTCTGCACTGCCTGCTCATTGTCATGGTAGGGCTGTGCGTGGTCATGATCATTCGTGTGGTCGGCCTGATTCTGGTCATAGCCCTGTTGACTATCCCTCCGTTCATTGCCGAACGGTGGACAGATTCACTCAAGTGGATGATGGTTGTGTCCACGCTGCTGAGCGCGTTGTTTACCGTGGTTGGACTTGGGCTCTCCTATGCGCTGGATATCACGTCCGGTGCATCCATCATCGCCGTGGCCGCCGTGGGATTTTTCGCGTCGTTGCTGTTGCCGAAAAAGAGCGCGTAGCATGTGTCCAAGAGGCTGATTTTTCCCATGGAATGGGTTTTGCATTTTGTGTTTACCCGGTGTACTCATTTTCCTGTTCAACGGATTAACAAGGTCAAGATGTGACGAAGAATTTCAAGGATATGATTCGAGAGGAAGGGTACACCCGGTACCGTGGCGCAGTGGACGCTTCGGTATACGAGTACTTCAATTGCGACTGGTCGTGGAAGGCGCAATGGTACCTTAAGGGGGGCCATTATCAGTGCTGCGGCTGCAAGGAGAAGTGCGAAACCCGGGACCCGGAAGGGTTCCAGCTCTTCCTTGATCTAGGATAGGCACAAGGACATCGCATGCGACGAATTCTATTTGCCATTGTATTGACCATGACCTTCATGACCGGTTCGGCCCTGGCCTCCGAGTATGAAGACATGGATCGTTGTCTGGGCAGGGCTGTTGTGGCCCGGCTTGTCTGCAAAGACGTTGATGACGTGCAGTTTGTCTCCAAGGTGCGGGACAATCTCTATTTGTTTTCAGTCTTTTATGCTCGGCAGGAAGCGCGTTTCATTGTCGGCGTCTCCAGTAAATCCATCCGGGTTCAAGGGCGTGAGTTTCTGAAACTGACCAAAACGATTCCATACAATTTTGATGACAATTCAAAATGCGGTGTGGCCACGTTTTCCTCTCCTGAATGTCCCACCTCGGCACCGATCGTCTGCTGCTCGGAAAAGACCGTGGAAGACAAGCTCGACGATAAATTCTGGGGCCGTCCGATTCCGGATTTGCTGGATGAGGATTTGAAAAAGGCGCTTGAGATGTACAAGGAAGAGCAGGAAGCCAACCCCGACGGAAAACCCGCCGAGGGAACAGAAGCGGCTCCTCAGCAATAACGAATACCAACAGCATTGATGAAGACCTCCACGTGGAGGTCTTTTTTTTGCGCTTGTTTTACTGTGTTCGGGAAAAAATGGGGTTTCGGCCAGATCGTCGGGCCAGAGAGAGAATCAGACGTTGCCTGGGGAATCAGACTCGCCTGAACCAGAGAAGAAGGCCAAGTATCCCTACTGTCGGGTACATGGGCCACCATGTGGTGAAGTAGGCACACCCGGCACCCACTCCCAGCAGTACCAGCACATAGGCCCACGCTTCCACCATTCGCATGAGCGCACGCCATGAGTCCGTGGGAACCCCTTCATGCTGAAAATGCTCCAAGGGATGATGGCGAGCCTCTTCCGTCGGAGCAGCTTTGCGTGAAGACTGAAGCTTGTTGTTACACTTGGAACAAAAGCGGGTTTCGTCGGAGTTTTGTTCTCCGCATTTGGTGCAGGTAATCACAGTGTCTTTATCGCTCGTGGGCGGTGCGAGGTCAAGGGGTGTGTAGGGGGTCGGGGGATATTTGTTTTGCAAAAAAAATAGAGTTGGCTTAGTATTTTGGACCAATTAACCGTATAAGGAAAGCTCATATACTATGGCAGAAGAACCCTCCGGCAGCACCCGTCCAGGCAACGAACAGCGGCTCGCCGCCTACCAGAAAAAACTTCGAGCTCTCAAGGAACGTTCCTCCCTGCGGGAGAATACGGAACGTGAGCTGCTGCTTGAACTTTTGCACACAAACAGTAATGCGATTAGCGAATTTCCCATGATTCCTGCTCAGCAGAACAGTGTTGCCGAACTGCTCGGCGATCGTATCGGCCATCCTGGATACGAATTCATCCACACACATATTGCCAATTTCATCACCCTGCTTGCCCACTATGAAAAAGCGGTTGGAGGCAAGGACGCGGATCGCACAGCCGAGTTGCAGGTTGATCTGCTCAATACGGAATCCGTGCTGATCAAGTGTGCGCAGGGCATCGTTTTCGGCATGGCCCTTATTACGGATAATTTTGAAGAAATAGTACTGAAGTATTTTGGTCGGACCGCATTGAAAGACTATAGCGGACTCATCGAAAAGCATGAGCTCAACGAACAGTTCTGGATCGCATTTGTGGAGCAGTTCATTGCAAGTCGAGTGTTGGAGGCGCACAAGGAAATCCTTGAAGGCGAGAAATATACCATCTCCAAGGAACGCAATTTCGTGGTCATCCGTTTTCTGTTCGATGACATCCTGTCCAAGCTCAACCCCACGGATCAGGAAATCGAGAAAACGCGTATCCAGACGCGGTATATAGAGAGCCGAGCCTCCGAGGAAGGGCAGCGTCGTGCCAAGCTTGTTCAGGCCATGCTGGTTAAAGAGTTGTCGGATCTGGCCCAATTCAAGGAGTTGACGTCCGGCGAGTTTTTACAGGCCGCACGAATAACCTGCATTGATACCATCGGCCCTGAATTCGAGAAGAAGTATCTGAAGCGACAGGCAGAGCGCAAGGAAGATGGGCCGCGAAAGGATCGCGAGACGATCAAGAAGGAACAGGCTCAGTTCCGGTTCCTGGTGGATCAGCTGGTTGGAGTGGGCGTTGGCGCTTCCATAGCCGTCGGCAGGATCAGTGACTTCTTTTACAAGGCGCTGGAAGGCATCATCGGGGAGCAGATTAAAGGTATCCTGCCGTTCAAGGCGGATTTTTCCATGCCGGTATTGGAGAAGATTCTATTTTTCCTTTTGGAGAATCATGCAATCCATATCCTTCGTGAGACCGGCAAGGAGGAGGGCGCCAAGGTACAGGTGAGGACCGGGCGCGCCCGGCGGGTTTCTCAGGCTGTTGTGGACGCATTGCCGAATATGTCCAAGATCCGCAAAAAACAATTTTTCGGCAACGATGTCACCCGCGAGGACACGTTGTTGTTCAAGCCCAAGACGGCCAAGCAGGTGGCTGAGGTCATGTCCATGCTCAGCCTTGAACCGGAACTGCAGCAGCAGTTGAGCGTTTTGTGGAAGAGGGCCGTGTTTCGGGTGGACATCATGGTGTTGGTGAATCTGGAGCTGGTGGCAAAGACGTCTACCAACACGGCGGCAAAGCTCGCTGAAATACTGGATTTGTATCAGGTTTCAACATCTTCACAGAGATGAGTCCACCGGGAAAGTGCATGAAAAAGCCCCCTGTGCCTTGAGCGCAGGGGGCTTTCTTCGTTCGGGAGAATGGATTAACGGCGAAAGACGATGGTCTTGTTGCCGTCCACAATGACCCTGTCTTCGAGGTGCCATTTAACGGCACGGGCAAGTACATGGCGTTCGATGTCGCCACCGAGTCGTTTAAGGTCGTCAATGTCGTGGCTGTGGGTGACGCGGATGACATCCTGTTCGATGATCGGGCCTTCATCCAGTTTTTCCGTGACGTAGTGGGCGGTCGCGCCGATGAGTTTCACTCCGCGCTGGTGCGCCCTGCGGTACGGGTCCGCGCCCACGAAGGCAGGGAGGAACGAGTGGTGGATGTTTATGATCTTCCCCGTGTATTTGTTGACAAAGTCCGGTGTCAGAATCTGCATGTACCGGGCCAGAACAACAAGGTCGATGTTGCCATCCATGAGTTCGATCATGGTGTCCTCAGCTGCCACTTTGTCACGCAGTGTCGGTCCTACGGGAACGTGGTGGAAGGGAACGAAATTTTCAACGGATTCGCGCAGGTCGGGGTGGTTGGAAATGACCATGGAGATGTCGGCCTCCAGATCGCCTCGCTTCCAGCGCCACAGAAGTTCCATGAGCGCATGGTCCACCTTGGAGCAGAGAATGACCATCTTCTTGGGTTTCCAGACCGGATTCAGGCTCCAATCCATGACGAAATCCGTGGTCACTGTTTTTTCGAAATCAGCACGCAAGGCATCCAGTCCATCCATGGTCAGGCCAGGCAGAAAAAACTCATTACGCATGAAGAAGCGACCGCCTACCGGGTCGGTTGAATGCTGGTCCGAGTGAATGATGTTGGCGTTTTTCTTATGTAGATATCCGCTGACTGCGGCCACGATACCAGGTTGGTCCGGGCAGGTGATCAGCAGCCTGACAGTTGATTCTTTTGATTCGGTCATGTCTGAATTCCTGATGCTATGTGCGAGATTGAGTAAAAGCAGGGGTATGAGAACATATCCCGTGCACAGAGTTGGGCTTTAACGCAAAAGCCGGGCGAATAAAAGCCTTTTCCATGTACGGAAAGGGTTGCCAGTGACGTCAGTGGCATTATATGGGTGTTCAATCTGTTGTTCGACACAAACGGAACGACATAAAGGAATCATTCTATGTCTGAAAGAGCATTGAAGAAAGTTATGGATCATGCCTCTGCAGGGCTGGCAGCCCGCAAGGCCTTTTTTGATACAAAAGCGGAACTTATTGTCGAGATTGCCAGGGCCATGGCCGTGTGTCTCGCGGGTGGCGGCAAGGTCATGTTCTGCGGCAACGGAGGCTCTGCTGCCGACAGTCAACATCTGGCTGCCGAGTTTACCAATCGTTTCAAGTTGGAGCGTCCCCCGCTGCCGGGTTTGGCGCTGACCACCGATACGTCCGCGTTGACGGCTATCGGCAATGACTACAGTTTTGACGAGGTCTTTTCCAAGCAGCTTCTCGCCCTTGGGCGTCCCGGTGATATGCTGGTCGGCTTTTCCACTTCCGGTACGTCGACCAATGTGATTCGGGCCATGCGGGAAGCCAAGCGCAATGAGATCGTGACCGTGGGCATGACAGGACAATCCGGTGCCGAGATGGCTTCGGTTTCCGATTTTCTCGTTACCGTGCCTTCCGGCGACACGCCGGTCATTCAGGAGATCCACATTGCCGCAGGGCACATGATGTGTCATCTCGTGGATCATTTCCTGTTTGAGGCTGTTTCCGAGTTGACCCCGTATCTGCCGGATGCCGTGGGATAAGCTGGTATTGAAGCCAATATAAAAGCCCCTGCGAGCGTCTCGCAGGGGCTTTTTTTGTCGTATGATATCGGGTGATTAAAATGTTTCCCGTTTGATGCGAATGGTCAGCCCTTTTTTTTTAAGGCGTTCGGCAAGTATCTGGGCCCGTTCCAGAGAAGGGACTGTGCTTATGACCAGTTGGGCTACGCCATCCTCATCCCAAACCCAGATGTTTTCCGGCAGCACGATACCAGCCAGTCTGGTTTCCCTGAGCAGGGCGTTTCTGGTTATATCCCGCTGCTCAATGGATGACTCGTCCAGCATATCGCCACAGGCTAGGACCCACCACCCTCTGGGGCGGATTTTCGGGGTCGGGTTTTCTCCGAAGCTTCGAGCCGTTTCCGCAGCATGGGACTGACGCACTACTGCTGTCATACGGCGTATGCTTTCTTCTATTTGACTGATATTGCTTGACATTAATTATCTCTATCGTTTTTTTAGCGGGTATGTCCCATAAGAGCAATTTACCTTGGAGGCGGTGGAATGGCAAGAGGGATACTGTTGGATTCTGATTTTTTTCACACCCTTGCGGCATTGCGTACACACATGTATTTATAGGTATGGTTTATCTGTCGAGTTCACCCATCAAGCGCACTCGGGCGCAGAAAATCCTTCGACTCATTGTTGGAGTGATTGCCGTTTCACTCATTCTGTGGGCTCTTTACTCCATTCCATACGATATCCTGCGCGAAGAGCGGGCCAGGTTATACGGTGAAATCGTGACGTCCGGTCAGGTCCTGGAGGTGCGGACAGATGTCACACCCCGATATCCCGAAGCCAGGCTTGTCATCCGATATACATACGTTGACCCGGATGGCTTTGCTCGTTTTGCTGAGGCTCGAATACCTGATAGCCAATGGCAGAAGTTTCAGCCGGGGGCGGTTATCGAAGTTATCTACGGACGCACGCAACCCGCCCTGGTCAGAGTGCCGGGCGAAGTGGAACCCCGGTTCCAGGTCTGGCTTCGAGAACTGATTAATTAACTGTATTGTTTAGGGAATTTTTCGCCCATCAGGTATTCCATGGCTTCGCGGTCTATGGTGCCGGAGGCGATGAAAAACTCCAACCCGACAATCATGGGGTGGTAGACGATGTCATGAGGCAATGCGTCGGCCTGACCATGGAAGAACCGTTCGGCGGGCACGGCTTCGTTGACCTCGATGAGATCATCCGCATGCAGGGCCGAAGGCAACACATGATCGAGTATCACCCCGCCGGGCAGGGTGGTCCAGAGATGGTACATGCCCATGTCTTCTTCTCCGGATTCGTTTTCCACCATCTTTTTGAAGTCTGTGGGCGTCACAGGCATACGCATCGTGCCGTTTATTGACACATTCCCCAACGTGATGAGGCCGCCGGGGATAAAGAATTTCTTGGTCAGCATATGAAACATGCCGAAATTAACGGACATGGCCTTGCCTGCGCGATCGGCAAACGGAATGTGTCCGGTTTCCTCCACGGCATTCAAGATGCTTTGGTCTATGGGAAAGGGTGTCTCGCACAATGTGTATTCGCCCAACCCCAGCTTTTTGGTTCGGGATGCGGCTGCCTTGAATTCTTTGAGGTAGTTCATGGAGAGGGTGGGTATCATTTCATCGGCCTGTTCGCAATCCTGCGCAACCGCCTTTTTTCTGTTGGCTATCGGGTGCTTACTCACCCGGCGTATCAGTGTGTTGTCTGTTGAACCGATATTGTTTTTCATGCCATCCGGATGAAAGTCCGCCTTTTGACTTTTAGCCTCTTCTGGGTGGCAGGAGAGTAGGGGAAGAACATTCGCTGTCCTACTTCTTCACATTGGAGAAGACGCTGTGCGATCATATCGCCAAAGAGTACAAGACCCGCGCCGGGAGGGGGCGACGGGTCTTGCATTCCACTATCCTCAGGCTCCAATCCTCAAGGGAGCCTTCAGAACAATCTAATTACAAAGGCAGTCACTGAATACGACTCTGTCTGTGTATTCGGCCTGTTTGCCTTTGTTCCAGCGCGAAACCGGGCGATAGTACCCGACAATTCGGGTGTACACTTCGGCTTCGTTTCCGCAGGTTGGGCACTCGAAGTGTTCACCCAGAATGTACCCGTGCTCCTTGCAGATGGAGAAGGTGGGCGTAACCGAGACATAGGGAATCTTGGTTTTGGTGAACGCCTTGAGGATGAAGTTTCTCAGAGATGCCGGATCGGTGACCGCTTCACCCAGGAAGGTGTGGAACACGGTGCCGCCGGTGTAGAGCGGCTGAAGCTGGTTCTGGTGCTCCAGCGCGTACAGCACGTCTTCGGAGATGCCCACGGGCAACTGGGTTGAGTTGGTGTAGTATGGGGTGCCGTTGCCCTGCGTCTGGATATCGGCGTAAAGCGACTTGTCGATTTTGGCCAGGCGGTAGCTGGTGCCTTCGGCCGGAGTGGCTTCGAGGTTGTACAGAGAGCCTGTTTCTTCCTGAAAACGGGAAGTGACACGCCGCAGATGATTCAGGGTGCGGCGCATGAGACGAACGCCGCCTTCGGTTTCGATGCCTTTGCCGATGAGATTCAGACAGGCTTCGTGTCCTCCGAGCAGGCCGATGGTGGAGAAGTGCCCCTTGTACCCGTTTTTGAGGTACCGCTTGGACCACGGGAACATGCCCGCTTCGAGGTTGGCGTTGATCACTTTGCGCTTGTACTCAAGGGATTCCTTGGCCATCTCGGCATATTCTTCGACCAGCTCAAGGAACTCGTCTTCGGACTGGGCCAGGTAGGCGAGCTTGGGCAGGTTCAGGGTGACCACACCGATGGAACCGGTCAGGTCGCCCGCACCGAACAGACCGCCGGTCTTGGTACGCAGTTCGCGCAAGTCCATCTGGAGACGGCAGCACATGGAGCGCACATCCTCGGGGTTGAGATCCGAGCTGATGAAGTTCTGGAAATAGGGCACGCCGTATTTGGCGGTGAGCTGCATCAGCTTGTCGCCGATCTCGGATTCCCAGGGGAAGTCTTCGGTGACGTTGTATGTCGGAATGGGGAACGAGAAGATGCGGTCTTGGTGATCGCCTTCAAGCATGACCTCTATATAGGCCTGGTTGATCATGTCCATCTCTTCCTGGAAATCACCATACGTCAGCTCATCGTCGTATTTTCCACCCATGATGATGGGTTCTTTCGCGATGTGCTTGGGCGCCACCAGGTCAAACGAGAGGTTGGTGAACGGAGACTGGCCGCCCCAGCGGGAAGTGGTGTTCAGGTTGAACACGAATTTCTGCATGCACTGGCGGACCTGCGAGTAATTCAGCCCGTCTTCCCTGATAAAGGGTGCCAGATACGTGTCCACGTTGTTGAATGCCTGAGCGCCGGCCCATTCATTCTGCAGTGTGCCCAGGAAGTTGTTCATCTGTCCGAGGGCGGTATCGAAATGCTTGGCAGGACCGGCAGAGGCGCGGCCTTCCAGGTTGAAGCCCTCCAGCAGCAGGTCGCGCAGGGACCAGCCCGCGCAGTATCCGGCCAGACCAAAGGAAAGATCATGTATATGGAAATAGCCGTGTTCGTGGGCAAGGCGAATTTCTTCGGGGTACTTTTCCAGAGCATAGCGTGCCTGTACAGTGCCGGAGAGGTGCAGCATGAGTCCCTGGAAGGAGTGGGTCATGTTGGCGTTTTCGTTCACACGCCAGTCCGCCTGATCAAGGTAGGTGTCGATGACGTCCTTGATGTCGAGGTAGGCTTCTTTCTGGCTTCTGAGCTGACGGCGTTTTTCGCGGTAGAGTATGTACTTTTTGGCGATATCGTACTGGCGCGCCTCCATCAGCACCTGCTCGACCATGTTCTGGACGTGCTCCTGCTCAGGGATTTCCCGGTCGGAGAGTTTCTTTTCGACCTTGCGGGCAAGGCGTTTGCCAAGAAGCGGGTCTTTGATCCCGCTGGCGCTGAGGGCTTTGAAAATGGCTTGGGCGATGCGGTCAGTTGACCACGTTTCCAGCCGGCCGTCTCTCTTCATGATTTGGCTTGGCATGCTCCGGCTTCCTCCTTGGGGGTACGAATTTTTGGATTGTCAGCTCATATCCCAGAGGCAGATACGCTTGGGCAATGGCAAGGTCCTTATCTGTCAGGTCGGGAACCTGTGTTGTGCGGAAATAAAAGGCTTCGGGGTTGGCTTTGGCCAGTTCGAAAATGCGGGCGAGATTGGCTTGTGCCGCTATTTCGGAAACAGCATTGCCTGTCAGGGACGGATATTTGTACCACGGCCCCTTGATATCAACGGCGAACGCATCAACCAGCTTGTACTCAAGGAGTTCCTTGATCACTTCCGGTCGCATGCCGTTGGTGTCCATCTTGATCGGCAGGCCGAATTTCTTGATCTCGAAAAGCAGTTCTGCCACTCCGGGGACGATGGTCGGTTCGCCACCCGTGACAGTTATCCCGTCCAGCCAACCTGCGCGGTCGCGGATGTAAGCCTTGATGCGAACGGGGTCCATGGGGGGCAGTGCGTTCATGTCCCAGGCGAGTTCGAAATTGTGACATGTCGGGCAGTGTAAGTTGCAGCCGCCAAGAAAGATGATGCAGGTGGATCGGCCAGGCCAATCGCAGAGACTCAGATTTTCAAAGCCGCGAACATAGTTCCAGACCCCTGCGGGTTCTTTTGACATTTTGACTCCCTCTCTCCGATGGTCGAAATCGACTGCGCTGATCATTAATTCATTGTTTGCAGGGGGCTCTGTACAAAGAGTGATGCCTCTGCATTTACTGGCGGCTCTTTTGGTATAAAATCGCCGCAGTCATGTGACGAACAAGATAGCCTAGGGTAAAGATTTTGTACAGGGGGTTATCAAAAACAAAATGACTAATCAGGTTGTTTTTCCTGATTATTAGCAGTTATTCAATATTAGAGATGATTGTAAAAAGTTTTAAACAGTTTGCTGAAATCGTGCAAGGGCGATATCTTTACGTTTTTTCTAGATTAAGTTTAGAAAAAAAATAATTCAATTCCAGATGGATTATGTTTTCGACAGGGAGGGGGGTGGCGTTCAGGGAAGGGGCGGGTCTTGCTGAACTGAAAAGTACTTACCACAAGGGTTTCCCGTTGGGAACATGAAAAAGGCCGATTTCCACAGGAAAAAGAACATTCAGAATGTGATTTTTTCCTGAATTTCTGCAAAGTGCCGAGGCTCTAGGGATGCGTCCTTGTCAACATTTTTGGGGGACATTTTTGTGGCACGGGTTTTGATTGGATTGCATTCACTATGCGGTGCCGCGACCATCAACCAACGCGTTCCGCTGGTAAGCCTTCAGGTCGAATTCGGGCAGTGCTGCGAGGAGGTGATCCATGATGTCCGACTGGATGCCTTCGTGTGCATTCCACTCCGTCCTGGTGGTGAAGCAATAGATTTCCAACGGCAGCCCTTGAGATGCCTCTGGGTTGAGCTGACGCACAAGCAGGGTCATGGATTGATTGATCTCGGGGTGTGCCCGGAGATATTCAACGGCATAACGGCGGAACAGGCCGATATTGGTCAGGCGGCGGCCATTGAGCCGGGACGCCGGATCTACGCCGGTGGCCTTGTTGGCCGTGTCGATCTCCGCCTGGCGGGTTTCAATGTACGGGGCCAGGTGCTGGACTTTGCTGAGCCGTTCGATGAGGGCCTCATCGGCAAAACGGATGGAGGACTGGTCTATCTTGATTGAACGTTTGATACGCCGTCCGCCGGATTCACTCATGTTGCGCCAGTTCTTGAATGACGTGTCCAGAAATTTGTAGGTGGGGATGGCCGTTATGGTCATATCCCAGTTCTGGACCTTGACCGTGTTCAGGGCCACGTCCACCACGTCACCGTCTGCGCCCATGCTGCTCATTTCTATCCAGTCTCCCTTGTGCAGCAGGTCGTTGGCGCTGATCTGGATGCCGGCCACCACCGAAAGGATGGTGTCGCGAAAAACCAGCATGAGGACTGCGGTCATGGCGCCGATACCGGAAAGCAGGCCCCATGGTGATTTGCCGAGCAGGATGGAGACGACCGCGATGCCGCCGAGGATATAGATGAAGAGTTTGATGAGCTGGACATAGCCCTTGATAGGGCGGCGGTTGGAGACGTCAAAAGTCTGATACAAGGCGACCAGCCCGTCCAGAACCTTGGTCATGACCAGAATGACCGCTATGGCCATGTAGGCGTAAATCGCATTGTGCAGGATGTCCTTGAGTTGGGGAAAGAATTCCAGCCCCCAAAAGAAGACGGGTGCCGGAGCCAGGAGCGCGGCCCTGGAAAACACGCCCTGTTCCATCAGGATGTCATCGAGTTTGGACTTGGTGCGTTGGGCAAAGGCATGGGCGGCTCGTACCAGCAGGAGCTTTGCGACTCCATAGGCGATCAGGGCGGCCAGCAGCAACAGGCCTATTTTGGCAGAGACATCGAACAGGTGATTGTTCTCTATAATGACTATGGGCGTAGAAAAGGTCATGGGTCGCTCCTTGGCTGTCTTCGGTCTCGGTCTCCTAGCAGAAAGATGGACTTTTGAGAACCATTGCTGATAGTCCTCGCCTGTATTTTCTGCATAAATTTGACAATATGCTGTTCCTGGCACATGTGAAGGTAATGGAAAACAGCAAAAGGAAGCATGCATGACCATTTGGGGTATCATTGTCCTTACTGTCACCACCATGATAGTGCTCTATCTTGGATGGCGGCTCGTCGAGCCGTTGCCTATGGGGCGCAAGCGGAAGCTCTTGGCTTGGCTGACACTGGCCATCCTGCTTTTCGGGCACCGGCTGACGTGGTTTCTCCAGCGAACCGACAAGATTCAATGTCTGGTTTGTGATTCCATCGACTGGGTCGGCTTCACCTTTTTCGGTTTTGTTTCGATCCTTATCGTCTTCATGCTCGTGAGGGATGTGCCTCGTTTTCTCGGATCAATCTTTTCGGGGGTAAAGAAGCTGTTTGTGCGCCGGAGCAAACGCCCGTATTTCATCGGGCCCAACCTGGAGCGTCGGCGCTTCATGCTTAACGCCACCAATGGGGTATTGTTGACCGCCTCCCTGCCGCTCACCGGGTACGCGGTGTTCAAGGCGCGCAGTAAGCCAACGGTGGTTCACAACGACCTTCCGTTGATGGATTTACCCGAAGGGCTCGATGGATTCACCATAGCCCAGATTTCGGATACGCACATCGGCCCGACCATCCGAGGCGATTGGGCGCGCATGGTCGTGAACGAGGTCAACGGCCTGCACCCCGACATGATCGTCCACACCGGCGATCTGGTGGATGGGAGTGTGGATGGCCTCAAGGACGATATCCAGCCCATGGGCGAGCTGACGGCACCGCATGGCGTGTGGTTCTGTACCGGCAATCATGAGTATTATTCCGGCGTACATCAGTGGCTTGCCGAGGTCAGGAGGCTGGGCATCAAGCCGTTAGTGAACGAGCATGCGCTGATCGACACGGGCAAGGGAGCCATTTTGCTGGCCGGGGTCACTGACCTGCGTGCTGAACGTCTTGAACCGACACATATATCCTCCCCCTCGAAAGCCAAGATGGGGGCCCCTGATCATGACGTGTCCATCCTGTTGGCCCATCAGCCCAATTCCGTGTTTGAGGGAGCAGGGGCGCGGTTTGACGTGCAGCTTTCCGGGCACACGCATGGCGGGCAGTATTTCCCGTATAACTATGTCATTCATCTTTTTCAGAAATATGTCCGTGGCCTGTACGTGGTCGACAAGACATTGCTGTATGTGAATACCGGGACCGGATATTGGGGACCGCCCATGCGTCTGGGCACCGCGCCGGAAATCACGTTGCATACGTTGAAGAAAGCATAAACACCATTCGACAGGCTGTTTCCTCAGTCTGTTTTTCTCTGCGATATCTTTATTGACCTGCTGGCTGAAAGCGGCTACTTCTCGATTGGTCCAACCAATTTGGAGGCGTGATGGATATCAAACGAGTACGCAAAAAATCCATATCAGAAAAGATCGTGGCCCAACTGAAGGAGATGATCGGTCAGGGGCAGCTCAAGCCCGGAGACCGGTTGCCTGCCGAACGGAATCTGGCCGAGATGTTTGGTGTTTCCCGGACAACGGTGCGGGAGGGTATCAAGGCTCTGGCTGAATCCGGTGTGCTGGAGAGTCGCCAGGGAGCCGGTACGTTTGTCAGTGAAGTGGACCCGTCGCAGGTGTCGGTCATTGAGTCGGTGTTATCCGGTGACCACGATATGCGGGACGTTTTTGCTGTGCGCAAAATGCTGGAACCGGAGATCGCGGCCCTGGCTGCGCAAAAGCGATCACCGGCTGAAATTTACAAGTTGGAGGCTATCCTGTCCGAACAGGAGGAGGCCGTCCGAAAAGGAGAAACCGGATCGGATTATGATCAGCGGTTTCATCGCATGTTGGCTGATGCTTCTGGTAATCTTGTATTACGCGAGATGGTCAAGGCATTGCATGATGCCTTTGCGCAAAGTCGGTCCATGATCATTCAATCAGAAGAGAGGCAACGCGCTTCTCTTGCCGCCCACCGCGCTATCGTGGAAGCGGTCAAGCATGGCCACGGCATGCAGGCCGAACGCGCGATGCGAGAGCATCTGGATGAAGTCGAAAACATCATTTTTGATAATCAAAAGTAAATATATTCAAGGAGATATTGATGAAAGAAATTAATGATAAGGCGCGTGAAATGATGAAGGGCTACTGCCGTGTCTGCAAAGTGTGTGACGGGCGTGCCTGTGCTGGCGAAGTGCCGGGTATGGGAGGTCTTGGAACCGCTTCTTCATTCAAGTCCAATGTGGAAGCGTTGGAAGGCATTCGTGTGAACATGCGTCTGCTTCATGACGCCACCGAACCAGACACCTCCACTTCACTGCTGGGCTACGACATGTCCATGCCGGTCATGGCCGCGCCGATCGGTGGTATCTCCTTTAACATGGGAGGAGCCATTACCGAAGATGCCTATACCGATGCCATAGTGGGCGGCTGCAAGGCTGCCGGTGTGGTCGGTTGTGTGGGTGACGGCGTGCCGCCCTATATCCATGAAGCCGGGTACGCTTCCATCAAGAAGAATGACGGCCTCGGCATCCCGTTCATCAAGCCGTGGGAAGGCGCAGAGCTTGACGAAAAACTTGAGTTGGCCCGCGCTGCCGGGTGCACGACGTTCGGCATGGATGTGGACGCCGCCGGTCTGATCACACTGCGTAAAATGGGACGTCCCGTATCTCCCAAGGCTCCGGCTGAATTGGCAAAGATCATCGAAAAGGTCCATTCCTGGGGTGCCAGGTTTGTGCTCAAGGGCATCATGACTCCTGATGAGGCCGCTCTGGCTGTGGAGGTCGGTGCCGATGCCATTGTGGTTTCCAATCATGGCGGGCGCGTACTTGATCACACTCCGGGGACAGCAGAGGTTCTTCAGGAAGTGTCCGAGGCAGTCAAGGGCCAACTGGTCGTGTTTGTGGATGGCGGTATCCGTACCGGTGTCGATGTGCTCAAGATGCTCGCGCTCGGTGCCGATGCCGTCATGGTCGGCCGTCCGGTCTCGGTCGCAGCCGTGGGCGGACTGCAGGAAGGCGTGGAGAAATACATGGAAACCCTCAGGGGGCAGCTCGTCGGAGCCATGGTCCTGACAGGGTGCAAAGATATTGCATCCGTGGACATCAACGTATTGTTCTAGGCTGTATTGAAAAGTATTCGGCAGGGAGGGGGAGCCTCCTGAAAAAAGCTTCCTCTCTCTGTTTATCGTTGTATCATTCGTGCTCTTTCCTACGCATCATGGCGATGCTCTCTAGGATTTGCATGGGATTGATGTTACATTTTAGGTAAGAATAACATATGATTACTACATATCTTCTTTACATCGTGTTGGGGGCGTTTGCCGGGGTTCTGGCCGGGCTGCTGGGTATCGGCGGCGGGTTGGTCATCGTCCCCATGCTCAATATCGCCTTTGAGTTGCAGGACTTCCCCATGGAACATATCCAGCATATCGCGCTCGGTACATCCATGGCGACCATCATTTTCACCTCCCTGTCGAGCATGCGCGCCCATCACAAGCGGGGAGCCATCAACTACTCGGCCTTTTGGCGGCTGACTCCCGGCATTATCGTCGGCACCTACCTCGGAGCCTGGGTGGCCGCGTTGTTGCCCACCGGATTTCTCAAGGCGTTCTTCGGTTTCTTCCTGTATTATGTGGCAACCCAGATGCTGCTTGGTCTCAAGCCCACAAGCTCTCGCGATCTTCCGGGTAATATCGGTATCTTCGGTGCGGGAAACGGTATCGGCATTTTCTCTGCGTTGGTCGGTATCGGCGGCGGCACGCTGACCGTGCCGTTTCTGTCGTGGTGCAACCAGACCATGCACACGGCCATTGCCACGGCGGCCGCAGTCGGTCTGCCTATCGCCCTGTCCGGGACTGCCGGTTACCTCATCAATGGCTTGGGAATCGAGGGTATTCCCGGTCCCCACATTGGGTACATCTACCTTCCGGCCTTTTTCGGCATCATCGCCACCAGCATGCTGACAGCTCCTTTCGGGGCCAAGCTCGCTCACAGTCTGCCGGTGGAAAAGCTGAAGAAGATCTTCGCCATCCTGCTTATTGTCGTTGGAACCAAGATGCTCTGGAGTGCGTTCATGTAAGGGCTGCGCGCACATTTCCCTGCCGGGGACGCTGTCTTTCAGCCCACGCAGTCGTTCGCTCTGCAAGTTGCTTGAAAGACAACAGGTGCGCAAGAAAATCCCGGTTTACAACCCGTGCTCTCGTTGGTGAGCGTCGACGACATTGTCCACGCGGACGATTTTTTCTTCTATCTTGCCGGGAGTGATTGTGTAGCGGGTGACGATCCAGTCGAGCTGGTCAATGAATTCCACATGACCGTAGCCGTTCTCCGGCAGGAGGTTGCTGACGGTTTCGATGAAGTCGTCGATCATGAGGTAGTGGCCTTCGTGATCCACGCGCAGGACATCACCATCGTACTCCACCTGATCAAAGGGTATGGAGTCTTTTATCTGTTCATATATCTCTGGTGTGATGCGGTGAAAATCACCGTATACGCGTGTCGCTTCCATGCAGTCCTCCCGCGGAAATGTGGTCCGAAAGAGTTAGGTACGCAATCCCAGTCGGTCAACCAGAAAAGTGCATTTTTGTTCCAGATCGCTCCATAACCGTTGCCGGTTTTCCTGACCGAGCCGGATGAGCTCTTCATCCGAATATTTCGTATCCAGCTTGAACTTGTTGCCCATTACATGACCTATCTGCTTGTTGGTCTTGGATTTGGCCAGACTGGAGTGCTGGATATGCCGGATAGCCAGACCGCCTACATACAGGGCTGGCATGCCTATGAGGCTGGACTGGAGATCGCGGTCCAAATCATCAAACTGGGACGGGGTGTAGCGCAGGTCGAATCCGCCGGTTTGGGCAATGGAAGCCATGTTCACCATGTGACAGCAGCCGGACACGGACAGGCAGGGGCGGGTGTAGGTGAACAGCCCGGTGTCCACACTGCCGGCGCAGTTGTCGAAGAGGAGCACCCGATTGGGGAGTGCGCCCGGTTCGGTCTCGGCCGGTGGGGTGGGGAAAAGATTATAGTCCGCAGATTGCAGGCCGAACGGGGGAAAGGCGGCGGTGATGCGGCACCCCACGGCACCGATATCTGTGCGCTCACCCACGGCGCCGAGCAGGCGCAGGAGCCAGTCGGTGGGCAGAACAATGTCATCATCCAGAAAGGCGGCCCATTTGGAGGCGCGCACTTCGGGCAGGGCGAGCAGCCAGTTGCGTGCGGCCGGTGCGCCGACGTTGATGGGGAGCGTTTCGATATGGAAACGGTCAGGGCCGAATGTGTGTCGGGCCTTGTCCAGCACCGCGGCTGTGTGGTCCGTGGAGCCGTTGTTCAAAGCGAAAATTTTAGCCGTGCCGATGGCACTCTGTGCCAGACTCGCAAGCGTGTCGGCCAGCAGGTCAGCCTTGTTCCACGAGTAAGCGAGGATGGCGACATCGTGGGTGTCCGCTTCCTCGGCAACAGGCGGTGCATTGAAAAGATCGTGGAGCTTGAGCGTCAGGTTCACGTGCCACGGGATGGCCTTCCACAATCCCGCCAGTGTGGCCTTGGCTTCGCCTTTTTTACCCAGTCGCAGCAGCAGCTCTCCTCCGGCATAGGCGCGCCACAGGCTCCATGTTTCGGGATTCAGGGCTTCGATGAATGGGAGCGCTTCTTCCGGAGGCAGACAATGGAATGCCCAGTCCGCTTCCATGCGCGCCTTGAGGGGGAGCAAGGTTGCATCCCAGGCGATCATGTCCAGCACGGCCCTGGAGAGTTCCGGCTTGCCGAGGTGCAGCAGATCCTGCCAGATGTGGTGCAGCCAGGTCAGTCCCTTTGACGGAATTTTGAGCACCACTGCCAGGAATCGGAGGATCAGGCTGCGATCATCCTGCCGCACCAGCGCGTGCCAGGTTGTCATGGACTCTTCGTCTGCCTCGTCGAGTTGGGGCAGGGTGGCGCATACGGCGATGAGTTTGCCCAGCTCCGTGGACAGAGGCAGCCCGAGACCGGAGGCCTTGGCGGTCAATGCCGCCATGGTCGGAGCGAGCGGGTATGCCTGCATTCCCCATAGCGCCATGCCGATGGCCGTGTGTCTGCATCCCGTGCTCTCTTCGCCGAGCATGAACAGCCCGGGCAGGATGCCTGTAATGGTACCGGGCAGTCCCATGCCGAGATGCCAGCCGGAGAAGCGGTGGATAAATTCGGGTTGAACGGGCGCGCAGGGCGGGAGCGTGTGAGGGACGGCGAATCGGTTCATGATGATTCGATTACCAGAAATCAGGGGCGTCCGTCGAGCAGCGCCAGATCATTGAGGATGATCCGGGCCGCACGCATGGGCGCACCGGGGTCGCCGACCATGGTGCGCAGACCGGCCAGGTCTGTTTTGACCGCGTTGTAGGCTGCTTCGTTGTCCAGCCATTCCCTGGCTTTGGCGGTGAGGTTCTCCGGGGTGGCTGCCTCCTGGACGAATTCCGGGTAGACTTCCCGTTCCATGATCAGGTTGGGCAGGGAGATGTATTCCACGTTGATCAGCATCTTGCCTACCATATAGGAAATGGGCGAGACCTCGTATGCCACCATGACCGGGGTGCCGATGAGGGCGGTTTCCAGTGTCACGGTGCCTGAGGCGGCCATGATCAGCTTGCAGGAACGGAAGGTTTCGTACCGGGTGTCCGGTTCCACTATCTCCACTGGGATGTCGGCGGGCCAGAATGAAAGGAGCCGCTCCTTTTCCATGCCCGGAGCGCGGACAATGACGTAGGAGAGGTCCGGGTGGTCCGCCTGCAGCATTTTGGCGGTCGCGGCAAATTTGGGCAGCAGGGACGAGACCTCCTTGTTGCGTGAGCCGGGCAGCAGGCCGATGCGGTTTTCTTTGACCGGGATTTGATCCAGCTCCTCAAGGGGAAGCACATCCATGAGCGGGCTTCCCACGTAGTCCACGTCCATGCCGTATTTTTTGTAAAAAGCCTTTTCGAACGGGAGAATGCAGATGACATTGCGGACGTGCTCTCGCAGGAAGTTGGCGCGTCCCGAACGCCATGCCCAGATTTGCGGGCTAATATAGTAATAGACAGGAATACCGAGTTTCTTGGCGATTTTGGCAATGCGAAAGTTGAACTCGGGGCAGTCCACGAGGATGATTGCGCGGGGCATGAGCCCGGCGAGTTCCCGTTTGATTTTGCCGAGCAATGTGAGGATGCGCGGCAGGGCACTGAAGATTTCCGTAAAGCCCACAAGGGAGATGAGTTTCATGGAGTAGCGGATGTCCATGCCTTCGGCTTCCATGGACGGACCGCCCATGCCTGTGAAGGTGGCGTTCTCGTCCACTTGCCTGAGTCGCTTGATGAGTTCCGCACCGTGCAGGTCGCCGGAAGCCTCGCCCACGCTGAACCAGATGGGCCTGGATGGATTGTCAGTCTGCATAGATGGTTAGTACCGCAAGCAGCTATTCTGGGCAAGTAAACCCTTGCGTTCTGGGACTCAGGGGTTGCAAACCGGGACTTTGGCGCGTAGAAAGCACTCGCAACATAAACACCGAGCGAGGTAAATATATGCTTAAAGTCGCAGTTGTCGGCCTGGGTTGGATGGGCCGAGTACATCTGAGGAACTATACCGAGATGCCTGACGTTGAAGTCGTCGGCGTCGTCGATATTGATGAAGCCATTCTCAAGGAAGTCGCTGATCAGTTCGGCGTGAAGACATTCACTTCTCTGGATGAGCTGCTTGAGAACGAGCTGGATGCCATGTCTATCTGCGTGCCCACCAGCCTGCACCACGAGGTCGGTCTCAAGGTCATGGACAAGTCGATCAACGCCATCATCGAAAAGCCCCTGGCTGTCACCTCCCAGGAGGGAGAAGACCTGGTCGCCAAGGCCAAGGAAAAGGGCGTGGCTCTCATGGTCGGCCATGTGGAGCGCTACAACCCCGCTGTTTCCAGAGTCAAGGAGCTGATGGGCTCTGATGATGTCATCTCCATCCAGATCGAGCGCGTGGGACCGTACCCGCCCCGTATTCAGGATGTCGGCGTCATCAAGGATCTGGGCGCTCACGATGTCGACCTGATCCGGTTCCTGACCGGTTCCGAGTTCAAGTCCGTGTACGCCGTATCCTCCAGCACCTTGGGCAAGCACGAGGACTCCGCGCTTATTACCGCAGAGATGGAAAACGGCGTGCTCGCCAATATCACCACCAACTGGGTGACTCCGTACAAGGCCCGCAATATCAACGTGGCCTGTGAGTCCAAGTACATCAAGGCCAACCTGATTACGCAGGAAGTCAAGGAATACTCCGCGTTCTCCTCGTACGACCAGTCGTACTCAGTGCGCGAGTGGCCCCTGATGTTCCGTGAGCCGGTCAAGGCCGAGCTGACCGAATTCCTGACCGCGCTGCGTGAAGGTACCCCGGTGCCCATTACCGGTGAAGACGGACTTGAAGTGCTCAAGACCTTTGACAAGATTTTCGAGTGCGCCTGCTAGCACCGAATCAGTATACAAGAAAAAGACCCTGTCTCCATGAGGCAGGGTCTTTTTGTATCATTCGTTGACAGCGAGTGTGTCTGTGGTTGTCGGTTGATCCGGTGGGGCCGCAACGTGGATATAGTCGACCACGTCGTTGATGCCGACGACTTCAGTGGCCACGGCCACCGCCTCGGCCTGTTGGGCGTATGTGTCAGCCTTGCCTATGAGGATGGCGTCACTCTGGATGACTTCGACCCTCAGATCCAGGCATTGGAGATGTTCGATCTTTTCCAGTCGGATATTCAGTTCGGTTTGGAGCCGAAGGTCATTGCCCGCCTGATTGGGGGAGTTGGGTGGATAGAATTTGCAGGTGATCGCCCTGACGCCGGAGACGGATGAAGCCGTGTCGATGGCGTAGTCTGCATGGGCGCGGTCCTTGAGGCTGCCTATGAGATAGGCGTTGCCGTCGATGATGTGGGCGCTGACCGGGATGTTGTTCATGCGGAGTCGTTCGCGTAGCCGGCGTTCCATGATTTTGTCCTGAGCATAGGTACGCTGGCCGCCTTCCACGGAATAGCGGGGGAGGTATTCATCGGCCAATACGACGGTGTCATATCCGGTCCATACGCTGCCCGCTACCTGGACGGCAGGGTACAGTGCACATCCACCCAGCAGGGCAATGGCCAGAACGGCAGAAATCGTATGAGATGATATGTTGCCCATAATTACTCGGAGAGTATAATAGAATGTCTAGATATTGTCTAATCCATACCGAGGGGCAGATCAATCCTTTATGAGGATATTATGGACAATGCCTGCGATGGATTGTTGGTCCACCAGTTTGAACTCGGGCAGGCGGCTTTTGAGGTCTTTCCAATGCCGTTCTCGGATGGCGAGAACAACCTTGTCTTCTTTGGCCATCATGTCCGTCAGTTCGGGATATTTGTCCGTTTCCCTGTACTCGACACCCGCGTAGTAGGTGAAGATACCGGGATAGACCCGACCGGCGAACGGCGTATATCCCTTGTCCACATATTCCTTGATTATCAGCGCCTGTCTTTTGGGGCTCATGGCATTGTCCAGTGACGGGGCGACCAGCAGGCCCACAGGGTAGATCCAGATGATCACGGCCAGGGTCAGTGTGATGAGACTGGTGCGGTATCCGCTCGTGCGCAGGAACAGCATGGTGCCGCCGCCCAGGATGAGCAGGGCCGCAGCGATACCCATGCCGCGGACAGGGACGGGCAGCGGGATCAGATCGCCTGCCAGGAGCAGGCCGGTTCCGGCCACGATCCACAGGCCGCCGATGAGCGTCCACAATTTCCGTGTGCGCGCTTCGTCCATGGTCTGCATGGCATTGGCGATGATGATGGCCAGGGGCGGGAACATGGGCAGGATGTAAATGAGCACCTTGCCGCTCAGGGATGACAGAAAGATGAACGTGGAGGCGAACATGATCCACAGGAAGGCCGTGGGACCGGCTTGTCGGCGCGTGGACCACAGCGATGCCCAGTGACCGGGCGAAAAGAGGCGTTTGACCGGCGCGACAAACAGGCTCAGGGTCCAGGGCATCCAGGCCAGGGGGAAGGCAATGATGTAATAGTAGAACGCTTCCCTGTGGTGAAAGGTCTTGGTGGCGCGCTGGATGATCTGTTTGCCGAGAACGGTTTTCATGAGGAAGTCCGAGCCTTCGGTCATGATCACGCCGCCCACCCATGCGGCGAGCATGGCGAGCATCAGCAGCAGGCCGAGAGCCATCCTGCTGGTCAGGAATTTCTTGAGTTCACCCTTCCACGCTAGAAAAACGCCGGAGGTTAACAGCGGAAAGATGAAGCCGAGCGGTCCCTTGATCAGCGTGGCGATGCCCATGAGTGCAAAGGCGTGGACCGGCCACCAGCCTTGTTTTTCGCCATTGAATGCGCGGAACAGGCAGGCGTGGCTGAGGAGGATGAACGTGCCGAACATGAGGTCCATACGCGAGTAGTGGAACAGGGCCACGAGCATGAACGTGGAGAGCAGGATCAGCACTGAAGCCAGGCTGACCGCCTTGTCGCATTGCAGCGAACGGGCCAGAAAGTAGGCCGCATACAGGAAGAACAGGCCGGACAACGCCGCGCCCAGCATGAACACCTCCGGCATATGTGCCGGGGTGATGGTGTCCAGCAGCCAGAGGAACCAGAAGTACACCGGCGGCTTATCGGGATAGGGCTGTCCGTTGAGGGAGAGTACCATCCATTTGCCGTTGAGAACGAGGTTCTGGTAGGCGTTGCCATAACGCACTTCGTCCGAAAACCAGAGGGCGCGATTGCCCAACGTGAACCATGTCTGGGCAAAGACGGCCAGGGTCATGGTCAGCCAGGGGTGGGCCTCAAGACGTTTCCAGATATTCTTGGCAAGTATGGTCATGTTATCCCTTCCGGGTAAAAATCGAGGTGGAGGCGATGACGGTGGTGGCCAGTCCGCCCATGCTGCCGAGCAGCCAGCCGAAAAAGACATCGGATGGATGATGCCATCCGAGATAGACGCGGGAGAATCCCACCAGTCCGATGAACAGGCTCATGAGTACTGTCAGCCATATTTTGTCGATACGCAGGGAGAGCGGCAGGGACCATCCTATGATCTCCGTGGTATGGCCAGAGGGCAGGGAGTGCTGTGAGGCGCGAGTTGTCAGCGGGTCGAACCAGAGGCCCTGGCCCGGTCTGGGGCGCCCGATAAAGGATTTGAGGAAATGGACGGCCAGTCCGGCTACCACACCCTGACAGACGAGCAGGATGAGGATGAAGCGCACCCGGTCGCGGTCGCCCGATCTCCAGGCCGTCAGCAGCATGACCGCATAGACGCCGTAGAAGAGGGGGTTGCTCCAGTCCGTAACAACTTGCATGAAAGATCGGAGGGCCGGATGCAGCAAACGATGGTCTTTGAAATAGATGGCCACGTCCCCTTCGGAACTGAAGCCGAACCAGAGTATGGCCAGCAGAATGAGTAAGGGGGCGGAAAAGATCGCCCAATGTGTCAGGGAGCGTGTGTGCATGCGGATTTTATAGGGTATACGGGCCGATGGAGCAAGCTTCGGCGGTCGGTGAAAGGATTACTCTTGGGTGTCTGGGAACTTTTTATGGGTATATCTGGCCCAGACTTCGGGGCTGGCGTTCAACTCCGTGAGGATCTCCGTGATGTCTCTGCCTTCCTGCTTCCAGTATTTGTACGTGTTGTCCGCACATTCAAAAGGGATGATCAGGGTGCCGTCTTCGGTCAGGTAGGGTTTTGTTTCGTCCATGGCGTGGGACTCTCTCACGGTTCGGCCTGAACTTCAAGGGGGCACGAGGGCGCAAAGAAAAATCCCCTGACAGGCAGGGGATTTATCCAGTTAAGGCGCGGCGTTGGCCGTTAGGCCGCTGCCTTTTTTTTGAGATTGACGCAGACCTTGCGGTCCACTTCACGAATTTTTTTCAGAATCTGCTTGGCGATGCGCTTGAATTCGCTGAGATCCTTGGGCTCGTACTCGAACTTCGCCTTGGTCAGCCCTGCCAGATCAATGGATTCGTTGAACAGGTAGGGCATGTAGAGCGGGTCCTGCTTGATGAAGAGGGCCAGCTTGTCCATGGCTTCGTGGATTTTCTGCTGGTTTCCTTTCACGTCTTTGAAGAGCTTGCCCAGATATTTTTCGGCATTGCGCATGGACGTGGTCCACATGGGCGAGCGTGGTTCCAGAAGGATGGGGGCGACATTGCCGCGACAGGCCAACAGGTCGGTCATGAATCTGTCCACGCTGCCGGGAGCCGACGCCAGGATACCCTGGTTGTATGCGGTCTTGATATCCACGGGCTTGGTGCCTTCAATGGGGACACCGCCGCCGTAGAGGTTGTATACCGGGAAGGCCGCGTCCTTGAGATCCTGTTCCAGTTCGCGTTTGGCGGTCATGTATTGGACCGTGGTCAGAATTTCCTCACCGTCCATGTTCCTGGTGGTCTGGTGGAAGGAGCGGCGCTTCATGCTGGTGGAGTGGTGATGGTGGCCGCCCGCATGGGACTGGCCGTTCAGCCATGCGTAATCCTGACCGGCCAGCAGCAGATGATTTACACCGCAGCGGCGCAGGAAGCGCGACAGGGTGACGGAGACGTTACCGCCCGCATCAATGACCATATCCCGTTCCTTGAACACGAAGGTACCGATACCGCCGATGGTCCATAGTGGCAGAGTGGGGCCGGGGTATCGCTTGAGCACCATGGGGTCTATTTTGGTGGAATAGATGAGCGGGACATCCTTGATGAAATCGGGGTCGAGCTGATCAAAAATCTTGAGCATGGACCCGTCATAGTCGATAGCCGCGCACAGGTGCGGCTTGAGACCGACTTTCTGGAGCGAGGGCACTGTCTGGAGGGCGCATGTATAAAGGACATGCCCCTGATTTTCCTTGAGCTTGGGGGCCATCTCTTCAAGGCTTGGCCCGGCGCCGAGGATAACCGCGCCCACGCCGCGGCCTTTGCCCTCCATGGGCAACAGACTGCCGTCACTCATGGCGTGTTTGAAATTGTTGATCTCGTTGGAGACCATGACATCCTGACGGAAGCGCAGGGTGGACAGCTCCAGAGAGAAGTTTTCAAGCTTGTTCCTGATGTGCGTGGCCCACTGTGCATACTCCGGTCCCAACTGGCGGCTGGGGATATCGCTCTTCAGGTGGATCTGTCCGTAGATGAACTGGAGGTCGAGGTTGCGGATGACCTCGGCAACAAACCGTTCGTCCGGGACCAGAATGTGAAATTTCTTGGCTTCGAACCAGGGGCGGTAGTCGGTCTGTCCCAGACAGGCGAGGACCATCTCGGGCCGGGGTTCCATGAGCATGACCTTGTGCGTGTCCGGGGTGTTGGACAGCAGGTGATTGACGCCGTAGCCGAGGTTTGCGCCGACAATGAAGGTGGCCGAGGTCTTGGCTTTTTCTTCGTGCAGCCAGTTGGCATACAGCCCCTCGGGCGGCAGGGATTCAAGCATGCCCTTGCCGGTCTCCATGCGCCAGTCAAGGATGCCGAAGTTGTTGACGAAGAGGTTCTCCATCAGTTTTTCTTCTTGGAAATCACGTTCGGAGAGCCACTGAAAAATTGGGTTTCCAGTGCGTTGCAGGTACTCGATGTTGTCTTTCAAAAACGGGTATGGGGTCATGGTGGTCCTCGTAGTGCTCAAAAAATGGACGGTCCTGCGAAAGAATTGCATGTTGTATGCCAGTTGCGCACAAATCTGTTTTGCCATACGGTGCGATCACAATCAAATAACTCTCATTCCTGCTATCATGGTGAAATAATGAATAAAGATTTGCTCGCGCTTATCGGCAACACGCCGCTGGTGGAGATCAGGCACATGAATCCGAACCCGAACGTCACGATTCTGGCGAAGATCGAGTGCCAGAATCCCGGCGGTTCCATCAAGGATCGTGTGGCCGCCGCCATGATTCAGGCTGCCGAAGACTCGGGCGAACTGACCAAAGACAAAATCATTATTGAGGCCACATCCGGCAATACCGGCGTGGGACTGGCCATGGTCGCCGCCATCAAGGGCTACCGCATCAAGCTGCTCATGCCGGAGACGGCATCCGAAGAGCGCAAGATGATCATGGCCGCATACGGTGCCGAGCTGGAGCTGACCCCCGGCCATTTGTCCACGGACGGAGCCATCGAGCAGGCCTACCGCTATGCCCGCGAAGAGCCGGGCACATATGTCCTCATGGATCAGTTTAACAATCCTGCTTCCATCGACGCCCATTATAATGGAACCGGCCTCGAAATCTGGAATCAGACCAATGGCTCCGTGACCCACTGCGTCATGACGCTGGGCACCTCGGGCACGGCCATGGGCATTGCCAAGCGGCTGCATGAAATGGGCGATGTGCATGTGGCGGCCGTGGAGCCATACGCGGGTCACAAGATTCAGGGTCTCAAGAATATGCTTGAATCCTATCCTCCCGGTATTTATGACAAGAATAATCTCGATGAGATTCTGCATATCGATGACGACGCCGCTTTCGAGAATTGCCGCAGGCTGGCCCGTGAAGAGGGTATCTTTGCCGGGATGAGTTCCGGCGCGGCCATTGGTGGAGCACTGCAACTGGCCGAGCGGCTGGATTCCGGCCTGATTGTTACCGTGTTCCCGGATTCGGGCGAGCGGTATCTGTCCACCCATTTGTACCGGCCGCAGCCAGGGTCGGGCATGACTATTTTTGACATGGCCTCCAATCAGGACAAAATGCTCAGCACCGGGGCCGGATTCGGGCTCTACTGCATGGGGCCGAACCTGGATAATCTGGACGGTCTTGATTCATGGCGGCGCGTGGTGCTGCTCGATGTCCTGACCCGTCATCTGGCGTCACGCGGCACCGCTCTCGATGCTGCCGTGGGGCTGACCGACATGGACGACCGCACTTTGGCTGCAGCCCGCGAGGGCAATGTCAGCCGCGAGGCCTTTGCGGAAGAAATGCGTGACAACGTGCTGCAACGCGCCAGGGAGATGGGCATTGCGGACACGATTGCGTTTCCACTTTCCTCGGCCAGCAACGAGGGCTCGCTGGAGCTGTGCCGTAAGCTTATGGGCAAAGGGCTGGCCTATGAAAAACTCCGGAGCGTCTATTTCGACGTGTTCCGCGACAAGCGATACGGCGAGATCGGTACCGTGGACATGGACAAGGTCTCCGGTGGCCGTACCGTGGACCTCAACGCCTATGTCAAAGACAACCCGCTTGATTTCACTCTGTTGAAACGGGCCACGCTCCTTGATCTGAAACGGGGCGAGGTGCTGGAAACCCAGTGGGGCAACGTGCGCCCGAGCTGGTTTCTGCAACATGCGGCCACGGCGCTCGATGCCCTGCCGCGCATTGATGTGATGATCGGTTCGGACAAGCACCGCTTCCCGCATTTGGAAAATCTCCGCGCCATCTGGAGCACGGCCGGCCGCGAACTTCAGGTCTGGATGGTGGCCCAACAGGCCACGGACACGGAAGAGGGCAACCTGACCACCGTGGCCGAAAGCCTCGGCGGCTACCGCGCCGCGCGTCTCTGGCTCCTGTCCGTTGCCAGCCGCAAACCGTTGTGCGCCTCTGCCGAAACCCTGTCCATGTGGGCCAGAAACTGGCGCAAGGTACAGGAAGGCGCGGCCACTCTGACTCTCGCTCTGGACGCCAAGGGCGATATCATTTCTCCTGACGTGGAGCAGGCTGTCTTCGACCTCAAGGCAGGCTTCAAAACCGCCATGGACGACGGCCTCAAATTCCACCATTTCTGGCCGGTCCTCTTCAGATTTACCAAACAAGTCAACGGCTGGGCCGCAGACGGCTCCCTCACCGGAGCCGCCGCCAAATCCTGCCATGAAGAACTGACGGCCATAGACACGGTCCTCGGTATCCTCGACCCAACCCAGATGCCCATCCCCCTGAGCGACCTCCCAGACGAAGTCCAAGGCATGGTCGCCGACCGCCAAAAGGCTCGGGAAGCAAAAGACTTCGCCATGTCGGACGAGCTGCGGGACCAAATAGCCGAAGCCGGATTCAGAGTAGAAGACACCGGTGGAGTACCAAGAGTATTTAATGCGTAGATTGAATTGAGATATTGAAAGCAAAAGGCCGCCCGTGAGGGCGGCCTTTCTGTTTAGTAGAGGAGGATTTTATTCATAGAAGCTTGGAATAACTCGAAGCCGATCAGCATAATTATAAATATCGTTGAGACTTTGAAGAGGGACTCTTTCTTCATTTTTATTTTTGTCGGTAATAATCCCAAGGTAGTATTGAGATGTATTGAAATGAAGACGACATAAGGGTTTCCGGTTGTTGTCGTCCAAAAGGATACCACAGTAGCTAAGTGTATCCCTCATAATAACTCGTTCAGGGTCGACAATTTTTCTCATTATTGCTTTTATAATAAAATAACCATCACGTTCGTCATCCGTCGTTTTAATTTTGGGTTTATTGTCTGCGCTAATATCTACTGTTTTTTCTATCTCATCAGTTGGTTCTTCAATCATTGCATTTTTTAAACGGTCGTTAATTGCATCATTGATATAGAGCTTCATCGCTTTTCTGACGAGTTCTGCAAACTTCTCTTTAACTGCTGGCATAAGTTTCCCAGAGTATACTTGGGAAGCAAAATGTCGAATAAATTCATCTGATGGAATTTGGCTTTCTTTGACAAGAATCTTTTTGATTGCACGTGTATATTTGAGTTCACTAGCAGCAGAGAGTGTTTGTTCTATGTTGAAATGAGGTTTACTTATTTTTTTAAGTTCAGGGACTAGGCTTTCTTCAAGTGATTTAAAATTAAAAACCATGAATGGTTTTTCATCCATGAGATTTGCCCGGTCTAAATCAGTGAAGAACTGATATTGAATACCATCTGTAAGTATTCCGATTCTGGCAGATGGTGTCACTTGAAAATATCTTTGTAATTGGGCGGCATTGCATTGAGTTAAGTTTGAATTACACGTTTTACACTCTATCAACATAATAGGATTGCCGTCTTTCATTACGGCGAAATCTACCTTTTCGCCCTTTTTAGCTCCTATATCTGCGGTATATTCAGGGAAAACTTCTTGAGGGTTGAAAGGATCATATCCCAAAGTCTGCAAGAAAGGGAGCACAAGCGCATTTTTTGTCATTTCTTCGTTTTTCAAAATGCCAGAATTTTGTTGAACACGGTCTGCTAGTGCTTGAATTTTTTCAGTGAAGTCCACGGTACATCTCCTTTGTTAATCAATTAGATATATTAAATATTCTATCGATGCAATCCCATCGTGTTTGTTTTAGGTTAAAAAAAGGGAGCCGCCCTTGCGGACAGCTCCCGATCACAGTCGGCTACTTATCAAGCGCCTATTCAAATATCTTCAGATATTCGCCGTAGCCTTCCTTTTCCAGGTCCTCCTTGGGGATGAACCGCAGGGAGGCGGAGTTGATGCAATACCGCAAACCAGTGGGTTGGGGACCATCGTTAAACACATGGCCAAGGTGCGAGTCTGCGTTCTTGCTGCGGACCTCTGTGCGGGTGCTGAACAGACTGCTGTCTTCCTTTTCCACGATATTCCCCGGCGTCAGTGGCCGTACGAAACTCGGCCAGCCTGTGCCGGACTTGAACTTGTCCTTGGAGGAAAAAAGCGGCTCGCCAGACACGATATCCACATAGATTCCTTCACGCTTGTTGTCCCAGAACTCGTTGTTGAACGGCGGCTCGGTGCCTTCCTCCTGGGTTACATCATACTGCATGGGCGTGAGCAGCGCCTTGAGTTCCTCGTCCGTAGGCTTCACGAAATGACCGCCGGGGGTCAGGTCTGCCGAACCCTTGGAGAGAATCTTGAAGGCACCGATTTCAGCGTCGTCACCCCAGGTCTTGTCCACATACTTGTCGCGGCCCGAGAAGTAGCGGTAGGTCTTGTAGCGCACGGGATTGTGCTTGTAGTAATCCTGATGATACGTCTCTGCCGGATAAAACGTCGTGAACTTGATGATCGGCGTGACCACCGGGTTTTCAAGGCGACCGGATGCATCCAACGCCTGCTTGGAGGCTTCGGCGATCTCTAACTGAGCTTCATTATGGTAGAAGATGGCCGAGGTATACTGGAACCCGCGATCGCCAAAGGAACCACCGGCGTCCGTTGGGTCGAAATGCTTCCAATAATGATCCAGCACCTGTGCATAGGTGACCTTGGTCGGATCAAAGTGGACCTGAACAGCCTCGCGATAGCCCGTACTACCGCTGGATACCTGCTCGTAGGTCGGGTCCGGTTCTTCACCACCGGCATAGCCGGACACAACTTCGATCACGCCGGGGAGCTTCTCCAGATCAGACTCCACGCACCAGAAACAGCCGCCAGCCAATGTGGCGATTTCAACGTTACTGTTTTCAGCCATGGCCTTTCCTCCGAGCATGTTGGTCGTTGAAATGAACAGTCCGCCTATGAGAAGCAGTACTCCAATTGTAAGTGACAAGGTGAACGAGCGGGTCATAGTGACCACCTCCGTTAATGAAAATGATTTTCTTTTTCATCATAGAATAAAATAGGTACCAAACGCATTGGTGTCAATGGGCGTAATCAGAATGTGTAAAAAGCAGTTTTTGGAAGCAGTTGGGTAGACACAGCCCGATATTTTTGCAAAAAAAGAGTGGATTTTTGAAAATTTTTAATGCAGATGGCAGCTTCGGTCCTGCAGACGGGATAAAAATCTGCTATCTAATCCTGACCGAGTATACATTTCGTACACACTAAGAAGGAGTTATCATGCCCAACCAGAATTTCACACTTTTCAGCGGTGGCGCTCAGGGCGCAGAAAACCAGTTCGGCAAACTGGCCGAGTACTACGGAATGTCCGAGGTGAACTATACGTTTGATGGTCATAAAATCGAACGCACTCGCGGCGTCCGTGTACTGACAGACGAAGAACTGACCCAGAAAGATGTCAGCCTGACATATGTCGCCAAGCTCCTGGGCCGCAAATTTACCAACGCTGAAAAGATGCGCAAGGTCTTGCAGACCATCATGTGGCAGGTTGAATCCAGCCATCAGATTTTTGTTGTCGGTACCATTCAGGAAGATGGAACCGTCAAGGGCGGTACCGGTTGGGGCGCAGAGTTCGCCAAGATCTGCAACAAGGAACTCTACGTTTTCGGTCAGGTGAAAAACGGCTGGTTCAAATGGGAAAAGGGCGAATGGATCACCGTGGAAGCTCCGGTCATCACCAATGCGCATTTCACCGGCACCGGCACCCGCTTCCTTGAAGACAACGGCAAGAAGGCGCTCGAAGAGTTGTTTTCCCGTTCCTTCAAATAGGGGCGGCTTCACGCATTAAAAAAGGGCGACCTCAAAGAGGCCGCCCTTTTTTAATGCGTGAAGCACACGGCTTGTGATAGCGGCGCATCTGCACATTTTTCCGGCACCGTCCGATCCTCACGTCGTCGGGGAGCGAGAGCCGCTGTTGGGTGCCTTTGGCACCCAAGTCGCTCCAATTATTGGAGAGTATGAAAAGGTAGCCAGTGCATATAGTCTTTGAGCCTGTTGCCTCTTCGGCAAACCACACTCTCGCCGACAGGCGCGACAAAAAGTTTTGGAGAGTCCAGAGAACCTTTTTCAAAAGGTTCTCTGGTCCCGCTGAAGGCGACTCCCGATAGGGCCGCCGGAGGCACAAAAAAAAGCGACCTGATGTTTCAGGTCGCTTTTGGATTAGCCTTCCAGCTTGTTTTTCATTCTCTTTTTTGACTGCGAGTATTTTTTCACGTCGATGTTGTACTTCTTCACCTTGTAGTTGACGATTCGGTACGAGACGCGTAGATCGCGGGCGCTTTGCAGCATGTTGCCGCCGGTCTTCTTGAGCGAGTCAATGAGCAGCTCCTGCTCGAACTTGGCAACGGCCTCGCCAAAGGAGAGGTTGGTGCCGGTGGCGGAGCTTTCCGCCGACTGGAGTGTGGGCGGCAGGTGGTAGGTGCGGATAACCTTTTCTTCGCAGAGCAGGACCGCGCGCTCCAGGCAGTTTTTGAGTTCACGCACGTTTCCGGGCCAGTGATACATGCTCAGCAGCTCGATGGCGGGCGTGGATATGCGTTTGACTTCCTTGCCGTATTCATCGGTGAAATCACTCAGGAAATGTTCTGCCAGGGGCAGGATGTCCTCACGGCGTTCCTTGAGTGGCGGGATGAAGATGGGGAAGACGTTGATTCGATAGTAGAGATCCTCGCGGAACAACCCTTTTTCGAGCAGCTCTTCGAGCGGCTGATGGGTGGCGCAGATGAGGCGCACGTCAACCGTGATGGTCTGCTCGGAGCCGACTCGCTGGATTTCCTTTTCCTGAATGGCCCGCAGCACCTTGGCCTGGGCATCCATGGACAGCTCGCCGATTTCATCCAGGAACAGGGTGCCCTGGTCGGCCACCTCGAACAGTCCGCGTTTGGTCTGAAAGGCGCCGGTAAAGGCTCCCTTCTGGTGACCGAACAGTTCGGACTCGATGAGTTCGGACGGCAGGGCCGCGCAGTTGAGCTTGATGAGCGGTTTGTCGGCTCTGGGGCTGGAGGAATGAATAGCCTCGGCCAGTAGCTCCTTGCCTGTGCCGGATTCGCCGCGCAACAGGGCGGTTGCCCGGCTGGGCGCCACCTGACCGGACTGCCTGAGCACCAGACGCATGGCCTTGGATGCGGCCACAAAGTCCTTGGGGGTGGGCGTTTCGGTTCCACCGGACATCAGGCCCTGTGAAAGCAGGTGGTTCTGGGTGGCCATTTCCTCCTGCAACTGGGCAACGTGGCCTGCGATGATGCCCGCGACCACTTCCAGGAACTGGCGGTGGGCGGCCATGTCGTCGGCAGGGATGAGCGGAACGTCAACAGAGAGCGCGCCAATGACTTCAATATCGTCAGTGCGCAGGTTGATGACGGGCACGCATATGAATCCAAGCTTCTTGAGTTCGTCTTCGGACCGACCGAACGCCTTGTTCAGGAACTCGGGATCATCGGAGAGTCGCGTAATGGTGATGGATTCACCGGAGTCGAACACGCGGCCGATGATACCCCGGCCAGGTGAGTAGGTGACATCATCTGTCTGGGCAGGAGAATAGGTGAGCGAGAGTTTGAGGTTCTCGGTCTTGGGGTCCATGATGACCATGAACGCCCGGACATATCCCATGTCCCTGGCCAGCAGTTTCAGCAGTTCATTCAAAGACTCCTCAAAGGGGGTGTCCTGAGTCAGTGTGTCCTGAACCAGCTTGAGCGTGTTCAGGTAACTGAGGTCAGAGGTGTCTTGTGTTGTGGTAGACATATAGCTTTCTCTAGGTGTTAAGGGCGTTAACACCAAGCTCCAGGGCTTTGAGGTTTACGGCCTGAATCTTTGCGGGAAGGTTTACCTTGATGGCTTCTTCCAATGCTTCAGGGCCAAAGGGCAGTTCGCCAGCGGCACAAAGCGCGCCGAGAATGGCGATGTTACCGGCCTGTACGGCACCGGCTTCGAGGCCGATGGCCTGACTGGCCATGAAATAGACCTTGTCGGTACATCCGGCCACGGCAGCCTTGATATCTTCGATGGTCGGGCACTCTTCCTTGCCCATGGCCACGGAGAGCGGGGGCATGAACTCGGTTGAGGAGATGATCAAACCGCCCTTTTTCAAATACGGCAATGCGCGCATGGTCTCCATTGGCTCGAAACCGACCAGAATGTCAGCTTCGCCATGGCCGAGTTTGGGGGACTTGCAGCCGATAAGCACGGTGGATTCCACCACGCCGCCACGCTGGGCCATGCCATGAATCTCACCGGAAGTGACATCAAGCCCCTGAGCGAGCACGGTCTTGGCAAGCAGGGTCGTGGCGGTCAGGGTTCCCTGTCCACCGACACCTGTCAGGAATATACGGATTTTCGGGTTGGCACTCATGATTAGCTGCCTCTCTTCTTGGCTTTGATGTGCCCGCATACCTGCAGGCAGAGCATGCAGCCGTTACACAGGATGGGGTTGACTGCTGCCTTGCCGCCTTCCTTGTACATGGCGGGACAGGCGAGACGGTCCAGACATTCAAACCGGCCGTCGCAGGTTTCGGAAACGTAGGCGACCTGCGGGGCGACTTTCTTGTACACCCTGCGGGTGTAGAGCGGGCAGGGCTCCTTGGCAATGAGGACGCGCACGCCGCTCATGTCCTTGAGTTCTTCAAAGGCGGCCAGGGTCTTCTTCTGGTTGAAGGGATTGACCGTGCGTATTTCGGTGACGCCGAGCCCTCGGACAGCGGTTTCGATGTCCAGCGGGTGGTCATTCTCTCCGATGACAGTTTTGTCCACGCCCGGGTTCGGCTGGTGGCCGGTCATGGCAGTGGTGCGATTGTCGAGGACAACCAGCAGAATGTTATGCGAGTTGAAGACCGCGTTGGCCACACCGGACAGGCCGGAGTGGAAAAAGGTGGAGTCACCGATGAAGGCGACCACGGTCTGGCCGGATGCCTGGGCGACGCCGCCACCGGCAGAGATGGACGACCCCATGCAGATGAGGAAATCCGCTGCCTGAAGCGGGGGCAGAATGCCGAGCGTGTAGCAACCGATGTCGGACGAGTAGACCGCATCGTCGCCAAAGACTTTCTTGGCGGCAAAGTATGTTCCGCGATGGGGGCAGCCCGCGCACAGGTTCGGCGGACGCATGGGCAGGGTCGGCAGAGTGCAGTCGCACTCCACAACCGGCGGCTCGCCCAGCGTTGCGCGGATGGCGTTTTCCACCAAGGTGACGGAAAACTCGCCGTGTTGCGGCAGGGTGCCCTTGCCGAGAATCTCGATGGAGAGTTCGTTCTTTTGGGCCAGGACGCGCAGATCGTTTTCGACCACGGGTTCCAGTTCCTCGACCACCAGCACCTTGGAAACGGACTTGAGGAAATCAAGACATTTGTTTTCAGGCAGAGGGTAGGGGAAACCGAGCTCCAGCACGGTGACCTTGTCGGTCAGGCCGGAATTTTCCAGTGCGTCGTTCACATAGGCGCGGGAGATGCCCGAGCAGACTATGCCGAGATCGCCGGAACCGGAGAGCGTGTTGTATTCGGATTTCTCGGCTTCAGCCTTCAGCGCTTCCATGCGCTCCATCAGAGCCAGATGCATGGGGCGGGCGAATGCCGGGATGGGCACGAATTTCGAGGGATTGCGTTTGAACCCTTCGGCCTTGCCCGGATCGGATGCTGGGCCGAATTCCACCGGTCCACGCAGATGGTTGACGCGGGTGGTGGTGCGAAGCAGGAGCGGCGCGCCGTGTTTTTTGGACAGCCGCAGACCGTCCCGGGCCATGTCCTTGGCTTCCTGTGCCGTGGCAGGCTCCAGGATAGGCATTCCGGCGAGACGTGCGTAAATACGGTTGTCCTGCTCGTTCTGGCTGGAGTGACAGCCGGGATCATCGGCGGAGAGCAGAACCAGACCACCGGGAGCGCCCACATAACAGAGGGTCATCAACGGATCGGCGGCCACGTTCACACCAACGTGTTTCATGGTGCACATGGACATGGCCCCGGCCAGGGTGGCGCCGGAAGCGACTTCCAGGGCGACCTTCTCGTTGACGGAATACTCGAAGTAGTATTTGCCTTCGGGAGAAATGCGATAAAACGTGTCGGGCACCTCGGATGAGGGTGTTCCCGGATAGCAGGATACAACCTGAATGCCTGCCTCAATTGCACCGCGCACAATGGCTTCGTTGCCGAGAAGTAGGTGAGTGTCGCCGGACTTTTCAGTCAGAAGCGGATTCGCCATAGTAGAACTCCATAAATAATGATTGGCGGTTACTTGGATTCCAGCTGGGAGATCTTGTAGTCGACAAAGGGCTTGTCGTTGGTGTTCTTCTCGGCCAGTACTTTATATGCAGCCAGAGCCTGGGCATTGTCGCCTGCGGCTTCAGCGGCCAGCGCGAGCTGGCGATTGATCGGGATGGTGTATGCTTCGGAGGCACCATCGGCCAATGCCTTGAATTCGGCCATGGCGTCAGCAGCCTTGCCGTCAAGGAGCAGGGACTTGCCTTTGCCCATGCGCGCGATGAAATTCATGTCGCTGGATTCGTTGGCGAGCATTTCCCAGTAGGTGACAGCCTTGTCGTAGGCACCATCAGTCATGTTGGCCTGTGCCAGCTCTAGGACAACAGCGGGTTTCATTGATCCGGGGACAGAGGTCAGGAGCGTCTCCAGCTTGGCTGTGCGTTCCGGCCCGGGGTTGTCCACGAGTATGGCGCCGAGTTCTGCCTGTGCCGAGCTGATGACACTGTTGTTGTAGCCGGTGTATACGGCATAGATGGCAGCGAAACCGATAATGATGCAGACCGCAATAATGAGTTGTTTACTGTATTTGAATGCGGCTTCGATGATAGGGTGCAGGCTCGCAGGAGCGTGTGACTCGATATCTGTGAGTACATCCTGGTTGGGAGTTTGATTTTCAGCCATTGTTTTTTTGTGCCTCCATGAAGGTATTTCGGTGGTGCGAAGGCCGGGAAGCAAGGCCCGCCAACGCAAATGGGGTGATAAGCAAAATTGTAAAAAAGGTCAAAGCCTATTTTGTAAAACGGCTGCAGAATAGGGTAAAAAGGGTCATTTTTCAGGGGCTCTCCATAGAGTGTGACAAAAAACGTAAATCGAATCAAATGCGCTCACGTAAAGTGTATAAGGAGCCCGGACACAAGTATTTGACTTTATCCCCTGGTGAGGGTTAGCAAAATGGTTCCCTGCGAAACAAAATTTTATTCGGTCCCGGTGCCGATGTTTTTATAAGGAGTCGAAATGGACATTCGTGAACAAATGGTGGAGATGGGGCAACGCGCCAAGGCTGCTGGACGTGGGCTGGCAAAGGCCTCCGGCAAGGCCAAACAGGACGCATTGCTTCTTCTGTCCGATCTGCTGGAATCCGAAGCAGACACCATTGCCAAAGCCAACCAGTTGGATTTGGATGCCGCGGCCGAACGCGGTCTGGACAAAGCGCGCGTACAGCGGTTGACCATCAGCGAGAAGGTCCTTGGATCAATGATTCAGGGCTGTCGGGAAGTGGCGGCCATGGCTGACCCCGTTGGAGAGATCGAATCCATGATCAAACGCCCCAACGGCATGCTGGTCGGGCGTATGCGTGTGCCTCTCGGCGTGGTGGCCATGATTTATGAATCCCGTCCGAATGCCACGGTTGACGCCGGTATCCTTTGTCTCAAGGCAGGGAACGCGGTCATCCTGCGCGGCGGGTCGGAGGCCTTCCACTCGAACAAATGTCTTGCAGGGCTCATGCACCAGGCTCTTGAGAAGGCCGGTCTGCCCCGTGATGCCGTGCAGGTGCCTCCCACAACAGATCGCGAAGCCGTTGCTGAAATGCTCAAGCTGGACGAATACATCGACGTGGTTATTCCGCGGGGTGGCGAAGGGCTCATTCGCGCCGTGACCAGTCAGGCCACCATGCCTGTGCTCAAGCATTACAAAGGCGTGTGCCAGATTTTTGCGGATGCTTCCTGTGATATCGACAAGGCCGTGTCCATCATCGAGAATTCCAAAATGCAGTACCCCAGCGGATGTAACGCACTGGAGTGCCTGCTTGTTCACAAAGATGTCGCCGATACGCTGCTTCCCCGGGTTGCTCAGTCCATCGGTCCCAAGGGAGTTCGTTTCAAGGCGTGCGAAAAGTCGCTGCCGCTTATGGACGAGTATGCCGAGGCCGCTACTGATGAGGATTGGGGATATGAATTTCTTGATCTGATTCTGGCTGTCAAAGTCGTGGACGACATGGATGAGGCCATTGACTATATTGCCCGGTATGGCTCCAACCATACGGAATCCATTCTGTCCGAAGAATACGAACATTGCATGCGGTTCATTCGTGAAGTGGATGCGTCCCTTGTGGTGGCCAACGCTTCCACCCGGTTCAACGACGGCGGGCAACTGGGATTGGGCGCCGAGATCGGTATCTCCACTTCCAAACTGCACGCCTACGGTCCCATGGGGATCAAGGAGCTGACCAGCGCCAAGTTCGTGCTCATGGGCGAAGGCCAGATTCGGGACTAGCCCGGTGCGTTTCCAGCAAGGCGTCTGGAGGAGACGGAATGCCGGTTTTGTAATAGCAGTGTCTCCTGTTGATAGAATGTAAGAGAAGGTCGTCCCTGGGGGCGGCCTTTTTTGCTTGGGTGAGGGAAATCGGATAGGGGGTAAAGAAAGGGGCGGCGCATGCTGAAAAAAATGATCATGATGATGAGTGTGCTTGCGATTACTGCAACGGCTTTTGCCGGAGACGGGCGTATCTTCGGTACGGTGGCCGGAGCCGACGGGCAGCCAATGTCGGGAGCAAAGGTCGAACTCCTGCGCGACATCTCTCCGTATCGGTTGGTGGCGTTCACCACAGGGACCGGCGAATATGCTTTCAATGATGTGACGCCCGGCATGTTCCTGGTGCGGGCGCTGGCCCAGGGGGAGCTGGTCGGCGAGCTACGGGTTCCTTTCATGCGCTCGGGCAACAAGCAGGTCGACATCAAGGCAGAGGCCCAACGGTAGTGCTTGCACAGGTGGTGCAAGCTGTTTATCATGCAGGCAATCAAGGAGATTCCCAGTGAAGATCGGCATTCTCGGCGGCAGTTTCAATCCGGTGCACACCGGACACGTGCGCATGGCGCTGGAGGTTTTGGAGCGGTGCTCGCTTGACCGGGTGGAGCTGATGCCCGCCAAAGTGCCGCCGCACAAGGTGAATAGCGATATATTGCCTTTCGAATTTCGTCTGGAGATGGTCGAACGGGCCATCGAGTCCATCCCCGGATTACAGCCCAACGCTGTTGAGGGCGAGCGCGCAGGGCCTTCTTTTACCTGTGATACTCTGACCTGCTATCGTACTGAACAGCCGGAGATCGAGACCTATTTTATCATGGGGGCATCCACGTTCCTTGAGTTGCCCAAATGGCGGCGTGGCGTGGATATTCCGGACCTGACCAATCTTGTTGTGGTGCACCGCTGGGAGGCGGCCGCCTCTGTTGCCGAATTTGTGGGCAGGAACTGGCCCCAGGCTCTGCAGGACGCAAATCTCTGGCGTCTGCCCGGTGGCACCACCATTGAGCTGGTCGATACGCCTCGGCTTGATATCAAGGGGAGATACCTCCGTCGTCGGTGGCGTGAGAGAAAGAGTCTGGCTCTGCTGGTGCCGCCCGGTGTCGAAGCGATGCTGGAGGAGCGGGCAGATGAGATCGAAACGCATTGGGGAAAACGGATTTAAACAGCTGACAGCACCAGGCGAGGGAGAGGGAGACTGTTTAGTTGGAGTCTCCCTGAGCTTGTGTTGAGCCGACCTGCCGCAAGGCGGGAGAGCTTTTCTATACCAATCCCATCTCGGAAACGAGAATACCTGTTGCCACCCGCATCATTTTTTCCGGCGTGATCGACGTCATGCATTCGAATCCCTTGTCGCACGCTTTGGCTCCATGCAGGGAGCAGGGACGGCAGGCAAGCTGCTGGTCAATGACCTGATCCTTGGGACCGGCCGGATAGAATCCCCAGGATTTGACCGTGGGGCCGAACAGGGCTGCCACAGGGGTTCCTACTCCACAGGCCAGATGCATGGGGCCGGAGTCGCCGGTGATCAACAGATCCGCACCGTCAAGCAGAGCGCAGGTTTCGCGCAGGTTGGTGGCATTGGTCAGGTCTCGCTGATCAAGCCCGTTCAGTGGGATTTTGCTTCTGCCTATCACGAACCAGCCAATGCCAGTCTCGTCCAGTAATTCGATGAGTTCGTGCCAATGCTCTTTGGGCCACTCCTTGGCCTGATGCGTGGCATAGGGATGCAGGGCGACGCGGGGGTGAGCCGTGGCAATGGATGCCAGTTGGGCCGCGGCCGCTGTCTTTTCCTTGGAATTCAGATAAATCTGTGGCACCAGTTCGTCGGCCGGAGGCGGTGAGTCGTCCAGGGCCTGGGCATACCGCTGGGGAACGGTGGTGGCTTCCAGCTTTGCGCGGAACAGATTCCAGCGGGTGCGGTCGTAGAGCCTGCGGGTCAGGCCGAACTTCGGGTATCGTCTGACCGGTCCTTTCCAGCGCAGGGCGAGGATTCGCGAGCGCAGGGAGCCGTGCAGGTCGAGGAGTGCATGGTTTGAATAGGTGTCGGCCAGTTTGCCGGCCTTGACATACCACGCCTTGTTCTTGAGCTCGGCATCCGACAATCCGATAACTTCGGAAACTGCCGGGTGATTGTCGAACAGGGGAGCGTTGCCCGCCTTGGTGACAATGGTGAAGGTGGTACCGCGTGTGTTGTGCCAATGGGTAAGCACGCCTGTGGTCAGCGCCACGTCTCCCATGTGACCGAGACGGATGGCGACACAATGACTGAATGTATCCAAAGTGCTCATGTCCGTTCAGTTCGCCTCAATCCGGTAGGAAGTCAAGTGCGATGCATATTGCGTGGGTGAGTTCCATCTGATACATTCCATGCAGAATAAACCGTTTGGAATGGACTAGTTGAGGAAGTAAATAAAACTCATGATTGAACTCATTCTTGCTGTAGGTGTTGCCGTCTTTGTTTCAATGTTCTGCTCAGTGGCCGAAGCGGCCTTGTACTCGATGACATGGGCGGATATTGAAAAACTTAAGGATTCCGGTCGGAAATCTGCGTCTGTTCTGCATAAGCTGCGTTCCAATATTGATGAGCCCATCACCGCCATTCTGACGCTCAATACCTGTGCGCACACGGCGGGCGCTGCTGTGGCTGGCTGGGCGTGGGCAAATTTATACGGTAAAGAGACCCTCTGGCTCTTTACAATGTGCTTTACAGTAATTATTCTCATTTTCACTGAAATTCTTCCAAAGACCGTTGGCGTGCTCTATTCCGATAGCATCGCGCCCCCTTTGGCCCGTCCGCTCAAAGGGATGGTCTGGCTGTTCAGGCCGGTCATTGCGGTTATGGGTGTGCTTTCCCGTGCCGTGAATCGGAAGGATGGCAAGCCGGATCATACGGAGGATGACATCAGGGCCATTGTCAGCCTGACCCGGAGGTCGGGTGTGATCAAACCGTATGAGGAGCAGTCCATACGCAACATCCTCTCCCTCGATTTGAAGACGGCGGAGGAGATCATGACGCCGAGGACCGTGGTGTTCTCCATGTCGTCCGAGATGACCGTTGCCGAGGCTCGGGAAAAGCATCCTGATTGGCCGCACAGCCGGATTCCGGTGTTTGACGAGGACCCTGAAGACATCGTGGGAGTGATTTATCGGCGGCAGGTGCTCGAAGCCCTGGCAGACGATCGTGATGAGCTGAGGCTGTCCGATCTCATGTTGCCGGTGCAGTTTGTCCTTGAGACCATTACGCTGGACAAGCTTTTGGTGAAATTCCTGGGCAGCCGATTGCATCTCTGCGTGGTGCTTGACGAGTATGGTGGGGTGGCCGGGGTTGTCACATTGGAAGATGTGCTTGAAGAAATTTTAGGCAGTGAAATAGTTGACGAGACCGACCAAGTGGTTGATATGCGGGAACTCGCTCGATTGCAGCGGGATGAATTGACCGGCATGCGAAAGAAAGACACCGACTCGAAAGAGTAGCAAACGCGCTCTCATGCGCAGGGAAGCAGAATGGCGAAAAGCTCCAGTAAATTCGTATATATCGTGGCGTTAACCCTTTTTCTTGGTGGCCTCGGTTATCTCATTTTTTCCGGCCTTTCCGAAGACTCCGTGTACTTCATGAATGTGTCCGAGGCCCTGGCCGAGGATCGCGGACAGGTTGGTCAGGCCCGCTTGTTCGGCAAAGTCTCACCGCAGAATCTGGAGATAGTGGATGGCAAGCTCGGAGCCAGCTTCGATCTTATAGATAAATTGGAACACGACAAGTCGTTGCGTGTTCAATACAAGGGTGCGCTGCCTGACACCTTCAAAGAGGACGTCGAGGTCATCGTCGAAGGCACGTTTACCCCGGACGGCGAAGTGTTTGTGGCCAGAACTCTGGTGACCAAATGTCCGTCCAAGTATGAAGAGCAGAGCAAGCAGATGGAGCAGAACAAGGGGTAGGTGTCATGGTGAAATCTTTTTCACATGATTGCCTCAGTCCATCTTCCACATTACCGCCTTGTAACTTTTCTCATGGATCAGCGATTTCCGGGTATGCTATGCCCGGAGAATCGAATGCACATCTTTTAAGGAGCTTCGAATGCATCTGACCGGGTATGTCGGTTTACTCTTTTCCCTGCTCGCTTTTCTCTTTCTTGCTTGTTGGGCCGGTTTTTCGGCCTGGAGTAAAAAGGAAAACGTACTGATTTTCATCGAGCGCGGCCAGATGGTGGCGGCGGGCGGTGTCCTTTTTTCCTCGTTTGTTCTTCTGGTCGGTCTGACCACTCGGGACTACTCTTTCCAGTATGTTTATGAGAACGTGGATAATGCGCTTTCCTTTGTCTACACGCTCACGGCATTATGGGGCGGACGCGAAGGGTCGCTCCTTTTCTGGGAGTTGATCATCGCTATTTCCGGCATGATCTTCGTGGTGACGCCGGGGTACAAGTCGCTCTCTACCGAGACCAAGCTGTTCTTCTGGATGTTCTTCCTGACCATTCAGGGATTTTTCCTGCTCCTGCTTACCGGCTGGTCCAATCCGTTCATCGAGATTATTCCGGCGCCCAGAGATGGTCGCGGCTTGAATCCCCTGTTGCGCAACCCCGGCATGATTTTCCATCCGCCGTTGCTCTTCCTTGGTTTCGCCCTGTATTCCATCCCGGCTGCCGCAGCTTTGGCTTCGTCCATTGCCGGTGAGGAGAAATCGTGGATTACCATTACCCGCAACTGGAATATCCTTTCCTGGGTTTTTCTGACCGGTGGCATCGTGCTTGGCGGATGGTGGTCCTATATGGAGCTGGGATGGGGCGGTTACTGGGCCTGGGATCCGGTTGAAAACGCTTCCCTGATTCCCTGGTTTGCAGGCACTGCCGTGCTGCATACGTCCATCATCGAGGCCCGGCGCAACGCGCTGCAGCGCACCAACGTCTTTCTCATGTCCCTGACCTTTCTGCTGTGTATCTTCTCTACCTATCTGACCCGTTCCGGCGTCATTGATTCCCTGCACAGCTTCGGCAAGTCACCGGTGGCCCAACCGCTGTTCTGGAGCATGATTCTCATGCTGGTCATTACGCTCATGGTTACGTTCCTTTCCAAGAGGACGGTCCACCGTACATTGTCGGACTTCCTCAGCCGTCAGGGCATGCTGGTCATTGCCGCATGGTTTTTGCTGGCGCTCGGTCTGGTCGTTTCCATGGGAACCCTCTGGCCGGTCATCAGCCAGATCTGGACGAACAAGCCGCTTGGCCTTGACGCCAACTTCTATAATCGTGTCTGTCTGCCGTTCATGTCCTTCCTTGTGCTGATTTTCTGCTACTGTCCGTGGCTCGGCTGGAAGGGCGGCGTCCGCAACATGAAGGGCCTGCTCATTGTCACCGGCGTGCTCGTGGTTTCCTTTGTGGGCTTGTATCTCAGCGGCATGACCAATGTGCTGGCCGCACTCACCGCCGCCGCATCCGTGGCCGCCATCGTGGGGATCGTGCTGTTGTTCGTTTTCTACCCGGCCATGCGCTCCATGCGTCAATCATGGGGGGCATACGGTATCCATCTTGGTCTCGTGCTCATGGCGCTCGGCATAGCCTTCTCCGGTCCCTACAAGGTCGAAGAGGAATTCGTACTCGCCAAGGGTGAGTCCGCCATGGTCGACACCTATCGCATCACGTTCACTGACCTGGTGCAGGATGGCAATGTCGGTGATATCAAGGTGCGCGCCACAGCCACGCTGGAAGTGCACGAAGGCGACAAGCTCATAGGCATCATGGTGCCGGACAAACGCATTTATCAAAACTTCGAGCGGCAGCAGTTTGCGGAAGTCTCCACAGTGCCGGGACTGGGCGATGAAATCTATTCGACTCTGCTCGGACTGACCGACGATAACAAAGCGAGCTTCAAGGTCAGCGTCAACCCGCTGATCAACTGGATCTGGATCGGTGGCACGCTCATGTGCGTCGTCGCCTTCCTGCTGTTGCGCCGGATGCCCAAACCGGGTGAGGACCGCTAGATGAGCGTGTCCGATGCGGTTCTGTCCGTGAAGCGGGCGGCCAAATTTTTTGGCAACAAGCTCGTCTTCAAAGAGGTCTCCTGTGAACTCGGCCCCGGCGAAATCATGCTGGTGGCCGGTCCCAATGGTGCAGGCAAGTCGACGCTCATGCGCATCATGGCCGGCCTGAGCATACCCTCGGCCGGGGATGTCTCACTGAATCTCGACCCCGAAGACGTGGCCTATCTCGGCCACGCCACGTTCATCTATCCGGGATTGACCGCTTTGGAGAATCTCAAATTTTGGGGGGCCATGTACGGCCTCTTTCCCTCTCGCGATGAACTCATGACGTTGCTCAAGCGCGTCGGACTGGAGCGAGCTGCCGAGGAAAAGGCCGGATCATTTTCTCGCGGCATGGCCCAGCGGCTCAACCTTGCCCGCATCTATCAGGTGGAGCCAAAGCTCATCTTCCTCGATGAACCGGGAACCGGACTGGACCCCAAGTCTCTGGCTACACTCCGTGGTGAGATTACCGGGTTCCGGGACAAGGGTATTTCCGTCATCTGGATCAGCCACCATGTGGTGGAGGATACGGCGCTGGCCGACAAGGTCCTGGCTCTCGGCGGCAAGAAGGTCGCCTACTTCGGTCCCGCATCCGAGTTTACCCCGGAGGCCGCATGCTGAAGCGCTCCATTGTCATGGCTCGCAAGGACCTCAAGCTCTCCGTCTCCGGCGGTCAGGGGTTGGTGCAGGCTGTCCTGCTCGGGCTGTTGCTGATCTTTCTGTTTTCCCTGTCCAAACCGCTGGGCGGAACCATTTCCGCGCAGGCGGCAGGGGCCATTTTCTGGCTGGCGTCCGCATTCGGCCTGGTCTTGGTCTTTAACGATCTCTTCTCCATTGAAGAGGCTAACGGAGCGCGCATCGGCATATTGTCCTCACCAGCGCCTGTCCACTCGGTCTGGATCGGCAAGGGCGTGGCAGGGTTTACGCTGTTGTTGATTTCGCAGCTCGTGTTTCTTCCGGCAACCGCCGCATTTCTGGGGCAGACGATTAATGGTCCACTGTGGCTGCTTGGCGTCACGCTGATCGGCGCGGATATCGGGCTTGTGGTCATCGGCGCACTGCTAGGCGCACTTTCGCAGGGGCAGGCCGCTCGTGAATCCCTGTTGTCGGTCATTGTCTTTCCCCTGCTCCTGCCTGTGTTGCTGGCGGGTATCACCCTGTTCGGGTTTTGTTTTTCGTCAGAAGAGATTGAGGCCTATGACAAGTGGCTCGGTCTGATTTTCGCTTTTGACTGCCTGTTTGCCGGGGCGGGATTGTTCCTGTTCCCGTTTGTGTATAGCGGAGAAGAATAGATATGAAAGTGAAGATTCTCGCTGCCTTGGCAGGCATTGGCCTGCTGATTCATCAGTACATGATCTGGTTTTACGCACCCATTGCCCAGTCCGGGCCGGTGCAGAAGATTTTTTATTTGCACCTGCCGTGTTCCTGGTGGGCGCTCATAAGCTTTTTCGTGGTCTTTGTCTCATCCATTCTGTTCCTTTTCGGGCGCAAGGATGTCTTTGACCGTGTGGCCGGTGCCGCTGCCGAACTCGGTATGCTGTTTGCCACGCTGGCACTTGTGACCGGCTCTGTTTGGGCCAGGGCCGAGTGGGGCCACTGGTGGCTGTGGGACCCGAAGCTGACTACCGCGCTCATTATGTGGTATGTGTACGCCGGATATCTGGTGCTACGTTCCACGCCCATGGGTCGTGACCGGAAGGCGCTGGTCTGTGCCGTGCTGGGAATCGTGGCCTTCCTCGATGTGCCGTTGGTGTTCTTTTCGGCCAAACTGTGGGGTAGCGCACATCCGGACGGATTGGCCCGCAAGGGATCCGGCATGGAGCTCTCCATGTGGAAGACCGTGTTTGCCGGATTGATTGCCTTTGGGTTCGTCTGGGGGGCCATGCTGCTCACCCGTGTCAAACAGCTCGGCCTGCTGGCCAGGCTCGAAGCCATGCTCGTCTGGGATGATCAGGAATAAGAATACCGCAACCAATAAGGATATATAATATGTCAGTAACCACGTATATTTTCATTGCCAATATCGCTGTCTGGCTGGGTGTGGCCGGGTATCTGGTCTTTTTGGCTTCCAAGTCCGCCGGGCTGGAAAAGCGCGTTCAGCAGCTTGAACTTCTGGGAGACGCCAATGACGGCTAGTACGGTATCGTTTGGAAGAAAGGCTGTCATACTGGTTGTGATCGGTACGGTGGCAGTCATGTTTGTAACCAGTTTCCTCTATCGCATGAATCATCCGAATCTGTTTGTGAAAGGACAGGTGAGCAGCCAGCCGCAGGTTGAGGACCACGATCATGATGGCGACGGTACACAGGATCACGGTCCTGACAATCAAGCCATGGGAGAGGGCGGGGCCGCCATGGGGGGCGCCATGTCCCGCGTCAGAGAGTTCATGACTCGGGTTGAAACGAATCCCAATGACGTTGAAGCGCTCATTGGGCTGGGCAACTCCTTTCTCATGATGAAAGCCTGGGAGAGGGCGATTGAACCGTTGGAAAAGGCCCACGCATTGGAGCCGCAGAATGTCAATGTCCTCAAAGGGACAGGCATCGCGTATTTTAATACAGAAAAATATGAACAGGCCGCAGAGGCCTACGAAGCGATCCTGAAAATTGACGGTAACGATACTCTGGCTCTTTTCAATTTAGGCGTAATTAACAAACATTATTTCAAAAAATCAGCTGTTGCCAAAACTTATTTCGAGAAGGTCCTGGCTTTGGAAAAACAAGATGCGGAAATGATAAAGCTGGCACGTCAAGAGCTCGAAAAATAAATTACATGGAAATACAGTTGGTTAATCCGTCAGAAGAACAGGCGGATATAATTGACAAGAAGAGTAAAATAAATACAATGGCTCATTCCGCAATGAAATCGTCAGGGAAGCGGTCTTTTGCGGGAGTGTCTGCTTTTTTTGCATACTCAAGTGTTAGTGAACCTTATACATTTTTAGGAGAGATAGTATGAGAATCAAATTGACCCTGATCGCTCTGTGTTTTGCCATGGTGGCCATGCTGGCCGGTTGTGGCGAACCCCAGGAAAAGAAACTTGTTCTTGGTGTTGCTGGCGCTCATTCCGGCGACCTGGCTTCGTATGGACTGCCCAGCGTCAACGCCGCCAAACTTGTGGCCGCCAAGATCAACGCTGCCGGCGGTGTCAATGGCATGATGGTCGAAGTTGTTGCACAGGACGACCAGTGCAAGCCCGAGCTGGCCACTAACGCTGCTACCAAGATGGTTTCCGACGACGTGAAGATTGTTCTCGGTCATATTTGTTCCGGTGCTACCAAATCCGCTCTGCCCATCTATCTGGATGGCAAGATCGTTGTCATGTCTCCTTCCGCCACCAACCCGCCGCTGACACAGTCCGGCGAGTACCCGAACTTCTTCCGTACCATCGCTCCTGACGACGCTCAGGCTCTGCTGGAAGTAGAGTTCGCCAAAAAACTCGGCCTGACCAAGATCGCCGTCATTCACGACAAGGGCGACTATGGTAAGGGCTTTGCCTCTTTTTGCAAGCAGTTCATTGAAGCTGATCCCGCAGTCGAAGTCGTCTTGTTCGAAGGCGTGACTCCCGGCGCAGTGGATTACTCCGCTGTTGTCCAGAAAATCAAAGGTTCCGGCGCTGACGGCGTGATCTTCGGTGGATACCACCCCGAAGCTTCCAAGATCGTTACCGGCATGCGCAAGAAGGATCTCGTTATTCCTTTCCTGTCTGATGACGGCGTGAAGGACGATACGTTCATCAAGGTCGCAGGCAAGTACGCCGAAGGCGTCTACGCAACCGGTCCCAAGGATCTGTCCTCCCTGCCCATGAATCAGGAAGCTGTTAAGGCTCACAAGGACGAGTACGGCGAAGACCCGGGTCCGTTCTTCTCCCAGGCGTATGCTGCTGCCCAGGCTCTGCTGGCCGCAGTCGAAGCTGCCGATTCCACCGATTACGACAAGGTTGTTGACGCACTGCATAACAACTACGTTGAAACCGCTGTTGGCAAGATCAAGTTCGACTCCAAGGGCGATGCCGAAGGCGTTGGCTTCTCAGTTTATCAGGTCAAAGACGGCAAGTACACGGAAGTTAAGTAGTTATTGACTCTTAACCGCATTTAACCAGGGGACGGGCGTTTGCCCGTCCCCTGGATTTATTTAATGAACAGGATTTCATCATAATGGAATATTTCCTCGAGCTGTTTTTGGGAGGCCTGACCCGCGGGAGCATCTATGCTCTCATCGCCCTTGGCTATACCATGGTCTACGGCATTATCGAGCTCATCAACTTCGCCCACGGCGAGATTTACATGATCGGTGCCTTTACCGGGTTGATTGTTGCTGGTTTGTTGACCATGTACGGTTTTCCCGGAATTTCCATTCTGGCCATAGCGCTTATCTGTGCCATCATCTGGTCTGCTGCATATGGTTTCACCATAGAAAAAGTCGCCTATAAGCCCCTGCGTGGTGCTCCGCGGCTTTCCCCGCTTATTTCCGCCATCGGCATGTCCATTTTTCTTCAGAACTACGTCATGCTCGCACAGACTTCTGACTTTCTGCCTTTCCCGGAACTTGTTCCCGAGTTCGAGTTCATGAAAGGGGCTGGCAGCATTATGAGTTCGTCGGAGCTGGTAATCATCGCGATGACCGTCCTGTCCTGTATCGGGCTGACGCTGTTCATCAAGTTCACCAAGCTCGGCAAGGCCATGCGTGCCACTGCACAGAATCGCAAGATGGCCATGCTCGTCGGCATCAATGTCGATATGGTTATTTCGGCGACGTTCGTTATCGGTTCATCTCTGGCTGCCGTGGGTGGCGTGCTCATCGCTTCGCACATCGGTCAGATCAATTATTACATCGGCTTCATTGCAGGTATCAAGGCATTCACTGCTGCTGTTCTGGGTGGTATCGGCTCCATCCCGGGCGCCATGCTCGGTGCGCTTGTTCTTGGTCTGACCGAGGCATTCGCCACCGGCTATGTCTCTTCCGACTATGAAGACGTGTTCGCGTTCTGCTTGTTGGTGCTTATCCTGATTTTCAGGCCGTCGGGCATCATGGGCAAGGAAAAGACCCAAAAGGTCTAGCCCCGAATTTACCTATACAAGCATAAGGCTATGTAAGGAATGTATTGTGAGTGAAACAACAAAAAGTGAAAATCAGAGCTTCCTGAATTTCTTCCTGACCGCTGGGTGCGACAGTTTCGCCCATGCGATCAAGAAGTCATTCCTGGCTGCTGTCTGGTTCGCTTTCCTGACCTTTCCGATCCTGGTAATCAAGGTCAACACCATTCAGAACACCGTGGTGTGGCATTGGCAGAAGATCGGCTATATGGCTCTGGCAATCTTTTTCGGTTCATTTGTCTGGCGTTGGCTCCTGGCTCGCAAGGAACTCAAGGAAGATGCAACCAAGAAGGAATCCAGAGGCGAAGCGTTGCTGACCAAGATACAGTCCAACAACACGCTGAAGTTCGGCGCTTTGGCTGTTCTCGGATTGATCGCCGTTCTTTTCCCGCAGGTTTCAAGCCTGTATCAGACAAATATCATGATCTCCTGTCTGGTCTATGTGGTGCTTGGACTGGGACTGAACATCGTTGTCGGCCTAGCCGGTCTGCTCGACCTGGGCTATGTGGCCTTCTACGCCATTGGAGCCTATGCCTACGCCTTGTGCAACATGCATTGGGGCATCGGTTTCTGGTTCATGCTGCCTGTTGGGGCATTGTTCGGCGCGCTCCTTGGTCTCCTGCTCGGTTTTCCTGTCCTGCGACTTCGTGGCGACTATCTGGCCATCGTCACATTGGGCTTTGGTGAGATAATCCGACTGGTGCTTGAAAACTGGGGCGACGTCACCATGGGCCCCTCCGGCATCTCTTCCATCGCTCGTCCCGATTTTTTTGGCATCAAGTTCAGCATTAGCGGTTCCACTACGTATATGTACTATATAATGGTCGGCCTTATGGTTTTTACCATCTTCTGCGTCAACCGCCTGCAGAACTCCCGGATCGGACGAGCCTGGCTGGCTCTGCGTGAGGACGAAATAGCCTGTCAGGCCATGGGCATCGACAAGGTGAAGACCAAGCTCATGGCTTTTGCTCTGGGTGCCACATGGGCCGGTATGGCCGGTGTGATCTTTGCCGCCAAGACGACCTTCGTCAATCCGGCTTCTTTTACGTTCTGGGAATCGGCCATCATCCTGTCCATCGTCGTCATCGGCGGCATGGGCTCCATTCGCGGGGTTATCGCGGGAGCGGTCATCCTCATCCTGGTGCCTGAATACCTGCGTGACTTTGCCCAATTCAGGATGCTCCTGTTTGGTGCGATCATGGTTCTGGTCATGGTTTTCAGGCCGCAGGGGCTGATCAGCGCCAAGCGCAAGATCTATGAATATACAGCATCAAAAACTGCGAGTGCAGCCAATGAATAACCCAGTCTTGAACGTCAACTCCGTCTCCAAGGACTTCGGCGGCATCCGTGCTCTTGATGAAGTCAATCTGGTTGTGGGCGACAAGGAGATCGTGGCGCTTATCGGTCCCAACGGAGCCGGAAAGACCACCTTTTTCAACTGCATTACCGGTATCTATACTCCCACGTCAGGGGACGTCTCCATCGACCCCAAGGCCGAGGGAAAAACTGTGCGTATCAACGGCAGAAAGCCCAACATCGTTACTGAGCTGGGCATGGCCCGCACCTTTCAGAATATCCGTCTTTTCCACTCCATGACCGCCCTGGAAAATGTCATGATCGGTACGCATTGCCGTACCAAGTCATCCATTTGGGGAGCCATTTCCCGCAACAAGGCAACGCGGCAGGAAGAGCAAGCCGTTATTCAACGCGCCTATGAATTGCTGAAGTTGGTGGATCTGGAAGAGTACGTCAATGAGTTGGCGTCCAATATTCCCTATGGCAAGCAGCGGCGGCTTGAGATCGCCCGCGCCCTGGCCACCGACCCCTTCCTGCTGTTGCTTGACGAACCCGCAGCAGGCATGAACCCGCAGGAAACATTGGAACTGGAACAGCTCATCACGGATATTCGTCAGCAATTCAACATTTCCATCATGCTTATCGAGCACGACATGAAAATGGTCATGAGTATGTCAGACCGCATTTACGTTCTTGATTACGGGCGTATGATCGCAGATGGCACGCCTCAGGAAATCGCCGAGAACCCGGCTGTTATCAAAGCATATCTCGGGGAGGACGACGATGACTAGGATGCTCGAACTCAAGAACGTCAACAGCTTTTACGGGAATATCCAAGCCCTCTACGACGTCAATCTGCACATTGATCAGGGTGAAATCATTACCCTGATCGGTGCCAACGGCGCGGGTAAATCCACCACGCTGATGACTGTCTGCGGAATTGTTCAGGCTCGTGAAGGTCAGGTCCTGTACCAAGGGGATGACATCACCAAGTCGGCCCCTAACCAGATCGTGGGGCAGGGAATTTGCCAAGTGCCTGAAGGGCGCCTTATTTTTCCGGAGTTGACGGTTCAGGAGAACCTGGACATGGGCGCGTTCATGCGCAACGACAAGGCCGGTATCAAACGGGATATCGACTATAGTTTTGATCTTTTCCCCATTCTGGCGCAGCGGCGCAAGCAACAGGGAGGCACCCTGTCCGGCGGTGAACAGCAGATGCTGGCCATTGCCCGGGCGCTCATGGCCAAGCCACGGCTTCTGCTGCTGGACGAACCGTCCATGGGGCTCGCGCCATTGGTGGTCAAACAGATCTTCGAAATCATCAAGAAGGTCAATGCGGAAAACAACACGACGATCTTCCTCGTGGAGCAGAACGCCAACCTTGCGCTCAAAATAGGCCACCGAGGGTACGTCATGGAAAACGGGCGGGTGGTCCTTTCGGACACCTGCGACAAGCTCTTGGCTGACGAGTCGGTCAAGAAGGCTTACTTAGGTCTTTAACGACGCTAACAAGGCCGGGCCATGAGCCCGGCCTTTTATATATAACGTATAAGCTCTGGAGGAATGACATGAGCAAAATTCTTGAAAAAGCCCTGACCTTTGACGATGTTCTGTTGGTACCGGGATACTCCAACGTCCTGCCACACGCGGTAGATGTTTCCACCTACCTGACCCCGACACTGAAGCTGAACATTCCCCTTATATCCGCTGCCATGGACACGGTCACCGAGTCGCGTATGGCTATCTCCATGGCCCGCCATGGTGGTGCTGGTGTTATTCACAAGAATATGTCCGTTCGTGAACAGGCCCGTGAGATCGACCGGGTCAAGAAGTCTGAGTCCGGTATGATCTCCGACCCCATTACCGTGCATCCTGACGATGATCTGGGCAAGGTCAAGGCGATCATGTCCGAATACCGTATTTCCGGTCTGCCTGTTGTAAAAGGCGACCACCTGGTGGGCATCATCACCAACCGTGACATCCGTTTCGTCAAAGATGACAGTGCTCTGGTTTCCGAATTGATGACTTCGCGTGATCTGGTCACCGTCCCCGAAGGCATTGACAATGACGAAGCCAAGCGCAAGCTGCATCAGCATCGTATTGAAAAGCTGCTGGTCGTGGACGCTGAAAATCGTCTGCGCGGCCTGATCACCATCAAGGATATCAACAAGCACAAGAAATACCCTGACGCAGTCAAGGATTCCAAAGGCCGTCTGCTGGTTGGTGCTGCAATTGGTGTCGGCAACGACTGCCTGAGCCGCTCCGAGGCTCTGCTTCACGCTGGAGCGGACTTCCTGGTTCTGGATTCCGCGCACGGACATTCCGAGAATATTTTGAAATCCGTTCGTGATTTGCGTGCAGCCTATCCGCAACTGCAACTGGTCGGCGGCAACATCGCTACCTATGAAGGTGCCAAGGCGCTGATCGAAGCCGGTGTGGACACCGTCAAGGTCGGTATCGGCCCCGGTTCCATCTGCACCACCCGCGTTGTCGCCGGTGTCGGTGTCCCGCAGATCACCGCCATCATGGAGGCCAACCGTGCCGCCCGCGAAGCCGACAAGTGCATCATCGCCGATGGTGGCATCAAGTTCTCCGGAGACGTGGTCAAGGCTCTGGCCGTAGGTGCCAACACCTGCATGATGGGTTCCGCGCTCGCCGGTACTGATGAGTCTCCGGGTGAAACCATTTTGTACCAAGGCCGTACTTACAAGCAGTATCGCGGAATGGGTTCCATCGACGCCATGAAGAAAGGCAGCTCCGACCGGTACTTCCAGGAGAAGTCCAAGAAGCTGGTGCCGGAAGGTATCGTCGGGCGTGTCGCCTATCGCGGCAAAGTGGGCGAATCCCTGTATCAGATGATCGGCGGCCTTCGTTCCGGCATGGGCTACACCGGCTCTGCCAGCCTTGATGACTTGTACGAGAACTCCCATTTGGTGCAGATTTCTCCGGCTGGCCTGCGTGAATCTCACGTCCATGACGTGACGATTACCAAGGAATCTCCCAACTACCGCGGTGACGGCTAACCATCTCGGTGCGGCACTGAGGGAAGTTAATTCATCTTTTCATTTCTTCCATTGTGAATTAGAGAGAAATACATGCACGACAATAGAATTCTTATATTAGATTTTGGCAGTCAGTTCACCCAGCTTATTGCGCGCCGAGTGCGCGAGGCTGGCGTGTACTCCGAGATTCATCCCTGTAACGTCGATCCCGAACGAGTGAAGGCATTCAAGCCGTCCGCGCTGATTTTGTCAGGCGGGCCGTCTTCCGTACTGGAAGGCGGATGCCCGGCGCTGAACATGGATTACCTTGAAATGGGTATCCCTGTCCTCGGCATCTGCTACGGCATGCAGCTGCTGGCACACAATATGGGCGGCAAGGTCGTGGCTTCCACGGACCGCGAATATGGCCGAGCCCAGTTCACTCCTCAAAACGACTGCGTTCTGTTCGAAGGCATCGAAGAGAAGGACAACCTCACGGTCTGGATGTCGCATGGTGATCGTGTTGAAGGACTGCCGGAAGGCTTTGTCCCCATGGGCAAGACCGATTCCATCGAGTTCGGGGCCATGGGCAATGTCGACAAGAAAATTTATGCCCTCCAGTTTCACCCCGAAGTGGCGCACACCACTGGCGGCGCGACCATTATCCAGAACTTCCTGTTCAAGGTCGCCAACCTGGAGCCTTCCTGGTCCATGGAGTCTTTTGTCGAGACCTCCATCGAGGACCTCAAGAAGCAGGTGGGCGATGCCAAGGTCGTTCTTGGTCTGTCCGGTGGCATCGACTCCACCGTGGCGGCCGTGATGCTGCACCGGGCCATCGGTGCAAATCTGCACTGCATTTTTGTGGATAACGGCCTGCTTCGGATGGGCGAGAAGGAAGAGGTCATCGGGTTCCTTGCCGAACACTTCGACCTGAACGTCAAACTGGTGGATGCCGCTGATGAATTCCTGAACGACCTGAAGGGCGTTGAGGACCCGGAGAAGAAGCGCAAGATCATCGGCTACAAGTTCATCGAGGTCTTTGATCGTGAAGCCAAGGCCATTGAAGGCGTTGAGTTCCTTGGTCAGGGCACCCTGTACCCGGATGTCATCGAGTCCGAATCCTTCAAGGGGCCCTCGGCGGTGATCAAATCCCACCACAACGTGGGTGGATTGCCGGAGAAGATGAACCTCAAGCTGGTCGAACCCCTGCGTGAACTGTTCAAGGACGAAGTACGCCGCGCCGCCTACGAGCTGGGGCTGCCCGAGCATATCATCTGGCGTCAGCCGTTCCCCGGCCCGGGCCTGTCCATCCGTATCATCGGAGAGGTCACCGAAGAGCGTCTGGAAATTCTGCGTCTGGCTGATCGCATCGTGCAGAACGAGATGGTCGCCTCTGATTGGTATCGTAAGGTGTGGCAGGGTTTTGCCGTGCTGCTGCCGCTCAAGACCGTGGGTGTCATGGGTGATGATCGCACCTATGAGAACGTCATTGCCCTGCGCATTGTCGATTCTCTGGATGCCATGACCGCTGACTGGTCCAGACTGCCGAGCGATATACTCGCACGCATGTCCAACCGGATCATCAACGAGGTCAAGGGTGTTAACCGCGTAGTTTTGGATATATCCTCCAAGCCGCCGAGCACCATTGAGTGGGAATAGAGATTAAACTGCCTTTGAAGAGGACGCATACATGTTTGGAATTGGCGGACCTGAATTACTGATTATCTGCCTTGTGGCACTTGTTGTCATCGGCCCCAAAAAATTGCCCGAGATGCTCAGATCCCTGGGTAAGGGGGTGGCAGAGTTTAAGCGCGTGGGCAATGATGTGAAGTCTACCCTGGACGACGAGGTTACCAAGGCTGAAGCGGAAGCGCGCAAGCGAGAAGTGGAAGAAGAATTGGCCCGTCGCAAGGCGGAAAAAGCCGAAGCTGAAGCTGGGACCGCCACGGCGGAGACTGAAACGGCCGAAGCCGAGCCGGTCGAGACCCCGGTCGATGCAGCCGCTCAACCCGCGAATGGTGATTCAGACGAGCAAAAGGCTTAAGATCGCATGAGTTCCGAAAAAGACGATGTGAAAGTGACCCCGGATGAGGAACAGACCGTTGATTCCTCGTCCGCGTCACAGATAGATCCTGACGACGATCCCTCTCTCATGGATGCGGATATTCCCGTTGTTTCTGAGGAGGAGTTGGCGCAGGCTGAAGAGAACATGGCCGAAGCCGGTTCCGGTGGCGGCGGTGGTGACACGCCTGTGGACGGGAGCGTACCCGTGCTCGACGATGACGATCCCCAAGAGGACGACGGAAGTAATGACGACGAAGAGGAGTCGGAAGATGAAGGCGAGGGCGCACAGATGTCCCTGCTTGATCATCTCGGCGAACTTCGGTCGCGTTTGATGCGCAGTTTCTTCGCCGTGGTTGTCGGTATGCTTGCTTGTTACAGTTACGCCGAGCAGATGTTTGACATCCTCATGGCGCCCATGATCGAGGTTTTCAAGGAACAGGCTGCTAACAATCCGTTGTTGACGCAGGCCTTTTATGATGATTTCGGTCGTGTCCTGACCGAGATGCTTGCCGATAAGGGGTTCCAGCACACGGAGCAGATCCAGGTGTTCATGGACGCTTTGCAGCAGGCGCTCATGCAGGTCGCGCAGTCGGGGCATTTTCAGTATACCTATCCGGCAGAAGCGTTCTTTTCGCATATCAAGATTGCGATCGTGGCAGGTATCTTCCTTGTCAGTCCGTATATATTCGCTCAGATATGGGGTTTCATCGCACCGGGACTGTATGCCCATGAGCGCAAATGGATGGTCCCCATGGCCATCATTTCCGCCGTGTTCTTTACGTCTGGTGCCCTGTTCGGCTATTTTGTCGTTTTCCCCTTTGGGTTCGAGTTCTTTGCAGGCTTTTCTACAGCCGGTATCGCATTTACACCCAAGTTGAATGAATATCTGAGTTTTTGTCTGAAATTGCTGTTCGCGTTCGGGTTCGTCTTTGAACTTCCGTTATTCATATTCTTCCTGGCTCGCTTGGGCATAGTCTCCTCCAAGGGGCTCAGAAGGAAGCGCAAGTATGCCATCCTCACCGGGTTCATACTGGCTGCCATCCTGACACCGCCTGATCCCTTTACCCAGTGTCTCATGGCTGGACCGCTTATTCTCCTGTACGAGCTTGGAATCTGGCTGGCTTTCTTCTTCGGTAAAAAGGAGAAACGTCACCTCAAGAAGCAGGAAGAGGAAGAGGCCCGACTTCAAGCTGAAAGGGATGCCGTGGCTGAAGAAGCTGAGACGGATGACCAAGCGGAAAGCGAAAAAGAAAAAGCCTAAGAGTAGTACCGGGCAGATGAGCCAAGTTGGCGACATCTGCCCGGTTTATTTTTCTAGAGAATTCCTATAGAGAAATGGGTGAAGGAATTTTACAGGTTGAAAGGAGTGCGTCATGCGCCAGGCCAAGGTGGTTCGTACCACCAATGAAACGGATATTAGTTTGACCCTGACCCTGGAAGGCGAGGGCAAGGTGAATGTGGATACCGGCATCGGTTTTGCCGACCACATGCTCACCCTGTGCGCGTTCTGGGCCGGATTTGATCTCGACCTGACCTGCAAGGGCGATCTTGAGATCGATACTCACCATACTCTTGAAGATATCGGGCTGTGCCTGGGGCAGGCCCTGAGCGAAGCGCTTGGGGACAAGGCGGGTATCAATCGTGTAGCTTCGGCAAAGGTCCCCATGGATGAGGCTTTGTGTGAAGTTGTCATTGATATTTCCGGTCGTCCCTATATAGTGTATGACGATGCGCTTCTGCCGGATATCATTGCCGGAGACGAGAAAGACGTCTGGCGCGAATTCCTCAAATCTTTCGCATTCAAGACGGGCATGAACCTGCACGTCAAATATGAGCATGGTCAAAACGGCCATCACCTTCTGGAAGGCGCTTTCAAAGCCTTGGGTCTGGCCTTGGCAAAGGCCGTGACCGTCGGCAGAAAGGGTGTTTCCAGCACCAAAGGGAGTCTCGACTAATGAAACGTGGACCACTGTATTTCGGACTGATCGTTTTTTGTCTGGCACTTCTGTCTCTGGCCGGTTGCGGCAAGAGTACGCGGAATGCAGCCGTGCCGCGGCCTGAAGGCAAACTTGCAGTGGCCGGATTCACCAATCCGACCCGCAATTGGGAGCTGCTGGCAGGCTATCTCGATGAAGAGGGCAAGCCCGCTCCCGAAGGAACCGTTGAAACTCTGGACATGATTCTGGCAGATACACTGCGGAAACATCAGGTCTTTGATTACATCACGCCTCCGGCAGTGGAGCATTGTGAAGACGTGGTGGTCTTTGAAGACGGTGGCTTGCCCAAGCTGTCGGCCTGGAAATATTGGCTCGGTGTGGCCAAGTGCATGGATGTCGACTATCTGTTGGTGCCGCAGCTCACCACCTGGCGCGAGCGGGTGGGCAGTGCTGGCGGCGTTGAATCCCCTGCGTCCGTGGCCATTGATTTCTATCTCATCAGCGTGAAGGAAGAGCGGATGATTCGCTCCCGCTATGAGGAGACTCAGCAGGCGCTGCTGGACAACCTGTTTGAAGCAGGTAAATTCGCTGATCGTGGCGGTAAATGGGTGACTGCAACCCGACTCGCTTCCGATGGCATTGAAGAAAAACTCATGGAACTTGGATTATGATTCTTTTCCCCGCTGTTGATATCAAGAACGGTGAATGCGTTCGTCTTGCCCAGGGCAAGGAAGACCAGGTCACCGTCTTTGCCGCCGACCCTGTTGCCCAGGCCCGGAACTGGGCAGAGCTCGGCTCTCGTTTTCTCCATGTCGTTGATCTGGATGGCGCTTTCTCCGGGCTGCCGAAGAATTTTGACCTGATCAAATCCATCTGTTCCGAGATTGCGATTCCGGTGCAGCTTGGCGGTGGTATCCGTGATATCGCCACAGCCGAGAAATATATTGAAGCCGGTGTGAACAGGCTGATCATAGGTACCATGGCGCTGGAAGATCCCGATCTTTTTTCCGATCTGTGCAAGGCTTTGCCGGGCCGGATCGGTGTTTCTCTGGATGCCGTTGACGGCAAGCTCAAAACCAAGGGTTGGGTTGAGGACGCCGGGCTGACCATGGATGACGTATTGCCTCGTCTGGAGGCTGACGGTATCGCCTTTATCGTATACACGGATATTTCCCGTGACGGTATGCAGACCGGCGTCAACGTGGACGGACTGGCCTCCTTGTGTGCCAAAACGTCTGTGCCTGTCATCGCTGCCGGTGGTGTGCACACCTTGGATGACATCAAGAATCTCTACCCTCTGTCTAAAAATGGGTTGGAGGGCGCAATCTCGGGTCGGGCCATCTATGTCGGCACATTGGATGTCAAAGAGGCCAACGATTGGATTGACGCACAGTAGCGTGAACTAATTTAGGATGCTCCGGTATACGGGGTGGACTTGGAATACAGCAAGTCCCCGGCAGTCGCTGACTGCCGGGGACTTTTTTTAGGCACCGATTTTCGTGGGCATGCAGACACTGGTGAATGGCTGAATCAGGCCGTCTGTTCCTCAGGAACGTCTTTGGCTCTGGATGCCATGTTCATATTGAAATAGGTTGATGAGGCCTGCCGATTTCCGTGTCCCTTTATTGAGCTCGTGTGATCTCAGGGGGCCAATTAAAAGGGGAGCCATGTGGCTCCCCTTGTGTTGTTATTGCTTTTTCTCTTCGTACATGTGGACGTCCTGCTGCGGGTAGGGGATGGATATGCCTTCCGCATCAAAGGTCAGCTTGACCTGTTCTGTCACATCGAAAAAGACGCGCCAGTAGTCGCCTGTCTTACACCAGGGGCGGACCACGAAATTGACCGATGAGTCGGCCAGCTCGGAAAGTTCGACCTGAGGAGCGGGGTCTTTCAGGACCAGCGGATGCTCGTTGACGATCTTGACCAGCAATGCCTTGGCCTTTTTGAGATCATCATCGTAGCCGATACCCATGACCAGATCCACGCGGCGAGTCGGTTCGGCCGAGAAGTTGGTGATGGCCCCGCCCAGAATAGCGGAGTTCGGGATGGAAATGAGTTTGTTGTCCGGGGTATTCAGATCGGTGTTGAATATTTTCACAGCCTTGACCGTGCCCATGACCCCGCCAGCTTCGATGAAGTCGCCCTTCTTGAAGAAGCGCATCATGATAAGCATGACGCCGCAGGCAAAGTTTGACAGGGAGTCCTTTAACGCCAGGCCGACGGCCAGACCGGCGGCACCGAGTACGGCCATGAACGAGGTTACATTGACACCGGCCTGATCAAGGGCGGCGATGACCACTGCAGCCAGCAGACCGAAGTAGGTGATATTGCCGATGAAGGTGCACAGCGTCTCTTCGGCATTGCTCTTGAGCATGATGCGTTTGAGACCGTTGGAGAGTTTCCTGGCAATCCATTTACCGACAATGAATACAAGAATGGCTACCAGAAGCTGGATGCCATAGGTGGTCAAATAAAACATCAATTGGTCCAGTAACGCCTGAGAGTCAAAACTGCTGAAATCCATAAAGCCTCCAGAAAATTGGTTTCGATTGTTTAAAGGAATGTTTATCACAAAGAGTGAGAGTACGGAATAGGATTATCGAATAATGTAAGTCGTGAATGGATAGTTGAACGCACTAGAGGGAAGATGTTCATAAATACGGTATATGGCGTTGAAGTCGTTCTCCATGCCGGGAAAAAACGTGGTCGTTGCAAAGATGCGGGCGTTCAGCAAAAGCGAAGGCCATATACTGACGTATTCGGAGCCTCATGAATGCCGCTGCGTCAGTGGGGTTACTGTGATTCGTGCCTGTCATGACTCCGAATATGCAGCCGACTACCTGCCACCCCATTTGCCTTTTTCTTCTACACGAATGTATTTTTGGAAGGTGTAGTACATTCCGGCTATGGCATTGTAGAACCCTGCCTTGCCATCCAGAAAGCCGAGCTTGAGCAGATAGAGTTTGATAAAGCGCATGACCGCATGGAGGAGACCTCGCGTCACGCCGCCCTTGCGGCCTTTTTCGCGCAGGGATTTGGCTCCCTCTTCGGCGTAGTAGTTGATCTTTTCCATATGCTGTTCAAATGATTCATATGGATAATGCAGGATATCGCCTTGCAGCTTGGTCGTATTGCCCTTGGGTTTGAAATGATAGTGTGCACCGGACGCGGAGACCTCCATCTTTCCGGCGCGAAAGACGCGGAACAGGTAGTCTGGATACCAGCCGGAGTGCTTCATGAATCGATTGAAATAGAAGGAGCTGCGCGGAGTAAAGTAGCCAGCCACATCTTCGCGCTTCTCCAGTTTGTCGATGATGCTGGCGCGTAATTCATCGGTCAGGAATTCATCCTGATCCAGCGAAACCACCCAGTCCGTGGTGATCTCGTTCAGGGCGAACTTGAACTGATCCACCGGGCCGGGCCATGGCCGGACAATGACCTTGGCTCCGCATTTCTCTGCAATCTCGCAGGTGGTGTCTGTAGACGCGGAGTCCACCACCAGCAGTTGGTCGCAGAAATCGAGCGACTGCAGACATTTTTCGAGCAAACGCTCGCCATTATATGTCAGGACCAATCCGGTCACTGTTTCACGCATGCATGTATCTCCTTGAAAGATTCGCGTATCCTACCCATTTCTCCATTTTGGGTCCATGCGAAAGATGGGGCGGACGTGAAAAGGCCCCGATCATGTTCGTAATCGGGGCCTTGTATGGGTACGGGATGAGTTTACAGGATTTCGCTGGTTTCGTCGTTGCAATCCTTGCAGGGCAGAATGAGGTTCAGGACAACACCCACGATACCGGCCAGGCCGATGCCGCCGAGTTTGACGATGACGAGGTCAAAGGACATGCCGCCGATGCCGAATACGAGGATGATCGCGACGATGGCAAGGTTGCGCGGCAGCATGAGGTCGTTGCCTGCGCGGACCAGCGTATTGATGCCGATGACGGTGATGGCACCGAACAGCAGGATCATGATGCCGCCCATGACAGGAACCGGAATGGTGGCGAGGACGGCACCGAGTTTGCCCACAAAGGCGAGCAGAACGGCTGTGATGGCGGCCCAGGTCATGATGCCCGGATTGAAGGAGCGTGTCAGTGCAACCGCGCCGGAAACCTCGGAGTAGGTCGTGTTCGGAGGTCCGCCCAGAGCAGCGGCCAGAGAAGTGGCAAGGCCATCACCCAGAAGGGTGTTCTGGATGCCGGGGTCTTTGACGTAATCCTTGCCGGAGATGCCGCCGATGGCAAGGACGTCACCGAAGTGTTCGATGGCAGGAGCGATGGCGACAGGGACGATGAACAGGACAGCTTCAAGGTTCCAGGTTGGGAACACGAAGTTGGGGATCGCCAGGAGCGGTGCTTCCGCTATTTTGCCGAAGTTGATCAGCGCGGGGGCGGTCCAGTTCTGGAGAGTACCCGGATCGAACGCAGTCTGCTGTGCAGCGGAAAAGCCTGTGACATCAAGTATCAGTGAGGCCACATAACCGGCCAGAATGCCGAGCAGGATGGGGATCAGTTTGATCCAGCCCTTGCCGAGCAGAGAAGCGAAGACGGTGGTCAGCAACGAGATTCCGGCAATGATCATTGCCGTGGTGTTGGGCACCAGCCAGGCGCTACCGTCTCCGGTACGGCCCATGGCCATGTGTACGGCTACCGGAGCCAGGATCAGGCCGATGACCATGATGACCGGGCCGGTAACCACCGGGGGCAGGATGCGGTGCAGCATCTCGGAGCCGTAGATACGGACGAGAAAGCTGATGATTACATACATCAGACCGGCACCGAACAGGCCGCACATGGTGGCCGGAATGCCCCAGGTCTGGACGCCGTAGATGATGGGAGCGATGAACGCAAAGGAGGAAGCCAGGAACACGGGAACCTTGCCTCGGGTGACCACCTGGAAGAGCAGGGTACCTGCGCCCGCGGTGAACAGCGCCACGTTGGGATCAAGTCCTGTCAGCAGCGGGACCAGAACCAACGCGCCGAAGGCCACGAAAAGCATTTGCGCGCCCAGGAGCGCGTCTTTGGGTTTGAAACTATACTCTGTCGAATGCATGTCACTCATCTTTATTTCCTCTCCTCTGTTACGGAGCCGCCCAAGGCTCCAAATTCAAATGCCCCCAAAAACACTTCAAAAAAAGACACGCTGTGAAGCGTGTCTCCTAACCTATTTGGTGCCGAATATCTTGTCCCCTGCGTCACCAAGACCGGGTATGATATAGCCGATGTCGTTGAGTTTTTCATCGACGGCAGCGGTATATATGTCCACATCGGGGTGCGCGTCAAGAATACGTTTGATGCCTTCTGGAGCGGCACACAGGAACAAACCGCGGATGGATTTGCAACCGGCGTCCTTGAGCAGTTTTATGGTGGCTTCCAACGTGCCGCCGGTGGCCAGCATGGGATCGAGAATGAGCGCGGTGCGTTCTTCGATGTTGTTTGCGAGTTTTACATAGTATTGGACGGGCTTCAGGGTTTCTTCATCGCGGTAGAAACCGACAACGGAAGCCTTGGCGCCGGGGATCATGTCGAAGACGCCGTCCATCATGCCCAGACCTGCGCGCAGGATGGGCACCACGGTGACCATTTTGCCTCGGATACATTCGACTTCCACTTCACCGGCCCAGCCTTGAATGGTTTTTGTCTCTGTGGCGAAGTCCTTGGTGGCCTCGTAAGTCAGGAGGCGAGTGATTTCGTTGGCCAGGGTGCGGAAGCGGCTGGTGGAGATGCCGTCTTCACGGAGCAGGCCGACTTTGTGTTGAATAAGTGGATGGTCTACCATGTGTAAAGCCATAAAATACCCCTCGTTATGTACTGGGTTTTAAGATTATCTAAAGAAAGTTCACTTGCGCAAATTTCCTTTTTTTATGCTGATAGGATGCGCATGGTCAAGGTTGATTTTACCGTGTTGGAATATACGCAAACAATTTGAATTTTACTTTCCAATGATTCTGCGTATATCCCTAAATCATGGACGACAAAAAAAATAATGATGTGTGGGAGAGGACCGCTTCAGTCTCTGATGGAGGACTGCGCCTGGATAAATTCTGGGGGCGCGAACTCAGTGATGCCGGAGTGTCTCGGGGGCGGGTCAAATCGTGGATCGAGTCCGGGCTGGCGACTGTGGACGGCAAGGTGGTCACCAAGGGAAAGCACAAACTCATGGGACATGAGACGCTGCGTATAGGGGCCGCGGAAAATGAAGCCGGAGATGAAGCCCCGCAGCCCATGGCCGGTGATCTGACCGCGCTGTTCGAGGATGAGCATATGCTGGTGGTCTCCAAGCCTGCCGGGCTGACAACCCATCCTGCCCCCAGTGAGCAGGGGCCTACGCTCGTCAATTATCTGCTCAATCAGTGGCCGGACATTGCCACGGATATTTCAGGGATGGATGAGCAGCGCCCCGGCATCGTGCACCGGTTGGACAAGGATACTTCCGGGATCATGGCAGTGGCCCGAACCGAAGCGGCCCGACTGAAACTGGCCGCGGATTTTTCCGAGCGGCGTGTACACAAGGTCTATCTGGCCATCGTCCACGGGTGCCCGGCGCAGAAACAGGGGCTCATTGATGCCCCCATGGGCAGGCATCAGACGCAGAAGACCAAGATGGACGTTCTGGAAAAGGGCGGTCGCGAGGCGCGCAGCGAGTACCGTGTCCTGTGGACCGGCCCAGGCGGGCTGGCCAGTCTGGTGGCGGTGCGTATTCATACGGGGCGGACACATCAGATTCGTGTCCACATGGCCCATATCGGTCACCCGCTGGTAGGAGACGGTGTTTATGGTGCGCACGAAAACACGCTCTGGCAGCGGCGGCCAGACTCATTGGCAACCCTTGCCCCACGGCAGATGCTGCATGCCTGGTATCTCTCCATTGCCCATCCGGCAACCGGCGAACAGATCACACTCACCGAGAATCCGCCTGACGATTTTTGCATGCTCCTGGCCGGGCTGACGCGGGAGTGCCTGCGCGTAGGGATCGTTGGCATGCCCGGGTGCGGCAAGTCCGCTTTGCTTTCCCTGTTGCGCGGCCTTGATCAGCCCTGTTTCAGCGCGGATGAATCCGTGGCCCGACTGTATGGTCCTGACGGCGATGGCGCGGCCATGATTCGACAACGGTTCGGTGGCGCCTATTCAAGAGAAGACGGTTCGGTGGACAAGTCCGCTTTGTTTACGGCCATGTGTGAGTCAGAGATACTTCGCCGGGAGGTCATGGATATGGTGCATCCCATGGTGCGCCATGAGTGTGAGGAGTTTTTCAGCGCCCACCGGGACGCGGTGGTTGCCTATGCCGAGATTCCGCTTCTGCTGGAGGGGGGCTGGCACACGAAAGGGGATGTGGATTGCGTGGTCGGCGTGCAGTGTCCCGCGGACAAGCGTACCGGTGAATTACGCGAAAAGCGCGGGCTGGATATGGAGACGCTGGCCATATTCGACTCCTGGCAGTGGGCCGAAAAGGATAAACTTGAGGTCTGTGATCTGGTTTTGGACAACGACGGAGGGCTTGACGACCTGAAAGGGCAGGCCGAGAAATTGATGGACTGGGTCCAGAACCGGTTCGATGCCCGGAATACTGAATTTGATGATTGGCTGAACGGAGTCTGGGCTGATCTGGCAGACCGGATCGACCGGGAAAGGACAGGGGCATGATTCCCCTTCGGGACAATGTGCCGCGAGTGAACCGCCCCATAGCGGTGGTGTGCATCATCGCGGTCAATGTCCTGGTCTTTCTCTATCTTCGGACTGTGCCGCAATATGACCTGTTGCAGTTCTACCATCTGCATGGCGTGGTGCCGGCCCGTTTTTTCGAGCCGGACTGGGCAAAATGGGTCGGCTATCCGGTGACCTTTGGTGGACCGCTCATAACCTATATGTTCCTTCACGGCGGGTGGCTGCATATCGTGTTCAATATGTGGATGCTCTGGATCTTCGGCGACAATATCGAGGATGTCACCGGCCACGGCTGGTTCGTGGTCTTTTATGTTTTGTGCGGGCTGATGGCCGTCGCCGTGCACATGGTCTTTGAGCAGGCATCCAACGCGCCTGTGGTGGGTGCGTCCGGGGCGGTGGCCGGGGTCATGGGCGCGTATATCGTTCTCTATCCTCATGGGCGGGTGCTGACACTGGTGCCTATCGCTTTTGTCCCGCTGATTGTGCGTATCCCTTCGTCTTTGTTTTTGGGCCTGTGGTTTCTGATTCAGATCGTGTCAGGCATGACCTCTGCGGGAGAGGGAACCGGTCAGGTAGCCTGGTGGTCGCATGTCGGTGGCTTTATAGCCGGTGTTGTACTGATACAGATATTCAGGCGGCGTGGGCATTGTCGCTACTGCTATAACCGGGACACGCGGGACTACGACCCGGAATCGGATACTTCCCTGAATCGTTTCTGAAGATCCAGTTCCTCGACAATCTGGGCCACGGCGGGTGGCACCAGTGTCTGCCAAGGGCCGTTTTCGAGGATACTTTGGCGCACATCCGTGCCGGAGATCCCCTTGTCTTTCTGTTGCCGCTCCCACATGACATGGGTTGTCAGACCGAGGGACTCCAGCCGCTGCTTTTTTTCCCGTCCCCATTCATCGTAGATTGTCAGATAGTAGACCGCATCTTCGGGGGCGGCTTGCAGGATCATGTCCGGTTTGCAGATGGGGAAGGGGACCACGGAAAAGTCCTTCCGGGGTATGCCGGTTTCCACAAGCGCGGCTTCGATCATGCGTTTGCGTTCCATGTATGTAAGAGGATTGTTTGCCAGACTGGAGCGATCCGGATTGACGGGCTCGTGCGCAGTCAGATCGGTGTCGGGGTTGGTTATGCCGACGATCAGGTGTTCGCATAGTTTTTTGCCAGCCAGCAAATATTTCATGTGGTCGTTATGCAGCACCTGAAATCTGCCGTGAATGAAGCCGAGGGGGTGAAGCATCATCATCTCCCGCTATTCAAGTGTGAAGGGTTCATGGTCGCCGGGCCAGAATTCCTGAGGCAGGGGCGAATCATGAATGCCGCCGAGTCGGGCGCGATCCAGATAGTTGAGGATGAGGTGCATCAACTCATCGCCGCGCGCCATACCGAGCGCGCCGCCAGCCACCTGTATTTCATCAAATTGACGGACGGTATCGCGGCGTACTCCATTGCCGATGAACATGAGGGGCACCGGTTCGCCTGAATGGATGAGGGTGCCGCAACTGGGGGTCGAGTGATCCGCGGTCACACAGATGAGCACGTCCTCGTTGGCGAGTAATGGTTCGATGGAGTCCGCCAGCCCCTGGTCCAGAGCTTCGATGACCTTGACCTTGTTTTCCGGGTTCTTGCTGTGGCCTGCCTGGTCCGGTGTTTTGGTGTGCACATGAATGAAATCATGGGTCTCCAGCATGCTGGAGGCAAAGGCCACACGGTGCGCATAATCCTTGCCGGGGGCATCGCTGTTGTCGACCTTGTGAAAATCCATGCCCAGGTATTTCGCCAGCCCTTTGTACATGGTCCCGCTGGCAACGGACAGACCGCGTAGGCCGTATCTGTCGCGCATGGACATGTGGGGGCGGAGCCGTCCGGCGCGTTGGGTTACCAGACCATTGATGGGAGGCTGACCGTTTTCGATCCTTGTTGCATTCAGGGGGGCTGCGTTCAATATGTGGTACGCCCGGCGCAGATACGCCGTCAGCACCTGTGCGGTGCGTATGGCGGCAGGGTCTGTTGCGTGGGTGTGCAGTGGCCTGACAGCCGAAAGAAACCGTCCATCCACCATGGGGTTGGAGTCCGTGATGTGGGGGGAGACATCGCCGCGCAGGGTGAGGACGCCGAACATTCCGGCGGTCTGCGTCACGGTGATGGTAATTCCGTCCTGCTCAAAATGGCGAATGGCATTGAAGAGCGAAGCCACCGCTTCAGGCGTCCCGCTGACGCGGTCCTGTGCGAGCCTGAGTGCGCCGGTTTCGGTTGCCCTGACATGGGCGAAATGAGTGAGAACGGCCACATCGTTTTCGTCGAGAGGGATATCCGCACCAAGAGCCTCCAGCGCGCCCCGTCCCGGAAACTCATCCCTGGGGCTGCCGAACATGGCGAAGTGGGCGTCCTCGCTGGGCAGGGGCTGGCCGAGCTTGCCCGCATGGTACAACCCCGTGGCACCTCGTTGCGCCAGTCTGTCCAGACACGGCGTGTGGGCCACCTGGAGTGGGGTGCGGTTGCCCAGCTGTTCATGGGCGCGGTCTCCTAGACCATCAAGCAGAATGAGTACACATGTGTGAGGCACGAAAACTCCAAGTGGTGTGACAGACCGGTAAGGCACTTTGTATAGATTGTGTCTATTGGTGCCAAAGAGAGTACAAGTATAATCACATTGTCATGGGGGCCGGAATGAAGCAAAATGAACGTATGTTAATCGATCTGCATGTCCATTCAAGCGTATCCCGTTGCAGTGCTCTTGCGCCGATTGAAATCATTGAGCTGAGCGTGGAGCAAGGGCTGGACGGGGTCTGTATTACAGACCATGACACTGTAGATATTCTGGCACATATCAAAGAAGGTTTCCAGCCCAATGGCCTCCTTGTGCTGGTGGGGATGGAGTACACGACGCCGCAGGGGGATTTCCTGGTGCATGGCCCTGTGGAATCCCTGCGAAAGGGTATGGACGCCAGTGAGCTGCTTCTTGAAGTCGAGCGTATTGGCGGAGCCGTAATCTCGGCCCACCCGTTCAGGGGATGGCGTCCCTGCGAGGTCGGGCTTCTGGATGCGCTGCCGTGTACGGCCATCGAAGTTCTCAATGGGCGGAACAGCGAGCATGAAAATTCCCTTGCCGGAGCACTTGCCAAAAAGCTTCAACTGCCTGGCGTGGCCGGTTCCGATGCCCACAATGTTGCCGAATTGGGGCGTTTCCCCACCCGGTTTGACGTACCCGTCAATAATCGGATGGATTTGGTCAATGCCTTGAAAGCAGGGCAGTGCACTCCAGCGGCATCGCCTTCATTCCTTTCCGCGGTCGGTTGATCATTCGCGGCTATGTCTGGCCGCATCCCGCCTTTCTCTTCTCCCTTTGTTCCGTTTCAGGGCCGCTGAATTTTGTAAAGAAAAGCGGTCAAGACGTTTGCATTGCTGATTCTACTGCTTGACACGCGAGATAGACAGATTACTTTAGAATCTCGAACCAATAAAAGCTGTTTCGGTATTCAAAGGAACGATTGATCAATGGAATATAGAGATTATTACAAGCTACTCGGGGTATCCCGCACAGCCTCGAAGGATGAGATCAGCAAGGCCTTCAAAAAGTTGGCCCGCAAATATCATCCCGACCTCAATCCCAACAATCCTGAGGCCGAGGCAAAGTTCAAGGAAATTAACGAGGCGTACGAAGTCCTCAAGGATCAGAAGAAGCGCAAGCTGTATGACCAGTTCGGGTCGAACTGGGAACACGGTCAGAACTTCCAGCCTCCGCCGGGTTATGAAAACATGAACTTCGGTGGCGGCGGTGGCGGTTTCGGCGGTGGAGCCGGTGGTTTCTCCGATTTCTTCGAGACCATCTTCGGCGGAGCAGGTGGCCCTGGCGGCCAGTTCCGTAGCGGTTTTTCTCAGGGCGGCTTTCAGCAGGGCGGTTTCGGCGGCGGTGGGTTCCAACAGCGCCCCCGGCGCGGCTCTGACTCCGAGGCATCCTATGAGCTGACTTTGGACGAAGCCTATCGCGGCGGCAAGAAATCCGTCACCCTGCAGGAACAAACCTCCGGCCCTGACGGCATCCCCCGCATGACCACCAAGACCTTGGAGATCAACGTGCCGGCCGGTGTCAAGGATGGGCAGAAAATCCGTCTGGCCGGTCAGGGCAACCCTGGCATGGGCGGCGGAAGCAAGGGCGATCTGTACCTCAAGATCAGGCTGATGCCCCACCATCTGTTCAAGGTGAAGGACGCGGATGTCGTGCTGGACCTGCCCCTGTCTCCATGGGAGGCGGCACTTGGTGCGACGGTGCGTATTCCGACCCTGGACGGGGCCGTGGAAATGCGGATTCCTCCGGGAATCGGCTCGGGCAAGAAGCTCAGGCTCAAGGGCAAGGGACTTGGCCCCGCATCCAAGAAGGGCGATCAGTTCGTGCGCATCATGATTCAGGTGCCGGAAATCCTGACTGATGAAGAACGCGACCTGCTGGAAAAATTGCAAGAAGCATCCGATTTCAAGCCAAGGACATTTTAGGGAATAGCTATGACCACGAGAAAACTTCAGGAAATGTTGTTGCAGCTCCCCGGCCTCAATCTGCCGGAGCGGAGTGAATTCGTTGCGTGGGCAGAGCTGGTGGAATTGACCTCCATTGCCCCTGGCGAATTTGCCGAACTTGTCGAACTCGGATGGATCAATCCGACTCGGACCAGTGCGGAAGAATACCTGTTCCGACTGCGTGACGTGTATCGCATTCATAAGCTCATGCGTCTGGTCAAAGACCTGGACGTCTCGTTCAACTCCGGTTCCATCATCGTGGATCTGCTCGAAAGAGTAGAGGAACTGGAGACAGAGGTGGAGGAACTCAAACGACTCATATAACCACGTTCCATTCCATATCAAGGAGGTTCATTTAATGGATCCCAATACCTTTACTCGTAAAACTCAGGACGCTGTTTCCGAGGCCCAGAATCTGGCCATTCGAAATGGCCATCAGCAGATAGACTGCGAACACCTCATGCATGCCCTGGTCGCCCAGGAGCAGGGGCTTGTTCCGCAGATTCTGCGCAAACTCGGCGTGGCCCCGGATGTATATCTGGGAGCTGTTGACGCCGAGATATCCAAGATGCCCCGTGTCACCGGTTCCGGTGCGCGCCCCGATCAGATCGTGGTCACCCAGCGCATGCAGAAGGTGCTGGTGGCGGCTGACGACATGAAGAAGTCCATGAAGGACGAGTTCGTGTCTGTCGAGCACGTCTTTGTGGCGCTCATGGACGAAGCCCCGTCCACAGGCATCGGTCGGGTGAACAAGCAGTTTGCTCTGAACAAGAACAAGGTGCTCGGCGCGCTTGAGGAAGTGCGCGGCAAACAGCGCGTGACCTCTGACAATCCCGAAGCAACCTATGAATCCTTGCAGAAATATGGCCGTGACCTTGTTGAAGAGGCCCGGTCCGGCAAGCTTGATCCGGTCATTGGCCGTGACGGTGAAATTCGTCGCGTCATCCGTATCCTGTCCCGTCGCACCAAGAATAACCCGGTGCTTATCGGTGAGGCCGGTGTGGGCAAGACCGCCATTGCCGAGGGCCTTGCCCAGCGCATTGTCAAAGGCGATGTGCCTGAAGGCCTCAAGGACAAGACCGTGTTTTCTCTGGATATGTCGGCACTCGTTGCCGGAGCCAAGTATCGTGGTGAGTTTGAGGAACGGCTCAAGGCCGTGCTCAAGGAAGTGCAGGAATCTGCTGGACAGATCATCATGTTCATCGATGAACTGCACACCATTGTGGGCGCGGGCAAGACCGACGGCGCCATGGACGCGGGCAACATACTCAAACCGTTGCTGGCGCGCGGCGAACTGCATTGTATTGGTGCCACCACAACGGATGAATACCGTAAATATATTGAAAAGGACCCGGCCCTGGAGCGCAGGTTTCAAACCATCGTCGTGGACGAACCCAGTGTCGAGGACACCATCTCCATTTTGCGTGGCCTCAAGGAGCGGTTCGAAGTGCATCATGGCGTGCGCATCGCCGACGGTGCCATTGTCGAGGCTGCCGTACTTTCCAGTCGGTATATCTCCGACCGTCAACTCCCGGATAAGGCCATTGACCTCATTGATGAGGCCGCGGCGCTGATCCGCACGGAGATCGACTCCCAGCCATATGAGTTGGACAAGGCGAATCGTCAGATCATGCAGCTTGAAATCGAGCGCGAAGCCTTGAAACGGGAGTCTGACAAGGCGTCTCGCGAACGGCTCGTTGAGCTTGAACGCAAGCTGGCCGAACTCAAGGAATTCCAAGCCACTCTCCAGACCCAGTGGGAGAACGAGAAGGGCGGCATCGAGCGGTTGCGGTCTCTCAAGGAAGAGATCGAAACCACTCGTCACCAGGTCGAAGAAGCAAAGCGTGTACACGATTACAACCGTGCCGCCGAGCTGGAATACGGCCGTCTTGGTTCGCTTGAAAAAGAGCTGGCTGATCGTAACGAGGCGCTGGAGTCCGGCGACGTGCCCCGCATGGTCAAGGAAGAGGTCGGCCCGGACGATGTCGCGCAGGTTATCGCCAAGTGGACCGGCATTCCTGTTTCCCGTCTGCTGGAAGGGGAGCGGGAGAAGCTGCTCAAGCTGGCGGACGTGCTTCACGAAAGAGTCATCGGACAGGATGGCGCGGTTCAGGCCGTGGCTGACGCGGTCTTGCGCGCCCGTGCCGGACTGAAGGATCCGTCCAAGCCCATCGGTTCGTTCATCTTCCTCGGCCCCACCGGCGTGGGCAAGACCGAGTTGTGCAAGACTCTGGCAGCCGCGCTGTTTGATTCCGAGTCGAACATGATTCGTATCGACATGTCCGAGTACATGGAGAAACATACCGTGGCCCGACTTATTGGAGCGCCTCCGGGCTACATCGGCTATGATGAAGGCGGACAGCTCACCGAGGCCGTGCGGCGCAAACCGTATTCGGTCATCCTCTTCGACGAGATTGAGAAGGCGCATCATGACGTGTTCAACGTGCTCCTTCAGATCCTTGACGACGGGCGGTTGACTGATTCTCATGGCCGCACCGTGGACTTCAAGAACACCATTGTCATCATGACAAGCAATCTCGGCGCCGAGTACATGCTCGACGGCATTGATGCGACAGGTGAGTTCAAGGAGGGCGTGCAGGAACAGGTCATGGAAGTGCTGCGGAGGCATTTCAGACCGGAATTCCTGAACCGGGTGGATGAAAGCGTGCTGTTCAGGCCGCTGACGCCGCAACAGCTTGTGGGTATCATCGACCTGCTGATAGCCGGACTCAGGATGCGCCTGGAAGATCGCAAGATCGGGTTGGACCTGACCGACAAGGCCAAAGCCTTTATTGCCCAGGCAGCCTATGATCCCAACTTCGGCGCCAGGCCGTTGCACCGGTATCTCCAGACTCATCTGGAAACTCCGTTGGCCAGGAAGCTTATCGGGGGAGAGCTGGGTGAGGGCACGACTGTCACCGTAGATGAAAAAGATGGTGGTCTGGTCTTCGAATAACCCGTTGTACGACTATTGATTCAAAGAGGCGGTCACTGCTGTGGCCGCCTCTTTTGGTATTGCTGCTCATACCTTTTTCGCTCTGTATGCTTTGTTGACTTTAGGGCTGTATTCATAAAACATCGCTGATTCATCTTTAACACTGACAACGCTGTCTTGATTCATGCCCACTTTAATCCTGCTGTCATTGCTTGCCGCGTTTCCCCCCTTGTCAACTGACATGTATCTGCCAGCGCTCCCGCGTATTGTGGAGGCCTGGGGGATTACCCATGCCCAAGGCAATCTGTCGTTGGTCATTTTTTTTGTCGCCTTCAGTGTGTTTCTGCTCATTCACGGCCCATTATCAGACCGTGTCGGACGGAAGCCTGTGCTGGTTTTCGGACTTCTCCTTTTCATTCTAGGCAGCGGGCTGTGCGCTCTGGCCGCCAACATAACCATGTTGGTTCTTGCCCGTGCTATCCAGGGGGCTGGGGCTGCGGCTGCTGCAGCACTGTCTTTGGCGTTGACCAAGGATCTTTATGACGGATTAGAGCGTCAGAAAATTCTCGCTTCAATCGGCGTGATTATGGCGTTTTGTCCCATGCTCGCTCCAACTTTGGGTGGGTTGTTGCTCAAATTCGCTTCCTGGCAGTGGATCTTTGTCAGTCAGGTCGTGGTCGCATTTGTGGCACTGTACGGCGTGTCTCAGCTCAAGGAACCGCTGACAGAGTTTACTTCGGGTGGTGTGTTGTCTGTGGCAGGCCGGTATATTGCTGTTTTCAAAAACAGGCAATTCACGGTCATGGCTCTGTCGTTTGCACTTATGATACTGCCTCATTTCGGGTTTATCGGTGGTTCACCAGCTATTTACATTTCCGGTTTTGGCATGTCTGAGCAGGTCTTCGGTCTCTATTTCGGTGCCAATGCCCTAGGGTTCATGCTTGGTTCCATGGTCTGCACCCGTCTGGGCGGAGTGCTCTCCCAATTACGCATTCTCTATATCTCCCTGATTGCAATCATTGGCGCGGGAGGGCTCATGCTCCTCCTTGGTGGTACCAGTCCGCTGACGGTGGCCATTCCCATGTTCTGCATCACATTCTCGGTTGGTCTCTCAAGGCCAGTCAGTAACTCTCTCATACTCGATCAGGTGGACAAGGATATTGGTGCGGCATCAGGTGTCATGACCTTTGAGATGTTCATGGTCGGTGCGGTCTCCATGGAGCTCATTGCCCTGGATTGGCCCAGCAAAACCATGCTCCTTGGTGTGTTTGCCTTTTTTGGGGGGGGGATTCCTTTGACAACCTTGCTGGTCATGCGATTATTGAAGAACAAAAGTAGATAATACCCATATTGCTTTTTTATTTTCAGTCCCGTAACGATCAGAGCATGTGTAAAGAATGTCTGAATCGAAAACTGAAGCATTGTTTCTTCTCAGCGTATTGGATAGCGCTGTTCGCCGGTCTATTGTGTTTGCCGTTCAATGCATTGTCTCAGGATGACCTCATTGCCAGGTATCGGATAGGTGGCATTGTTGTTGCCCATGAAGCTGATATGCCCCCCATGTCGTTTGTCGGCCATAGTGGCATGCCCAAGGGATATCTCATTGATATGTGGCAAAAGTGGTCTGCCGAAACCGGGATTCCTGTGCGATTTCATCTGGTAGACTGGGCTGATACCATTAAAGAGGTGCAGGCGGGGAGGGCGGATGTCCATGGTGGACTGATATTAAATCAGGAACGGGACGCCATTCTCAGTTTTTCGAAACCACTCTTTCCCTCCCGGGGAGTATTCCTCGCTCGTAAGGGGTCCGGGGTGAATGATGCTGAGGATCTGAATGGGCATCTTGTGGGTGTTGTTGAAAACAGTTTTTATGACAATTACATTCGCTTGCATTATCCTGAAATGCGTCCATATCCCTTTGCTTCCGTCGTTAAACTGGCGGAGGCCGTTTCCAATGGCAAGGTCAATGCCGTGTTGGCCAATTACCCCACGCTTATGTTTCAGCTGGGCGCCAAGGGGATAGGCAAGCAGTTTGAGGTCGTTCAGTTTTACCCGCCTCAGATGCTTCGGGCTGCTGTGCTCAAAGGCAATGACGAACTTCTTGCCGTGGTTCAGGAAGGACTGGAGCGGATTGATCAGAGGGAACTGGATTCATTATACAATCGATGGGTTGTGGGCGAAGACGGGCGGTCGCAGAGTTGGCTGGTTCCGGCTGTCAGTATCTGTGTCATCAGTCTGATCCTGGCCCTGATCATCCCCCCGATTATGGTCAAGATTCGCCCTTAGGGAATATCTCGGGCAAGGAATGCCTGAGCCCGTTTTTCCGACCAGTATACATTCTCTTTTCCCCCATCGACAAATCCGACGTGCCCGCCATAGTCCGGTGTCTCCAAGAAGAGATTCGGATTGTCTGTTGCGTGCTGCACCGGGTAGCATTCATCTGACAGAAACGGGTCATCCATGGCGTTGACCAGCAGTGTGGGCACGGAGATGGCCGGGAGAAACTGCAGGCTGCTCGATCTGGTGTAATAGTCGTCGGCATTGTTGAATCCACTGAACGGCGCCGTATACCTGTCGTCAAACTCATGCAGGCTTCTGATGCCTTTCAGGTGTGATGAATCCACGGTGCCGGGAAAGAGTTTCTCCTTTTTCCGAATCTTTTTTCGCAACCCTTTCATGAAATATTCAAAATAGATGCGTCGAGAAGGTAAGGCGATAATCCGGCTGCAGGCAGCCAGGTCGCATGGCACGGAAAAAGCGACTGCATGTGTGACCTGTGCAGGCACCTTGTCAGGGGCTTCTCCCAGATACTTGAGCGTTTGGTTGCCCCCCATGGAGAATCCGATAAGGGCTATCTCGTCATATCGGCCCGTGGACAGGCAGTGCGTGATTACCGCGTGGATATCGCCGGTCTCGCCGGAGTGGTAGGTGCGGGGCAGTCGGTTCATTTCGCCGCTGCATCCCCGTTGGGCCCAGCAGACCGCGTCATAGCCGTTTTCGGTTGCCATCCTGGCCATCCCCAGCACGTACTTTTTGCGTGCATGTCCTTCCAGACCGTGCGTGACGATGACCAGCTTGCGACTCTCGCCGGAACGACAGCGGTGCCAGTCGAAGTCGAGGAAATCACCATCTTCCAGCTCAATGCGTTCAGGCTCTGGAGCGGTTATGGGGGTGAGTCGGAACAGGGGCGGATAGAGGGTCGCTATGTTGCCGAAGCGAAAGGGGAGCGACGGCGTGTAGTCTGGAGGGGGCAGTATTGGCATGCATCAGGTGTACGACTCCATGATTTGGTTGTCAAAACAATGTGATGGTTGAAAACGGTTGCCTCTCCCTCCCTCCATTCTGTACGCTTTGTGTCCGCACTTGAGCGGATCAACCAAGGAGAGAATGTGTCGCTGTTTACGTCCGTTGATATCGAGAATTATGCCGAGGTCCTGCTCTGGGCCTTGAATGAATCAAGGGAAAAGCCCCTCAGGAACAAGGACATCGTTCTTATTCGTTACGACACTCCGGGGCTGGCCCTGGTGGAGGCCGTCTATTCTCGACTCATGGACATGCACCTCAACCCTGTCTCTATGGCCATGCCCACTCCGTATATGGAGATGGAGCGGTACCTCAATTCAAGCTTCGGTCAACTGGTGTTCCAACAGCCCGGCCTGCCCGAGCTGTATTCCCAGGTCGCTGGCGTCATCAACATACTTGCCCCGGAAGACCTGACCCATCTCCAGGCTGTCGATCCGCGAACCATTGGCGAGGCGCGCCGTGCGGACGCGCCCACCCGACGGATTCTGCAACGGCGCAGGCAGTCCGGCACGCTTGGCTGGACCACCTGCCTGTACCCGACCGAAGCTCTGGCCGAGGCTTCGGGCATGACACTGGAAGAGTATACCTATGCACTGCAACGGGCCTGTTGGCTGAACATGCCCGCTCCGGTCAAGGAGTGGCGACGACTCAAAAAGGAAGTGGGTGAAGTGTGCCAGTGGCTTGATGCCATGGATATCAAGTCGCTGCGGGTGGAGTCGGAGGATGTGAATCTCAAGGTGCCTGTGGGGGAGAATCGGCGGTTTGTGGGCGTGAACGGAGCCAACATACCCGGATACGAAATCTATTTCGCCCCTGATGCCAGAGGGGTGGAGGGAACGTATTATGCGGACCAGCCATCCTTGCGATACGGTCACCTCGTCGCTGGCGTGTCCCTTGATTTTTCCGATGGCATCGCTTCACGGGTGGAGTCGGAGCGGGGACAGCTCTTTTTGCAGAACCAAATGTATTTGGACGCTGGCGCGCGTCGGGTGGGGGAGTTCTCGCTCACGGATAAACGGTTCTCCAGAGTGGATCGGTTCATGGCTCACACCTTGCTCGACGAGAATTTTGGCGGCGAAAACGGCAACTGTCATATCGCGCTCGGCGGGTCGACCCTGGAGAGTTTTTCCGGTCCGACGGAAATGCTGTCCGCTCAATTGGAATATGAGTTTGGGTTCAATTCTTCTGATATGCACTGGGATCTGGTCAACACGCAGCCCAAGCGGGTTACGGCCTGGCTCAGGACCGGTGAACCGAAATTGATCTATGAGAACGGCGGGTTCAAGATATAATCCGATGCCTTCGACCGTGTGGATCAACGACGTTGCTTTGTTTCGCTTCATGAAAATCAAGCTGCATTTTCTTCACTTTTTCCCCATTGACAACCCTTTGGGCATGCTTATTTGTCCAACATACCTCGCTTTCGTCGAGGCTTTATCTTGATCAACCACGTTTTCAAGGATTGATATTTCATGGCGAAAAACAAGAACACTGACGTTCCCATCAACGGTCTGTACGACGAAGAAGGGAAGATTTTCACTGAAGATGCCGAAGGGACCCCGGAAGGAACCGAGGCGGAAGTTGTGGAAGAAGAGACCGAAGTCTCACTGAGCCAGGAAGAACTCTACGCCCTGTGCCGCGAATCGGTTTGCCCCGAATGTGATGTGCACAAGGAAGCGGAAGGGATTCGTCTTCGCGCTCTGGCTGATGCCGAAAACCTCAAGAAACGCCTGTTGCGTGAGAATGAGGAGATGAAGAAGTACGCCGGAGAGTCCGTGCTCGCCGACCTGCTGCCCGTGCTGGACAATCTTGATCTCGCTTTGGCGCATACCGGCGGTCTGGACGATGCCTGCAAAAATTTCGTCATCGGTGTGGACATGACCCGCAAGATTTTCCTTGATGCCGTCAAGGGGCACGGGCTGGAGGCCGTACAGGCCGCTGTTGGTGCCGAATTCGACCCGGAAGTGCATGAAGCGGTCGGCACGGTTGATCAGAGTGAATTGGGTGACAACCAGATCGCTCAGGTCGTGCAGGGGGGCTATATCCTCAAGGGACGTCTGTTGCGGCCCGCAAAGGTCATGGTCAACAAGGCGTAAACGATTTTTTTTGATGCCACAGCCCTTTACAAGGGTGAACGCATGCTTATTGAACAAAGTAACGAATACTGAACGTCCATTGTGACATATTTCAATAGAAGAGTATTAGGAGGACATACACATGGGTAAGATCATAGGGATCGATCTCGGAACCACCAACTCCTGCGTCTACGTCATGGAGGGTAAAGACCCGAAATGCGTCACCAACCCCGAAGGCGGCCGTACTACGCCGTCCGTGGTTGCTTTTACCGACAAGGAACGCTTGGTGGGTGACATTGCTAAACGGCAGTCTGTCACCAACCCTGAAAAGACTGTTTTCGCTATCAAGCGTATGATGGGCCGTGCTGCCAACGCGCCCGAGGTCAAGAAATGGCAGGCACACTGTCCTTACGACATCGTGGCCGGCAACGGTAACGACGCCTGGGTACAGATCGACGGCAAGAAATACTCGCCGCCAGAAGTCTCCGCCATGATTCTGCAGAAGCTGAAAAAGGACGCTGAGACCTACCTGGGCGAAACTGTAACCGAAGCAGTCATCACTGTTCCGGCATATTTCAACGACTCCCAGCGTCAGGCCACCAAGGACGCAGGCAAGATTGCCGGTCTTGAGGTCAAGCGCATCATCAACGAGCCGACCGCAGCCTCGCTGGCTTACGGCTTTGACAAGAAGGCCAACGAAAAGATCGCGGTTTTTGACCTCGGTGGCGGTACCTTTGATATCTCCATCCTCGAAGTCGGCGACAACGTTGTGGAAGTTCGTGCCACCAACGGTGACACGTTCCTCGGCGGTGAAGATTTCGACCATCGTATCATTGAATACCTGGCCGATGAGTTCAAAAAGGAAAACGGCATCGATCTGTCCAAGGATCGTATGGCCCTGCAGCGTCTGAAAGAAGCTGCTGAAAAGGCCAAGCACGAGCTGTCCAGCTCCGTTGAGACCGAGGTCAATCTGCCGTTTATCACCGCAGATCAGAATGGTCCCAAGCACATGATGGTCAAGATCAGCCGCAGCAAGCTGGAGAAGCTTGTCGAGGATCTGGTTGAGCGTACCGTTGCCCCGTGCAAGAAGGCGCTGAAAGACGCAGGTCTGTCCGCTTCCGACATCGACGAAGTCATCCTCGTTGGTGGTATGACCCGTATGCCGATGGTTCAGGAGAAGGTGAAGTCCTTCTTCGGCAAGGAGCCCAACCGCTCCGTGAACCCGGACGAAGTGGTCGCCATGGGTGCTGCCATTCAGGGTGGTATCCTGGCCGGTGACGTCAAGGACGTGCTCCTGCTGGATGTCACGCCTCTGTCTCTCGGTATCGAGACCATGGGCGGCGTGATGACGCACCTCATCGAGCGCAACACGACCATCCCCACAAAGAAGTCCCAGGTGTTCACCACCGCGGCTGACAATCAGCCCTCCGTGTCCATCCGTGTCTTCCAGGGGGAGCGTCCCATGTCTGCCGACAACAAATTGCTCGGCAACTTCGAACTGACCGGTATTCCGCCGGCACCGCGTGGCGTACCGCAGATCGAGGTCTCCTTTGACATCGATGCCAACGGTATCGTGCACGTCCACGCTAAGGATATGGGCACCGGTCATGAGCAGTCCATCCAGATCACCGCTTCCTCCGGTCTGTCCGATGAGGAAATCGATCAGATGGTCAAGGATGCCGAAGCCCACGCTGACGAGGATAAGGCCAAGCAGGAACTCATTGAGGTCCGCAACCAGGCCGACACCCTCGTCTACACATCCGAGAAGTCTATCCGTGACCTCGGCGATAAGGTGGACAGCGAGCTCAAGGCTGACATCGAAGGCAAGATGGAGGCCCTGAAAAAGGCTCTGGAGACCGACGATGTGGATGAGATCAAAGCCAAGACCGAAGAGCTGGCACAGAGCTCCCACAAGCTGGCCGAGCAGCTCTACGCACAGCAGAACGCTGAGCAGGGCGGCCCTGATATGGGTGCTGAAGGCGCAGCAGAAGCTGGCGCAGCTCCCAAGGATGACGATGATGTGGTCGACGCAGACTACACCGAAGTCAAATAGCCCAGCAGATAACGCAATGACAAAGGGTGCCGGAGAAATCCGGCACCCTTTTTTTATTGCGGCACTCAGTGTGGAGGCCGTCTTTGTACGAGGCGGTTGAAAGACCAAAGGCGTCATTGCGGGCAGGAAAAAGCCCGCCGTTGTCCCGCTTGCAATAGCTGACCAAGCGAAGTATAGCAGTACCGGTCTGCATTCTTGCGACCAGACTGATTCTCTGGTTGCTTAAACCACTCAAATGGAACACTTATGCGACGAATACATACAATGATGACTTTCACCCGCGCCGCACGGCTGCTGATTCTCTTGATTCTTCTGGCACTGCTTGGTTTTGGTTGTGGTCCCATGAAATATGGGCCGATCAAGAGCAGTGATACCCTGTCCACACCGAACCTGTTGGTCGAGGCCGATGCGGCCTGGCAGGCCAAACGGTACGAGGTGGCCGAACTCTATTATGCCGATGCGCTGGAACGCAGCGATCTGGTCCGCTCGGAGCTGCCCACCGTGTATTCACGGCTGGCCAAATCCGCCATTGAGAACGAGCACCCTCAACAGGCTCGTCTGGCGTTGGAAGCCTGGGGCAACATTGATACCAAGGTCCTGTACCGGCTCGATTGGGAGCTTCCCTATCTTGACGCCATGGCCGCGCTCGACAAGACCGAGCGGTTGCGCAACCACCTCAAGTGGGTGCTGGAGAGTGACGCCGTTCCCTGGGAAACCAAGTGGGAAGTGGGGCTGTGGTACAACAGCTACTTCATTGAGAAGCAGAATGCGGAGCGCGCACTGGATGTGCTGGACGGGTTTTATAAGCAAGCGCCTGACGATGTTGCCCGGGCCGGTTTTGAACATGAATTCCTGACACGGCTGCAAGCCATGAGCGATGACGACGTGGAAGCGTTGTCCGTTGCGGTCAATTCCGCCAATCAGTGGCGGTTCCCCTATGCAATGACCGCGTTTGAACGCGGCGTGCGTTCCGTGGATTCCGAGGAGGCATGGCCTGCCAACTGGCGCACTCTGCGTAATATTTCCGTGAATGCCGAACTGGTGGATATGGACCCTCTGCGTTCCCGGTTGGCTGATCTGGAATCCAGGTATGGTCTGCCCACGGTTGGGCTTGCATTGGCACTGCCCGTCACTGGCCCGTATGCCAAGGTGGGGATCAAAATCCTGCGTGGAACCGGATTGGCTCAATGGCGTCTGGCCCAGGATGGAGTGAACGTTGACATCAAGGTCATCAATACTCAGATACCTGGCTGGGAAGCGCGGCTTGACGCGTTGCCGGATCACTATTCCGTGGTGGGCGGCCCCTTGAGAGTCAATGCCTTCAAGCGGTTGTATGAGGCCGGTTCTCCAGGCAAGAATATTCTTAAGGAACGTGCTGTCTTCTCCTTCATGGGGTCCCTTGGCGACAAGATTGAAGGTGAGGATGCATGGCGGTTCTTTACCAGCCGTAATGATGAAGTGCGCAGCCTGGTTTCCCTGACCGTGGACCAGCTTGGCATCAGGGATCTGGCGGTGTTGTATCCTGAAGAAAAATTCGGGCGTACCATGTCCGAGACCTTTTATCGCGAAGCCGCACCTCTGGGGGGACGTATCAAGGGCATGCAGTCCTATCCGTCAAGAGAGCTCAAACAGTGGAGCAAGCGTGTGAGCAAGCTGCTCAAGGTGCCTGCCAACTTTAGTGAAAACAAGGATATTCCGTTGGAAATGCCCGATTTTGGGGCTGTGTTCATCCCGGATGGATGGAGTCAGGCGCAGACGCTGCTGCCTAATTTCTTCTTTTATGAAGGCGACCAGCTTGTCTTTCTCGGGCCTGGCCTGTGGAGTCGCGCATTGGATTCCACCAAGGGTATCGATGAGCATTACTATCGACTGGCAATCTGTCCCGGTGCATGGTGGGCGGATTCGGATGGCGGGCGCAACCTTCAGAACGCGCTCACTGAAGAAGGACTCGGCAAGGCCGATTTCTGGGTGGCGTTAGGCTATGACTTTATTCGCTTTGCCGGTCAGTTCGGCGTTCTGCCGTCAAACTGGGATGCCGATGATGTGAATACGCGCATCCAGTCGGCGCAGGGAATGGATTTCAGCATGGCTCCCATAACCTGGACCAAGTCCGGTGTGGCCAGCCAGGAGCTGTTCCTGTTCAGTCCCGTGAGAAACGGCAAACAGCTTGTTGATGTCGAGAAACTCAAGGTGCGTATCGCCAAGGCCAAGGCGCGTCGTGAAAGACGCATGAAAGCCTACGAAAAGCGTATTGATGCGAAAATGAAGAAATCCAGGCGCTCCTCGGCAACCAACCCGGATATTCCGCCGACACACTAGTCGGCGTATTACATAAGGAGAATAGAATGAAAATCAGTCCCGAAGAAGTGGCAAAGGTCGCCAAGCTTTCCCGGCTTGATCTGCCACAGGACAAACTCGAACTCTTCGCCGGTCAGCTCGGCGATATACTGGACTATATGGATAAGCTCGGTGAACTCGATACTGAGAGTGTCGAGCCCATGTACAGTCCGGTCAAACACACCACTGTCCTGCGTAAGGACGAGGTGAAAAAAGAATACACCCGTGATGACGTGCTTTCCAACGCTCCCGAGCAGGATGGCCAGTTCTTCATTGTTCCCCGTATCGTATAATTTACCGATAATATTCAGGATTGATTAATGTCTGAACTCTATACAAAGACTCTCACAGAGATAGCCGAACAGCTCCAGAGTGGTGCCGTGACCTCTGCCGAGGCCGTAAAAAACTGCCTGGGCCGCATCGAAACCACTGAGCCGCAGGTCAAGGCGCTTATCACCGTTTTGGGTGAAGATGCGTTGAAGCAGGCCGAGGCCATGGACGCTGACGGACCAGATGCATCCAGGCCGCTGTGGGGTGTCCCCATCGTCTTGAAGGATCTGTTGGCCGCAAAGGGCACAAAGACCACCTGTGCTTCGAAGATTCTTGAAAATTTCGTTCCCTTTTATGATGCGACAGCGGTTGTCAAACTCAAGGAAGCGGGAGCCATCATAATCGGCAAGGCCAACATGGACGAATTCGCCATGGGGTCCACCACCGAAAACAGCGCCTTTATGACGACCCGCAACCCCTGGGACAACGAACGTGTGCCGGGTGGCTCTTCCGGTGGCTCCGGGGCCACGGTTGCCGCAGGTCAGTGCTTTGGCGCGCTTGGTACCGACACAGGTGGGTCAATCCGCACCCCGGCTTCATTTTGCGGCATTGTCGGTCTCAAACCGACCTATGGCCGTATCTCCCGTTTCGGCCTTATCGCCTACGGGTCTTCCCTTGACCAGATCGGTCCCATGGCCCGCAGTGTCGAGGATGCCGCCCGTATGTTACAGGTCATGGCCGGATACGATCCCAAAGACTCCACCTCGGTGGATGTTGATGTTCCTGATTATCTGGCCGCCCTTGGCCGTGAGAATCTCGACGGCGTGAAGATCGGTTTGCCCAAGGAGTACTGGGGCGAAGGGCTGGACGAGGAAGTCGAAGTCGCTCTCAAGGCAGCCATTGCCAAGGCTGAGCAGCTTGGTGCCACCATGGTTCCCCTGTCCCTGAGCCTGACCGATTACGCTATCGCGACCTACTATATTATCGCCATGGCTGAGGCGTCTTCCAACCTGTCCCGTTTTGACGGTGTCCGTTTCGGTCATCGCAACAAGGATGCCGAAGAACTGATCGACATGTATACGTCCAGCCGTACCGAAGGGTTTGGCGACGAGGTACAGCGCCGCATTATCATGGGTACTTACGTCCTCTCCAGCGGATATTATGATGCCTACTATAACAAGGCCGCCAAGGTTCGTCGTCTCCTGCGGGAGGATTTTGAAAAGGCGTTCGAGCAGTGTGATCTCATCGCCGGTCCGGTGCTGCCCACCGTTGCGCCCAAGGTTGAGGACGAGATGACGCCGTTGCAGATGTATCTCATCGATATCTTTACGGTCTCCGCCAACCTGGCCGGTATTCCCGGTATGAGCCTGCCCGTGGGGCTCGGTAAGGACTCCGGCATGCCTGTGGGCCTTCAGCTCATGGGGCCGGCTTTCTCGGAAGCGGATATGCTTTCCGTGGCCGAGTGTCTGGAGAAGAATCTGGAGCCCATGCCGCTGGCACAGCTGTAGGGATTGATTGAAAAAGAAAAGCCGGTTGCATCTGTTTTGGATGCAACCGGCTTATTTCGTTTGAAAGAAATTATTTGTTTTTGTTTTCAGTCCACCGTTTCCGATTGGATTTGTTGACTGCACTATCTCTTTTGATCCAATTGAAATATGGGGCATACTTTCCCATTCCCCCGTTGTTCACAAAAATGATATCTTGATTGGAAGCGTGTCTGCCTGCCCATACAAGTGGAATAATGATTGCTCCGCAAGCGCTGGCGACCAGACCGGTTCCCAATCCGACATAGATATCATGAAATTGACCAACAAAGATATTGGCTAAAGGGACAAGCAGGGTACCGACTGTCACTCCGAGGAGTATGCGGAATCGGCCCAGGTAGCCAGCAAGAAAGAAGACGGCGAAGTGAAAGAACAATCCAACGCCTGTGTATTCAATGTCCATGGAATATTGTATGCTGGTTTAGGCATAAAGGTCAATCGATTGCTGGAAATGCCGGGCCAAGTCCTATACCATCATCCAAATATTTTTATAGAGAGGAACAGTTTATGATAATCGCCGTGGCCGTATCAGGTGGCATGGACAGCCTGCTCTCACTGGCTCTGCTCAAGGAGCAGGGGCATGATTTGATTGCTGTGCACGGTCATTTCCTGCCGCCCAATCCTGCCTGGCAGTCGGTGATCGAGGGATTGACCAAAGCGTGCGACATCCTTGGTGTGCCATTTCATGCTCTTGATTTACATAAGGAATTTGATTGTCGGGTGGTGGCCCCATTTGTGAAGGACTATCGTGCCGGACTGACACCCAATCCGTGCGCCATGTGTAATCCACGCATGAAATTCGGGGTGCTCTTTGACGCCGCTCGCCAACTCGGTGCAGACAGGCTGGCAACCGGACATTACGTCAGCATGGTGGCGCGGGAGCAGGGGCGTATGTTGGTGCGCGGGGCGGATATGACCAAGGATCAAAGCTATTTCCTTTCCCTGGTTCCCATCGAAAACCTGCGGCAGGCAGAATTCCCTCTGGCTGAAACCTTGAAGAAGGATGTCCTCGAAATTTTGGCCAAGCATGGTTTGACGCCGCCTATTCCCAGCGAGAGTCAGGAGATATGTTTTGTGCCGGATGACGATTATCAGGCCTTTCTGTTGGAGCGAGGTCCCATGCCTGAAGGCGGCCCGGCGATCCTGCCGGATGGGACGATCGTCGGTGAACACAAGGGATTGTGGCGGCACACGCAGGGGCAACGGCGCGGGCTTGGCATTGCGTGGACAGAGGCGCTTTATGTCCTGGACAAGGATGTGCACTCCAATACGCTCATTGTTGGCCCCAAATCAGCATTGCAGTCCGGCGGGTGTGTGGCCGGGCAGGTGAACCTCATGTCTCCCATGGATGCATGGCCGGAAATCGTCATGGTGCAGACGCGGTACAGGCAAAAGGCCAAGCCGAGCCAGGTGAAACTGGTTGGCGGCTCGTTGCGGTTTGAATTTCTGGAATCACACACGCGTCCCACACCCGGGCAGGTTGCAGCGGTCTATACCGAGGACGGCATGGTGCTGGGAGGCGGGATCATAGAGAAGCCCCTGCCGTTATAGGTCGCCGGAGCGCAGCTCCCAGCGTTGTTCCTGGTCGGCCTTGTAACCGTCAGAGCGGTTTTTGTTCAGCACCCTGTGAATTTTTTCAGGCGTCAGCTCCGGTTTTTTTTCAAGGTACGCTGCGGATTTCTGTACTTCCGTATACATGCGGTAGTTGTTTGAATCCTTGTATTGTTTGAGCAGGGAGAAGCCTGCTTCCCGTTCCTCGAGATAGATGAGGGTGATGCCGAGGTAATAGGTCGCGTCAGGGTGGTTGGGGTAGTTCTCCAGCGTGATCTCAAACAGTTCGCGAGCCGCCTGATATTTGCTCTCGTTGAGGGCTTTTACGCCGAGCTTGTTGGTGTCGTATGCCTCGTTCGGCCCGTTGCGCAGAAAGTCTCCATAGGAGTTTAAGGACACGCCAAAGCCACCGGTGGCTATGCCCACGCCGGACCGACCGTTGCCGACACCGACGCCCACACGCGTTCCGCTGCTCCCCATGCCGACGCCCACGGTGCTGTTGCACGCGGACAGCATGAGCATCACGGTCAGGAGTGTGACGGCCACAAGAGCGGGCAGGGCTACTTTTCGTTTTTTACATATGGTATTCGTTTGCGTCATGGGTCGACTCTCGGCTAGACTAAATAAATTCATCAGGAGTACTGCATCGTATCATGATTACCTTCTACACCGCTACCCTGGGGTGCAAGATCAACCAGTATGAGTCTCAAGCTATAGGTGAGGCCTGGGCCGCCAATGCGTCCGAAGGGCGCGCCAGTGAGGTGTCCGATCCCACAAAGGCGAATCTTATTCTGGTCAACTCCTGTGCTGTCACCGCCAACGCCGTGGCCGACCTGCGTCAGACCGTGCGCCGTTTTCATAGAGACAATCCGCAGGCCGAGATCATCATCACCGGCTGCGCGGCGCAGGTGATGCCCGACGAATTGGCCCAACTGCCTGGAGTTGTCCGGGTGGTGCGTCAGGAAGATAAACCCCAGCTGCTGAGCGGCCCGCAGGGCCAGGCCTCTGCCGGAGAAAAGCCCCGGTTCGCACCGTTTTCCATATCTGGATATGGCCGCGCCAGAGCCGTCGTCAAGGTGCAGGATGGCTGCTCCCATCACTGTACCTACTGCATCGTGCCGCTTACACGAGGCAAATCCGTCAGCCGTCCGGTCAATGAGGTGGTGGATGAAGTTGACAGATTGCTGGCTGCCGGGTTCCGTGAATTCATACTGAGCGGCATCAACCTCCGTCATTTTGGTCGTGACCTCGATGGCAAACCCGATTTTTGGGATCTGGTGGCCCGACTCGATACCGAATTCGGGCTGAACTGGGTTGGCAGGGCGCGTTTTCGTATTTCATCGGTTGAGCCGGGGCAGCTGAATGACAAGGCGCTTGCCGTGCTTTCCAACGCCTCCATGGTCTGCCCCCAGCTCCATCTGTCTCTGCAAAGCGGTGATCCGGTGGTGCTCAAAGCCATGGGGCGCGGACATTACAGCCCGCAATCCGCACTACAGTTCATGGAGCGTTTGGCGGAATTCTGGCCGGTAATCGGTCTGGGAGCAGACCTTATTACCGGGTTTCCGGGCGAAACAGAGGAACAATTTGAGAATACCATGGCCTTGTGTCGTGCTTTGCCATTGACATACGGGCATGTTTTTCCCTATTCCGAGCGACCCGGAACGCGTGCGGTGGAGCTGCCCGATGCAGTGGATGTTCCGATACGCAAGGAGCGGGCGGCTCGATTGCGGAAACTGGTGAATGCCAAGAAGCAGGCCTTTTTGGAAAGCCTTCTTGCGATTCCGCACCTTGATGTTCTGGTTCAGGACGACAAGGGACGTGGCGTAAGCGAGTATTATGCCGCCTGCCGTTTCATTTCCCTGCCAGAGAACGCAGAGCCGCGTTCGCTGGTGCGGGCGCGACCGGTCAAGCTGGAGAAGCACGTCCTCCTCGTTGAACCGCTGGAGAATGCATGAGTACGCCGACGATTCCTGATCCCGGACAACTGATCATATCGGTTCTGAGTTCGCAATGGGACGCTTTTTGGCCTGACCTGCTGCATGAGCTTGAAGAGGCGTATGGTCCGGCTGATACAGTGACAGAGCTCTTCGCCTTTGATCAGACCGCGTACTATGATGCTGAGTTGGGAACGCCCATCACTCGTCGGCTTGTCGGTTTCACAGGATTGCGTCCATTGGATGAGCTGGCAGACATCAAACAGTTTACCAACTCTCTGGAGGTCAGGCAGAGTGCTGAGGGAAACCGGCTTTTCAATCTTGATCCCGGTTTTATCACGCTACAAAGCCTGGTTTTGGCCACAGGAAAGAATTTTTCGCACCGGATATACCTTAAAGCGGGAATCTGGGCTGATCTGACATTGATTTGGCAGAAAAAACAGTGGGTTGATTTTCCCTGGACTTTCCCTGACTACGCGGGGGAAGAGATGAAATCCCGGCTGACAAAATTGCGTCAGTCGTATAGAAACAAGCTGAGCAAGCCGCAGACGTAAATCGATTGGAACACCACGCGGCTTCCAACAATAAGGAAGAAATATATGCCCGTTAGCATGACCGGTTTTGGCCGGTTCGAGACCAATGAAGACGCCTGGACTCATGTCTGGGAAGTAAAATCAGTCAATGGCCGCTACCTCGACGTCAAGTGGAGAATGCCCGGCTACCTTCGCTCCCTGGAGAATGGTTGGGAAAAAATCGTCCGCACCTACGCCTCGCGTGGTCGGGTGGATGTCTCCCTGAACCTTGAAGTGCTGGATTCCGGCATTCTCGGCATGACCTTCAACGAGACCATGGCCAATGCCATGTTCGAGCAGATGGAGAAGTTGGCCACAAGTCGTGGAGAGTCTTTCAGCCCCGATTATAACCGAGTACTCGGTATGTCCGCGCTGTGGCGCGACAACGGCTCCGAGCCTGATCCCGGCCTGACGGAGAGCCTGACCAGCGGCCTTGAAGCCGCCCTCAAGGATTGGGTGGATTCCCGTGGAGTGGAAGGGGACGCCATGGTGACTGATCTGACCAGCCGTCTGGAGACCCTGCGCGACCTTACGGAAAAGGTGAAGGTACGCATCCCTGAAATACTGGAGGCCAAGAAAACGGCGCTGCGTCAGCGTATCGTGGATATGCTGGATGCGGCCAATGCCGAATTTTCCGAAGACCGGATGTTGCAGGAAGTGGCCTACCTCACGGATAAGCTCGACGTCTCCGAAGAGTTGACCCGTCTGGATGCGCACCTGGACCGTCTGGACGAGGTGCTGGCTTCCGAAGGCAATGTGGGCAAGAAGCTCGACTTTTTGGTGCAGGAGACATTCCGCGAGATTAACACCTGCGGCAACAAGGCACAGGATACGGCAGTCAGTCGGTTGGTCGTGGATTTCAAGGCAGAGCTTGAGCGGTGCCGTGAACAGGTTCAAAACATCGAATAAAAGACAGGAGTAGCCATGCAGAAACAGGGATTACTCAATGTCGGCTTTGGAAATTTCGTGGTCCTCGACAGGGTCGTGTCCATCGTCAACCCCTCAAGTGCGCCCATGCGTCGCCTGAGGGAGGACGCCCGCGCCGAGGGCAGGCTCATCGACGCCACACAGGGGCGCAAGACCAGAGCGATCATTGTCACGGATTCAAATCATGTGGTCCTGTCCGCCATCCAGGCAGAGACTATCGGTCAAAGGTTCAGCGCAGATGAGGGGGAATAGGTGAGCCAGGACGATCATACATTCAGGCTGGGCGAGGTCCTCGTGGTCTGTGCGCCCAGTGGAACCGGCAAGAGCACGCTTATCAACATGCTACGGGAAGAGTTTCCGGATTTCGGTTTTTCGGTGTCCTACACGACCCGTGCCCCGCGTGGCGAGGAGCAGAATGGGCGCGAGTACAATTTCGTGACCCGCGAACAGTTCGTTGCCATGCGTAGTCGCGGTGATTTCTGCGAATGGGCAGAAGTGCACGGCAATTTTTATGGAACGGCGACCAAGCCTGTGGAAGCCATGTTGGATGCCGGGCGAGACGTGCTTTTTGATATTGACGTGCAGGGCGCGAAGCAGCTCAAGAAGACATTTTACAAGGGAACATATGTGTTCCTGCTGCCTCCGTCCCGCGAGGAGCTGGTGGCCAGACTGGAAGGACGCGGCACGGATTCAGCCGAGTCCATCTCCAAACGGTTGACCAACGCATCCGGTGAACTTTCTCAGGCAAAATGGTTTGACTACTGGGTGGTCAACGACGATTTGGAGTTGGCGTATCAGGAATTGAGGGCCGTGTATCTGGCCGGGCGGTGCAAGCCGTCGCTGCGTCCTGGTATTCTTGGTAATATTATGAAGACATGGGAAGACGATGGCTGAACTGGTAGTTGCGCTTGATTTCAAGGACGCCGAGTCCGCACTGGATATGGCCCGGACTCTTGCAGGATCTGCCCCGTGGATGAAGGTTGGTCTGGAGCTGTTCACAGCCGAAGGACCGATGGTTGTCAGGGAACTCAAGGGATTGGGATACAAGGTCTTTCTCGATCTGAAGTTTTTCGATATCCCCAATACCGTACAGGGTGCAGTCCGGTCTGCTGTCCGGTCCGGTGCAGACATGGTCAACATCCATGCTCTGGGTGGAGAACGCATGGCAAAGGCCGCCATGGAAGGGTGTGCTGAGGGCGTCGAGTCCGGGGCGCAACCGCCCATGGTGTTGGCCGTGACCATGTTGACCAGCATGGCTGCCGGAGACCTGCCGGTGGATAATGCGCCCGCTCCATCTGAAATGGCCCTTGACCTTGCTGTAAAAGCCAAGCAATATGGACTAAATGGAGTGGTTTGTTCCGGGCTTGAAGTGCAGCGAATCAAGGCTGCATGCAGTAACGACTTCGTATGTCTTACTCCGGGAATCCGTCCTGCCGATTCCGAGGCCGGAGATCAGCGGCGGGTTGTAACGCCTGCACAGGCCGTGCGGAGTGGCTCGGATTTTCTGGTGGTGGGGCGTCCAATCACCCAGGCTGTATCACCCAAGGATGCCGCATTGGCGATTATGCTGGAGATGGAGCAGGCCGGATAGGAGCAGTAGATGTCCGATCAGGAACACGGCGAAGCAGAACACGGAATCATCCGTGATGGTGCGGAAAAAATCAAAGGTGTTTTTTCCACTCAGACGGTTGCCAAGGTTGGCACCGGCACTACGCAGCGCAAAACGATCCAGAAGACATACTGGGACGCCGAAGAACTTGATAACGGCCAGATTTCCATCCAGCCTCTGAATAAGAACTATGTTCCGTCCGGTCCCAAGCGTAATATCGAGCGCGACGATTTCCTGACCAAATTCAATCCTGAACCCGAATTTTATGTCTCTACCGTGTTTCCGGCCATCAAGGAGATGGATGGCGCGATCGTGCGTGGCGAAAAGCACCGCGAACGTGGTGCGGCATACTCTGCTGAGTTCGAATATCAACAGGCCATGGACATCGACGAAGAGAACGTCCGTGCCAACTTCGGGTTGGGATTGACCTACCTCGACCGTGGAGACCAGGTGAAGGCCAACGATATCTTTGAGCGGTTGGTCGATCTGGAAGCTGCCTTTGACGTGGAGCACAAGCACTTGTTCAATGATTTCGGCATTAATATGCGTAAGAACAAGATGTACGATCAAGCTCTGCAATATTATCTTCGAGCTGAGGGACTGGTACAGAACGATGAGCACCTCTTTCACAACATCGCCCGTTGCTACTATGAGAAAGGCAACGTGGAGGGATGCAAGGAATATCTGATTAAGAGTCTGGAAGTGAACCCCAAGCTTGAAGCGAGCTTGCAGTTCTGGGAGTTTCTCAAGGGACAGGGACTGGTGAAAGCGGACGAGGGGCCGAATCTCTCCTCTGAACCCGCGAATGAAACGCCGCCCGAAACAGAAGAGGAAGAAAGTCCTCAAACCGACTCCGGTTCTTCTTCGGCCCCCATTAATCTGGACTAACGGCTTTTTCCACCTTTGACAGGGTGACACCTTGGTGTGCGCAGGAGTTCCCATGGACCAGAGCAAGATTCAGAATTTTCTCAAGGAATTGCCCCAGATGAGGGAGGACCTTCCCTTTTCCCCGGAAATACTCCAGCAATTGTTCGTGCAGACCAGTGGATACTCCTATGCTTCTCTGGAGGATGTCGGGGTGACTCTGAGCAGGGATCAGGGCTTGACCACGCGTATACTCAGTCTGGCCAACTCCGCCTATTACGGGCTTCAGGCCGAGGTGCAGTCTGTGCCGCGTGCGGCGGCAGTGCTTGGCATGTCGGAGATCCGCAATATTGTGCTGGCCCTGGGGGTCAATGGGCTGGCCAAGGCCTATGACATGCCGGAAGAGTTCACGTTGGAAGCATACTGGCTCCATCAGTTTAAAGTGGGCGCCGTTGCCAAAGAACTTTCCCGCATCACCGACATTGGCAAGCCGGATAATCTTTTTACCGCAGGGCTGCTGCACGACATCGGCAAGCTGATTACCGCCTTGAAGCGACCGTTTGATTGGGCTGCCATCCAGGATCTCGCAGAAACGGACGATATGCAGGATAATGAAGCCGAAGAAGCATACTGGGGCATGGACCATGCGGTGGTCGGTGCTCTGGTCCTCAATTCATGGGATCTGCCGGTCAATCTGGTGGAGCCGGTCAACTGGCATCATTCTCCGGCTCTGGCGCCGCAACATTCGGGTGAGGCAACGTTGGTCTCTCTTGCCAATGCGGTGGTTCATGTCATGGAAGACCCTGACAGTGCCTACATGGTGCGCGTTGAAGATCTGTGCCATGACATGGACGTTGAATTTGATGATCTGATGGAATTTGCCGAAGAGCTGGTCGAGTCTGATGACATCGAGCAGTTCGTAAAAACACTCTCCTAACATATTGGAATACTAGATTGCCTTGCATTTGGAAACCTCGCGGTGAAGAAACCGCGCCCGCTTGTGCCGCCGCCATGGCAGAAGAGTTGAACGTGTCTGAACTCATCGTGGAAATACTCTGGAACCGGGGATTGACCGATGTTGAGGAGATGGACAAGTTCCTCAGCCCGCTCCTGCGGCATATGGCCAACCCTGTGGAAATACCCGGCCTTGCAGAGGCTGTTGAGGTCATCGCGAAAGGTGTGGCCGAAGGGCGCACGCTGGGCGTGTGGGGTGACTATGATGTGGACGGCATCACGGCCACGGCTGTGGTCAAGGAATTTTTCGGCAGTCGGGGTATCGATATCCCGCATCACCTGCCCAACCGCATGGAGGAAGGGTATGGCATGAACACGGAGGGCGTGGAGCAACTCAGAGAGCAAGGGGTCGATATGCTGCTCACCGTGGACTGCGGCATCTCCGATCTGGAGCCTGTGGCCCGCGCAAAGGAGTTGGGCATGATCGTGGTGGTTTCGGATCATCACCTGCCTGGTGACGAGCTGCCCGAGGCCGATGCCATTTGCAATCCGCGACTCATTGAAGGCGGCTCCTGTGATGATCTGGCCGGAGTCGGGGTGGCGTTCATGCTCATGGTCGCGCTCAATAAATTATTGCCCGGTGATCCGGTGGACGTACGACCGCTCCTTGATCTGGTGGCACTGGGCACTATCGCCGATATCGTCAAACTCACCGGACAGAATCGTATTCTGGTCAAGAACGGCCTGTTGATCATCAAGGAAGCCAAACGCCCGGGCATGGCCGCGCTCAAGGTGGTCAGCGACTACGAGCGACAGGCGGAGCTTGGCGCCGGGCAGATCGGGTACAACCTCGCGCCCCGTATCAATGCGGCCGGCCGTATGGGTGACCCGACCAAGGCCCTCAATTTGCTGCTGGCCGACAGCTTTGACGAGGCCATGCCCATTGCCGAAGAGTTGAATTCCATCAATATGGAGCGTCGTCGGCAGGAGCAGGAGATCGCCGAGCAGGCATTTGCCCAGGCCGAGTCCATGAAACACATGGCCGGATTTGTGCTTCACGGAGAGGACTGGCATCCCGGTATCATCGGTATTGTCGCTTCTCGTGTGGTGGAGAAATACTATCGGCCCACGCTTATCCTGTGCACCTCGGAGACGGGCGAAGGGCTGCTGAAAGGTTCTGGGCGCAGTGTGTCGGAGTACAACCTGTACGAGGGCTTGCAGGCTGTCAGCGGTGTGCTCGAAGGATTCGGCGGACATAAGCAGGCGGCAGGCTTGTCGCTCAAGCCGGAGAATCTCACGGCCCTGCGTGAACAGTTCAATAACCATGTGGTTGATACGCTTGGACCTGAACCGCTTACACCGACCCTCAAGCTTGATCACGAGCTGGGTTTCTCCAACATCAATCACACGTTGCTCAAAGAGCTGGAACTGCTGCAACCCTTTGGCATGGGGAACCCGGAGCCGCTCTTTGCCACCAAAAAAGTGACCGTCGCCGAGCACCGCACGTTTGGCCGCGAACGCGAACACGTGAAAGTGGTCCTCAAGGACGAAGAGACCGGTACCAGATTGCCAGGCAAGGCATGGCGTATGGCCAGCACCCTGACGCATCAGGTGCGCGACAGAAAAATGCGCTTCGCCTTTTCGCCAAAGATCGATCGTTTTCGCGGCATACCCACCATCGATCTTCTGATCAAGGATTGGATTTTTTAAACAAAGTCGGCTGCGTTGTAGCTTGATCGGACCAGCGGCGCGCTGAACATGTGTCTGATGCCGCGCTGCTTTCCTTCTTTCGCATATTCTTCGAATTTTTCCGGTTCCACATATCGCTTGACCAGCGGGTGTTGACGGCTGGGCTGCATGTACTGGCCGATGGTCACGATATCGCAGGCAATGGACGCCAGGTCGTCTAGGACGCGCATGATCTGTTCATCGGTTTCGCCGAGTCCGACCATGATGCCGGACTTGGTGGGGATATCCGGCGCGATGCGTTTGGCGTTGGACAGAAAGTCCAGAGACTGCTGGTAGTTCGCTTGTGGGCGAATGGTGTCGTAGAGGGACGGGACGGTCTCAAGGTTGTGGTTGATCACATCCGGGCGGGCGTTGAGTACGGTGGTGAGGGCGGCTTCATCCCCCTGAAAGTCGGGAGTGAGCACTTCCACCGTGCAGTTCGACAGGACTTCCTTTACCGCACGGATGGTGGCGGCAAAATGCGCGGCCCCGCCATCGGGCAGGTCATCGCGGGTGACAGACGTGATAACCACATGTTTGAGCGCAAGACGTCTGGCTGCTTCGGCCACGCGGGCCGGTTCGGTCGGGTCCAGTTGCTCAAGATCGCCGGAGATGATGTTGCAGAATGCGCAGTTGCGCGTGCACACATTGCCCATGATCAGGAAGGTCGCCACGTTCTTGGAGAAGCACTCCCATTTGTTGGGGCATTTGGCCGATTGGCAGACCGTATTCAGGTTGAGGTCGTCTATCAGGTCTGCCGTGCTGGAAAAATTACGGCTTTCCGGGAGCTTGACCCGCAACCATTGGGGGATGCGTAAAGGCTTTTCTGAATTCGTTGCTGAAGACATATTTGGCGTCCTTCATGGTTATGTCATATCCGGCTTCCGTAGAAAGGGAGGTGGGAACCGCCCCCTGGATGCCACAGAGTGTGATGGCGTTGAACAGGCTGACGTCGCGGCCGACATTGAGAGCCAACCCGTGATAGGTGACCCAGCGGCGTACGCCGATGCCCATTGAGCATATTTTTTTGGTCTCGTCCACCCATACACCGGGGTGCCCCTGACGACGGATGGCGGCAACCCCGAAATGAGCGCAGGTGCGGATGACCGCTTCCTCCATGTCGCAGAAGAACTGCTTCATGCCGCCCGGTCGTTTTTCTACCCGCCAGATGGGATAGGCCACCAGTTGGCCCGGAAAGTGGCAGGTGATGTTGCCGCCCCGCGTGGTCTGGGCAACCTGAATCCCCTGGGCGGCGAGCAGGGATTCGTCCATGAGCAGGTTCTCGGCGCCGCCCTGACGGCCGAGGGTAATGACCTTGGGATGCTCCAGCAGAAAGACGGTGTTTTCTTCGTCTCCGGCAGTGACCGTTTCAAGGGTCTTGAGTTGCAGGGCTTCGGCTTCTTCGTATTCCATCAGCCCGAGATCGATGATCCGCATCAGCCTTTGGAAGCTTTTGGTTTGTAAGGAAGCATGACCGCCTTGGATTTGAGGTCGATCTTGGGATTGTCCGGCCAGGTGGGGGCAAAGATTTCTCCCGGAAAGAGGGCGCGAGACTTGGGCGGAATATCAATGAGCGTCAGTCCTTTGTCGGAGCATGCGTATTGTCCCTTGTTGCCGTGCAGTTTGAACGGCTCGGAGATGGCGCGCACTGCTCCCCAGCTGGCCGTGCCTTTTTGTGAGAGATACAGGAAGCTGAGGGTCACGTTGTCCTTCTCAAGCTGTGCCTCGTTGGACAGGGATTGCAGCCAGTCAGGGACATCCTTGACCGAGAAGTTGAAGTGACACCAGGGCGTTCCCGGCATCATGGCAGGCATGGGACATTCCTCGGCGTGCGGGCAGGGTGCGATGGGCTTGATCCCTCTGCTCAGAAAGCTGGAGCGCATTTCGGAGATGATGCGTCCGGTCAGGCGTACGCCGGTCTCGATAAGGAGAATACGGCCCGTGTCCTTTATGCAATTGGACAGGTGCGCGGTCAGCTTGTCAGCCTGAGGGCGTGTGGTCCGACCCGACCAGTCCAGCTCGTTGAAAGCGTTGCATACCATGAGCAGATCGGCTTTCTTGCGCAGATGGTCGGTGAACCCCGCCTTGACGGTCTTGATGCGCCAGGGGGAGTCCTTGCCAGCCATGGCCGTGAAGAGTTTCAATCCGGCCTGCATGGATTTGGGCGAGAGATCCAGGCAGGTGAAATTGAGCTTGCGGTCGCGCAGGTGAGGGCGCGACATCCACAGGGCGATAATGGCGGTCAGGGGACCGGAACCGAGGTCTGCTATTTCGGCACCATCCGGGATATCCAGCTCCAACCCGGAGAAGAGGCGGGACATACGGTAGAGATTCCATGGAAGGAAGTAATACAGATAGGGCGACAGAAACCTGTCATCTGTCATGTACTCCTTGCGCCGCTTGGTCCGTTCATTGGTTAGGCTGCGCGACATGTCACGGATGTCATATTTGAGTTGATCACGGTGTTTGCCCTTGAGCGGCCACGTCCGTTTCAGCAGTGTGCCGAATCGGGCCAATTCCGCCGCATTGTCTTCCGTAAGGTTGGGAAAGAGTCCATTAATCGACATAGCCAAACCGCATCCTTTTTATAAATTCATCGCCAAATGATGTGTCTCCGGTGAGTTCCAACCGGGTCAGGGTGTCGGCCAGCCCTTCTGCGAACACCCGACTTTCGGGGTCCACTGTCAGTATTTCGCTTCCCTTGAGGGAAGTGTTGCCAGCCTTTATCGTCCGTGCCTTGCCGCCGGGCGGCAGGAAGCCGATGGTTTCGAGATCGTTCAGGCTGACATGCTCGCCCAGTGCACCTGCAATGTGGATGGCCGCCAGCTTGCCCGGTGTCAGATCCGCTTCTTTCAGCAGGGTGGACATGGCCAGGTTGAAGGCGGCTTTGACTTTGAGAATTTCTTCTACATCCGAGGCCGGGAGACAGAGGTCGTCGCTGATGACAAAGGCGGGTTCGTCTCCCTCTGTGGTCACCTTGGCCGCCAGCTTGGCTGCCAGCGGAGTGTTGCCTTCGCCGAATTGTCCGGTGTCGGTCAGGATGCCGTGCTTGAGCAGGATGGCGGTGAGTGAAAGATAGCCCGTACCGGTCATGCCCGGTGTGCCGTCTCTCGGGCCTTCGAAATAGGTCGCCTCCAATCCTTTGGGCGTCAGGGTGAAACCGGTGATGGCTCCCGGTCCGGCTGTCCGTCCAAAGGAGAGTCCCACGCCTTCCAGAGCCGGTCCCATGGGAACGCTGGCGCAGATGCGTTTGTCCGGGGACAGGGCCAGAACGAACTCGCCGTTGGTGCCGAGGTCGGCCAGCAAAAATGGATAGTCCGGGGTGTCTCCGTACTCAATGGCAGTCAGCCCGGCAGACAGATCGGCTCCTACAAAAGGAGCGAGCAGGGGCGGAATGTAGGCTGGCGGCAACCCTGCTCCTATTCTCCGTTCATCGCCCCCCTCATAGGTCAGGGTGTAGGGCGCAGCAGCGAGGTCGTCCGGCTTCTTGCCAAGCAGGATATAGGTCATTGCCGGGTTGCCTGAAACCACCAGAGATGTGCACTGACCGCCGAGGTTGCGGGTCGCCAGCAAGGCCAGCTCCGTGATGCGGTCAGTGATGAGTGCGCGCAGGACAAACCGTCCCTCGGCTGTGGCGGCAACGGCCAGGCGGGACATGATCTCGGAGCCGAGTCCGGTCTGGGGGTTCAGCTCCTGTCCTGAGGCCACAGGGGTGCCGTCGACCAGTGCGGTCCAGTGAATGGAGGTGGTGCCGAGGTCCACGGCCAGGGCGAAGTCGCCGGCTTTTTCAGCCAGAGTGCGTATGGCCCGTTGCGAGCGCATGGGCTCGGGCAGTTCGATTTCGCACGGTTCAGACGGGTGCAGGCAGGCGAGCCTCCAGCCTTCGTCCACCTTTTCCTGACCGAGTTTCTTGCGCTCGTCGGCATTGGCTTCCGGGGCGTCCGAGAGGAAGCGCACGCGGCACAATCCGCATTTGCCGAGGCCGGAACACAGCGGTACGCCGTGCCACAGCCGGGACATGAAAATGGTTCGGGCCAGCGTGTCACCGGATTTGGTTTCCAGGGCAAACCGGCCGCCGTCATGGGTATGTATAAGTATGCTCATTGAATTCTCCGTTGTGCGCAGAGACTAGCTTATGGCCTGTGCCATGTAAATGTCGTTTCCCGCCCTTGGCAATGATGCCGAGTCCTGCTAGTTGCCGTGTTGGGCAGGTACATATATGGGCAACAATTCCTTTTCATTTTCCGTGAAATCCAATGCAGGCAACCGCAAGGCCTATCGCGCCAAGATAGATGGTCTGCACGTCAAGGTGGTCGGGCGTCCATCCGTCTATTCTGCTGTCGATCTCAGCCCTACCGGAGTGGGGTTGAATGGGGCCGCCGGTATGCGGGAAGGCAGAATCTTTGAAATAAGTCTGTTCCATAAAGGCAAGCAGCTTATTTCCGGTCTGCAGGTTCGGGTGATTCGGGCGACTGCGTCATTCACCGGACTGGTGTTTGTCGATCTTGATCCACGTCAGACCGACGCGGTCCATGCGTTGGTGTTGTCGGAGCAGAAACGGCAGGTCGATGAGCGGAACAAAGACCGATTTCGCATGGATTTCTAGCAGCGATTGATCCGCGTCAGGGCATCATCCAGATGCTTGAGCCAGACATCGACCAGTCTGTCGTATTCTCCAGCCCCTTTCAGCACCGCTTCACATTCGATTCCGGCGGCTTCAAGTTGGGTCTTCCAGCTTGTTTCGCCATCGCCGATCATGTCGCGGGCGACATGCCAGCCCGTGCCGAACAGGAAGGGCAGAAGGTACGCCTTTTTGACGTTGTCCGCCTTGAAGCGGTCAATGACGACATCGATTCCCGCCTCTTTCTGATGTTCCATGACGCCCATATGCACGTTGGGGTCGCGTTCTTGAAACGCCCGGTGCAGGGCTTCATAGTATATGCTGCCGTCGTGTCGGGTGCCATGTCCCATGAAGAGGACCGCGTCGTTCTCTCCCTTGCCTTCCTCGGCAATGGACAGGATCAGGTCGGCCACGTTTTCCAGATCAGCTTCGCCTGCCACCAGGGGGAATCCCACTTCCACCCGGTTGAAGCCGTCTTTTTTGAGCATCAGTTCGTTTGCCAGCGCAAGCAGCTCATGAAATTCGATGCCGGGGATGAGGTGCAGCGATTGGATCGCCACATGGGTGACACCGTCGGCCAGGAGCTTTTCCAGCGCGTCTGGCACGGAGTCAACGCTCTGGCCGGCTTTTTTCATATGGCCGCGAATAGTCTTTGACGTATAGGCAACCAGCACGGGCAGATCCGGATGGGCCGCACGTACTCGGGCGGTAATGTGATCCAGGGAGGCCTTGGCGTCCTTGTGGCGAGAGCCGAATGCGGCGAGAACAATGGCTGTTTTCATTATTGGGTATTCTTTTTCACCAGAGCCAGCGAGAAATAGTGCGGCTTGGATGGTGCGTCCTTAATATCCATGAGAATGGATTCGTTGTCCATGCCCAAGCGCGAGACCAGCACGGTTTTATCATTGAGGCGGAGTCGGGTCAGGGTCTCTCGTATTTCTTCAAAATTCTTGTACGCTTTCATGATGACCGCATTGTCAGCCACTTTGAGCTGCTCTTCCAGCTTTTCCGGGTCAGTGACGCCGGACGTGATGAGTAGCGACTCCTTGGATTCGGTCAGGACCAGGCCGATTTTCGCGGCTGCGGCATGAAAGGAGGTGATGCCGGGAATCGCCTGAAGTCGGGTGGACGGATCTGTCTTGAGCAGGGTCCGTTGCAGATAGCCATAGGTGGAATAGGTCAGAGGGTCGCCCAGGGTGAGGAAGGCGGCATTCTGTCCCTTGTTAAGCACTTCGGCAACAATGGTGGCATTGTGTTTCCATGCCGTTTCCAATTCGGTTTCGTCTTTTGTCATGGGGAAACTGAGCTGGATCACGCGCACGTCTTCCTTGAGATGCGGTTTGGCGATGCCATAGGCGGTCGAGTAGTCGTTCTTGGTGGAGGCTGCGGCGAAGATGACGTCAACTTCGCTCAATGCGCGGACCGCCTTGAGAGTGAGAAGCTCCGGGTCGCCGGGGCCGACGCCTATGCCGTAGAGAATACCTTTTTGTGTCACTGTGTGTCCTTTGAACTATGAATGCGGAACAGTGTCCCGTTGTTGTGCCCAGTTAATTCCCGGCTTCCAGATGCAGCAGTCGATGCACGGTTTCTATGCCGAGCAGGAGGCGCATGGTCGGGCGTGATACGAGATGTTCATCCACCAGAAATATGTTGCCGCTCAATGTGGCCTTGATGCGAGAGGCAGCCGGAAAGGTCCTGATCTGTTTGACGGAAACCTGATTCATGGCACCATATTGCGCTAGATACACGTCAATGTCTTTCCCCTTGTTCAGGAGACGTTCCAGCCCGTAGCTGGCGATATTGGTCCCGCGCTTCGGGCGTGCGTCAGTGGCCACGTTGATGCCACCGGCCATTTCCAGCACGAACAAGGGCATGGAACCGGGGGAGAACGTTGAAATATTGCGATGTACAGACTCGAAAAATACGTTGGGGCGGTCTTCCATGGGCACGGTTTCCAGTCGGGCTTCGGCCTGCATGATACGGCTTTTGAATTCTTCCACCATGGCTTCAGCCTGTACTTCCCGACCGGTCAGTCTGCCCAGGGAGCGCCAGTATGCATACATTTCCGGGATGGAGTTTGGCTGGAAAGAGAGAACCGTTATACCGTGTTTTTTGAGGGCAGCCCAGAGGCCGGGATATCCCCGTGACAACATGGGGCGGATAAGCACCAGGTCAGGCTTTGCGGCCAGCAGCTTTTCTACGCCGTCGCGGGCATTCAAGGTCGGTTTTTCAAGGGCGTTTGCAGGGTAGTCTTCGCCTTTGGAGACAGCGATGATCTCACGCTCCAGCCCGAGTTTGAACAGGTTTTCGGTATGGGCCGCATACAGCGAGATGATGCGCTTGAAGGGCGTGTTGAATGTAATGGTTTTGCCGGTACTGTCCGTGACGGTCTGGCCAAAGGCCGTTGTACAGAACAGCAGGGCAAAACAGAGCGAGAGAAAAAAACGGGTCACTATACTTCCTTTACATAGACGATCTGTAGTCCGGCTTTTGTCTCGTGCAGTGCAGCGCGGACTCTGAAGACGGTTTCAATGGAGTCTTGATTGAGCGTCTCGGTGACGTCTCCTTGAGCGTGGACGCGGCCCTTGTGCAGCATGACGATGCGGTCACAGAAACGAGCCGCCAGATTGAGATCGTGCAAGACCGCTATGATGGTCCGATTCTTTGTGTGGGCCAGACGTTTCAGCTCTGTCATGGTCGTCAGTGCGTGACGAATATCCATGGAGGAGGTGGGTTCGTCCAACAGCAGGGCAGGTGTCTCCTGAGCCAGTCCTCTGGCTACGACTGCGCGCTGTTTTTCGCCGCCGGAGAGGTCGGCTAGCACACGGTCATGCAGCTTGTCGAGGTCCATCTTGTCAATGCTCGCAGTGACCATGGCATAATCAGCGTCTGTGGGGCGTGCCAATCTGGGGATATGGGGGTGGCGTCCCATGAGCACTGTCTCATGGACTGTGAAGGGAAAATTGAAATCCAGCTCCTGAGGCACCAGCGCGCACAGCCTTGACAGTGTGGCCGGGGAAAGAGCGGTCAGGGGGATATCATTGAGGTGTATGGTCCCTGTGCCGGGTCTGAGGTGGCCTGAGAGCAAAGCAAGCAGGGTGGATTTTCCTGACCCGTTGGGGCCGACCACGCCATGTACCATCCCCGGTTCAAAGGTGAGGTCGAGGTTGCTCAGGACAGGGGTGTCGGCGTAGCCGAAATGGACCCCGTGTAATTTGAAGGTTGCGTTAGCCACGGCGCATCCTTCGTGTGCGAGTGAAAATCCAGCAGAAGATGGGGCCGCCGATCAGGGCCGTGAGGACGCCGATGGGCACCTCATGCGGCAGGATGGCGCGGGTGCATGTGTCTGCGGCCAGCAGGAGAATGGCGCCACCCAGGCCAGATGCCGGGAGCAGCCAGCGATTGTCCGGGCCAAGGATCATGCGCATGAGATGGGGGATGATCAGGCCCACGAACCCGATGACGCCGGATACCGAGACGCAGACCGCACTGATCAGGGAAGCCGTGATCAGGAGCAGGAGGCGAACCCGCCCTGTGTCTACCCCCAGGCTTTTTGCAGACCGGGAGCCAAGGCTCATGATATTCAGGTCGCGTCCGTAAAAAAGACAGAGTGTGAAGCCGACAAGCGTGATTCCGCCTGTGAGCATGGCATCCAGCCAGGAGCGGGCGGCAAAGCTCCCCATGAGCCAGAAGACGATGGCTGAAACCCGTTCGTCGGCCAGATATTTGATGAAGCTGATACCGGCGGACAGGATGGCCGAGACTATGACTCCGGCCAGAATGAGGTTGGCAGGAGAGAGCTCCCCGTCACGCCCGGACATGGCAAGGACCGCGAACAGCGTGGCGGTTGCGCCCAGAAACGCCATGAGGACCAGCGTGGACGGTCCGAGAAAGGAAAGCCCCAGAAGCAGGCTCACGGCCGCTCCCAGCGCGGCGCCGGACGACACCCCCAAAGTGAAAGGGTCAGCCAGCGGGTTGAGGAGCAAGCCTTGAAAGACCACGCCTGCCACGGCTAGGCCGAAGCCCACGAAGAGGGACGTCATGATCCGGGGGAGCCGTACTTCGAAGACGATGCTTGCCTTGAGGGGATCGACGGAATCCGCCGCCCCGCGCAATCCATCCAAAAATATGGTGATGATCTCACCGGGCGCGATGGAGATGAACCCCATGCTGGTGGCGAGGATCACCAGACCTGCCAGCCCAGAGGCCAGAAGCAGGAGGATGGATGTACGGGAGACGGCGGTCATTATTCGTTAAGGCAGCAGATGCGTCTGGCCCATGGCGTCTTTGAGGTGGCGCACATAGATGTCAGCCCAGGCATCCATCATGCCGAGGCCTTGCAAATCGGTCGTGACCGTGAATTTCTCCTTTTTCAACAACTGCAACCAGGAGTCGTCTTCGGGGCCGGCCATATCGTTGGTGGCGTGATCGCCTGCCACGATCATGAAGGGCTTGAGCAGGATCGCGGTCTTGCCTGCGTCCTTCAGCGCTGTGAGCATGTAATTGAAATCCGGGAATCCTTCGACGCAGGCAATGAAAATGGGATACTCGTAGGTGCGCTGCATTTCACGCTGGAATTCGGCATACGCTCCGGTGGAGTAGAAGTCGTTGCCATGCCCCATATACACGAGCGCTGCATTCATTTTCTTGGCTTTGTCGACATCCTGTTTGAGTGCTTTGGCGGCGATCTTGAGGTCTTCGGTGTACGGATAGACAGTGCCGGAAATGCCCAGCGCGGGGCGGCCCAGTCTCAGGCGTTCAAAGGGGGCGTTTTTGCTTTTGACGGTGCGGATGGAGCGCAGACCGATGAGCATCTCCTTGAGATCGGAGAATTCTTCGCCGGAATACACATGCAGGGATTGTACGGAGATGTCCTTGAAGCCCATATCGCTCAGCTCAGTGACGGTTGCCAGAGGGCTTTTTACGTACATGATGGTTTTGGGGATCCCGGGATGTTCCTTTTGCCAGGCCGGGTCGCCCTGCCGTTCATGCCAGATGTCGCGGATGATGCTGGAAGTGAAGGCCAGCTTGACGGGAATGTCTGGGTTGGCGGTCTGCACTTTTTTCTGAATGTTCAGGATGGACTCCAGCGCGCTGGGGTAGCTGGTGCCAAAGGCAGCCAGAACAATGGCCTTTTTGGTGGGACCATCCGTGCCATGACCGGCGAGAGCCGGGGTCATCAGCAAAAGAACAAGAGCGCAGGCGAGCAGGACTGCAGGGAGTCTGTTGAAGCTCATGATTTCTCCTTGAGGAGTGGGCAAGTAGGAAATGAAAAACCCCTCCCTCTGAATAATACGAGGAAGGGGAACCGTTTTTTCCCTTCAATGCCTGTGAGTGGTAAGCCCTCGTACCACCGAGGCAAAACCTGGACAATCGCACTGACTGCATGGAGATGCAGAGTCATGTCAGTGAGTCTAGGCAGGTCTTCCGGCTGGTTTCTCCTGCTTTCGCCTTCCCGGAATATATCCAGTGGCGCTATGAAAGCGGTTCAACGAAACGTCACGGCGGCGGGTCCGCTCCCGATTTGCACGGGATTCCCTATTAAGCCCACGGGGCACCAAGAAACTCGTAACTATGCTTGTCAGGCTTATGTTGTCAAGGATTCTCGGGCGTCTCGTTCAATGCGTGCCTGGAAGTGTTTGATCATTTCTTCGGTGTCGATGACCAGCGCGTCGGATTCACCCATCATGCCGTAGCCGAGGATGGGAATATGGAAAATCTGTTCTACCGGAACGGTGAATCCGGTGATGACGACCTGCTGTTGCTTGAGGACTTCATCCACCAGGATCGCCCCTTTGTAGTCGCCGACGCGCACGACAATTGCCTGTGTCATTTCGATGTTGTCGATCTCCGGCGTCAAGTCGAGAAGGTCGGCCAATCTGAGCAGGGAGTGAATTTCACCACGCACATCCACGGTTTCGCGGCCGTCCGGCAATTCCACGACATCGTTGAGGCGGGGCATATATATTTCCACGACATCCCGGCTGGGAACGATGAACGTATCACCACCCACCTTGCAGACCAGAGCGTCCACAATGCCTTCGTTGGCCGAGCGGTCCAGGGGGATGGATATGGTAAAGGCCGCCCCGTGTCCCAGTTCGCTTTCGATGGAGACATCACCATCCAGTGTGACCTTGATGGCGTTGACAACAGCATCCATGCCCACGCCTCGACCGGAAACGTCCGTGATTGTTTCGGCAGTGGAGAAGCCGCTTTGGAGCACGAACTGGAGTATTTCCTTGGGATCGTCGTATTCCTTTCCTTCTTCGGTCAGTCCTTTTTCCTCGGCTTTGGCGAGAATCCTGACAGGGTCGAGGCCTTTGCCGTCGTCCTTGACCTGGATATAGGCTGTGTCTCCCTTGCGCCATGCGGACAGCGTAACCACACCTGTCGCGTTCTTGCCGGCTGCCTTGCGACCTTCTGGGTCTTCAAGGCCGTGGTCGACAGCATTTCTGAGGAGGTGAACCAGCGGCTCGTTGAGAGATTCCACTATGGTCTTGTCCAGAGCCAGATCGTCTCCCTTGACCTGGAAGTCGAGTTTTTTGTTGATCTTCTGGCTGAGGCTTTTCACCAACCTGTGCATGGGCATGAAAATTTGTTTCAGCGGCACCAGTCGAATGGAATTGACTTCCTTCTGGAGTTTACTGATCACGTTGTCTAGTTCGCGCAGTGATGAGGCGACCTGACTCATGTTTGTTGCACCACCCTGCGCAATGACAGCGTAGGTGACCATGAGCTTGCCCACCAGTTCAATGACTCGATCCAGAGAGTCGGTTGCCACACGAATGGAGGCGATGGCAGAAGTCCCAGTCTTGGCATCTGCTTTTGGCTTGGGCTTTTCTTCTTTTTGCTTTTCCGGTTCGCTTGTCTCTTCAACCTCTGCTTCAGCCTCGGCTGTGGGCGGCTCTTCAAAGGCTTTTGCGGCTTCCTCTTCCGACTCTTCAATTTTAGGGGCGGCAGTGGACTTTGTCTCGATTTTGGCGAGGGCTTCAGCTCCTTCATCGAGCACGCCGCCCAGAGCGAAGAAAAATTTCTTGTGCGCTTCGCAGATGCCGAGCATGGCGGTAATGATTTCCTGGCTGGGCGGGGTGATACCGTCTTTGAGCATGTCCAGAATGGCAACGACGCCAACGGACGAGAGTCTAATGCTCGACAACCCGAGTGCATCGACGGCTTCTCCGGCTCCGTTGCCGGTAGTTTCCACGTCGAGGATTTGTTTTTCTATGTCCTCGATGCACTGAATAATGCTGTCTTGCATGTCGTCCCCTTATTGAGCAGTAAAATAGGTCTCTTCATCAGTGTAGATGGAGATTGTTTTGTCAAATCTCCACGCATATAAAGTCTGCTTGGCGTCCGGTGAAAGGTTGCAGGCTGCGATCTTGAACGTGGTGCCCATGCTTGCGACTGCGCCCCACGCACCGGACCCGAATGTCAGGACTTGCGCCAGGTCAAGCAAAATGGAGTCGCCCGGTTCGATGAACAGAATTGCCGAGATGATCGGTTTGAAATGCCCGTCCAGATGAACGCGGGGATCCTTGACCCTGATTATGGTCACGCCATCGCGCGTTTCCACATCCACACCGGCACCGAGCGCCTTCTCTTCAACCTGTCCGCTGGAGGAAGCTTCGGTGATAAGGGCAAGGACTTCTTCCTGCTCCTCTTCATCCAGGTTGCCCTCTCGCAATTGTTCAAGGACCTGAAAAATCATGTTGATGCCGCGCTGGAGCAGAGTGATGTTGTGCGAGTTGACCTCAACTTCGCCAGCCTGCACCTTTTTCAGAAAATCCTCAATCTTGTGAGTAAAATGCGAAGCTTCCTCAAAGCCCGGCATGAAGCCGGTCACGCCTTTGATGGTGTGCAACGGGCGAGCAAGAATTTCGATGCCTTCACCGAGGTCATCGCCCTCAAGCATTTCAAGCCCCTCCATCACCTGAGGGTAGTATTTGTCGTTGACCTCGGAGAAGAACTCCTCAACCATCGGGTCTTCGCTCATTTCTGATCCTTGTTTATTTGCTCAAAAGTCCGAGCTTTTCCAGTTCGTTGTACAGTTTGTCCTTGGCGACTGGTTTTACCAGATATGCTGATGCCCCGCCGTCATAAAATGTTTTGATGACTGTCTGCGGGTCATCCAGGGCGGTCGTCATGATGACTTTTGCCTTGGGCGTATAGTTGTTTTCTTCCTCAAGCGTTCGAATCTTTTGTAACGCCTCAATTCCATCAACCTCCGGCATCATGATATCCATGAGGATCAATTCATAAGGCCTGTTTTCGACATGGCTGAGTTTGAAGGCCTCCACGGCCTCCCGACCATTGACCACTATGTCGACATCAAAGAGGGTCATGAGAAATGAGCGCAACACTTTGCGACTTAAAAATTCGTCTTCAACTATGAGTGCACGCATTGCTTTCCTCGTTGGCGATCACTTTATTTAATTATTACATAATACTTTCTTACTAAAAATAAAAAAAAGTCAATATGATGATAAAATTTATCACAGGTTAAGATGGAAGCTGTGCTTTGCAGGTCTCTTGATAAATCAAAACAGATCACTTGCCAATCTACTTCATAATCGGTACCAACCCGTCATGACACGTGAAATCACTGACAAACGCAAAGCGCGTATCGATGCGGTTCTGGCCAAACGTCAGAAGGATCTGACTTTGGTAATAGATAATATATGGGATCCCCATAATGTCTCGGCTGTTTTGCGCAGTTGTGACGCTTTTGGCGTGGCTGGGGTGCATTTGTATTACACCACGTCTCAATGGCCGGACCTTGGAAAGAAGAGCTCCGCATCGGCCAAAAAGTGGATCAATCGCACCCGGCATTTGGATGCCTCAACCATGGTCGCGGGATTGCGCGATCAGGGGATGCAGGTTCTCAGGACCGGTTTTTCCGAAACGGCCCGTCCGGTCATGGATTTTGATTTCACTCGCCCGACAGCGATTATTTTGAGTAATGAACACAGGGGGACTTCCCCTGAATTGGCTGAACTCATTTCAGACGAGATATATATTCCGATGTATGGTATGGTGCAGTCCTTTAATGTGTCTGTGGCTGCAGCGATCATACTTTCCCAGGCTTCCTCACAGCGTGCTCAGGCTGGTATGTATGATACACCCTCATTCTCGGCAGAAGAACTCGAACAACTCAAAGCTGAATGGTACACACGATAGGAGATTGAAATGCACAATTTGCTCAAGACCCTTGAGGCTGGAGAACTGATAATTTATCCAACGGAAACATTGTATGGTCTCGGGTGTGATGCAACCAAAGAAAAGGCCTGTGCCCTGGTGGCGGATATCAAGGGGAGAGCCGGGAGCAAACCGCTGCCTCTGATCATAGGCAGCATGGAAATGCTCAATCTGGTCTCCAACGAAATTTCATCGTCTCTACTCAATCTGGCCAAGAACTTTTGGCCCGGTCCTCTCTCCATTCTGGTCAAAGCGGCTCCTGAGTTGCCCTCCCTGCTCTCCGATGAGGATGGGTATACCTCTGTCAGGTGGAGCGGGCATCCGTTTGCTGCAGAACTGTCCAGGCGGTTGAAGAAGCCCCTCGTGTCCACTTCTGCCAATTTTTCCGGCAAGCCGCCGGTGGCCCTGCCGGAAGATCTTGACCCCGAGTTGATCGATAAGGTGGGGGCCATCTATCTTGATCCGCCGTGGCCCAAAGGCGACAAGCCTTCGACCGTTGTCCGCCTGATAGGTTCCAGTCAGGTCGAGGTCCTTCGTCAGGGGGCGGTCACAGTCACCAAGTTGTGTGAAAAGGGTTTTACTGTCTCTGTGAAATAAATATAAGGGGCTGTATTTAGTCTTTATCCTGGGGTACGTTTCAATTCATGAGAGAAAAAGAACCAGTGATAATGAAAGAAGATGACTCCAGGTCAACCATTCTCATTGTCGAAGGCAGCCGTTACATCTGCGCCGAGCTCGAACGGCGGATTAGTCAAGAGCTTGGTTTTGACACGCACATTTGCCAGACTCAGGCAGCTGCGTTGGAATATCTTGACGCCCGCGCTGACACGGTCTTTCTGGCCATTCTCGGGCTGACACTGCCCGACTCCTCCGAAGGAGAGATCGTGGATCTCTTTTGCGGCAGGAATATTCCCACTCTCGTGTTTACGGCCAACATGGACTCGCTCATCCGCGAGGAGATGTTGTGCAAGAGTATTCTTGATTATGTCATCAAGGATCCCAACGCGGTATCCAACATTATCGAATATATCCGTCTGCTCAGAACAAACCAGCAGGTCAGGATACTTGTCGTGGAGGACTCAAAGAGTTTTCGCAAATTCCTCCATGATATTCTGAGTCGCCAAATGTATGACGTGGTGGCTGTGGAAGACGCTGAAATCGGTATGGAGCTTCTGAAAGACAACGATTTTACGCTTGCTGTTGTCGACTATGAATTGCCGGGAATGAACGGAGTGGAATTCACCAGACAGGCGCGCATGCAGTATCGCAAGGATGAACTTGCGATACTGGGGATATCCAATTCCGATGAACCCATGCTCACTGTCAGATACCTGAAAGGCGGGGCAAATGATTTTCTTGCCAAGCCGTTTGAGGTTGAGGAGTTGTTGGGTCGGGCAAGACAAAGCGTGGAAAATATCGTGACCATGCGTAATTATAAGAACGCCATTGCTGTCAAGAATCGCTTTCTTGGCATGGCGTCACACGATCTGCGTAGTCCGATCAACGGTATCAAAGGGTTCACCGAGTTGTTGCTGGAAGGGGTCTTTGGCGAGATGTCCGAAGAGCAGCGCGAGGCGTTGGAGAACATCAGGAGTGCCAATGAGCATATGCTTGCTCTTGTGGTGGATTTACTTGATCTCGTGGTTATCGAAGCGGGTGAACTGCAGCTCCATAAGACCCGGGCCAGTCTGATCGATAGTATCGCCTTGCGTATTCGCATACATTCCGTGAGCGCGAGGAAAAAGCATATTTCCATTTCTACAGAGTGTGATGATCCGGGCGAGTTCGAATTTGACACCAGCCGTATCGGTCAGGTCATGGACAACCTGTTGTCCAATGCCCTGAAGTTTACCCCGGATGGGGGCAGTGTGTTCGTGACGCTGTGCCAGCGCAACGGCATGGCCGAAGTGTGTGTGCGTGACAGTGGACAGGGCATTCCTCCGGGTGAGGAAGATCTGTTGTTTCAGTCATTTCAGAAGACCAGTGTTCGTCCTACTGCCGGGGAACAGTCTACCGGTCTCGGCCTGCCCATTGTCAAAACCATTGTTGAAAAGCACGGCGGGACCGTCTGGGTGGAGAGTGAATACGGTCAGGGCGCCGCTTTTTGTTTTTCATTTCCAATGGGTCTTGAGTCGTAAAAAATCCTGTACCGCCTCCTCCCGTAAAGAGCGGGTTTTCTCAGAAGAGTAAAAAAAGTTGTACGCATTTCTTTGGATAGTACTTTGGGGTTAGATTTTATTGTGTGTCGTATAGTGTTGTAATATATGGATTAAAAATACATATTGTAGAAGAGGAGAGCTTGGCACGGCCGTTGCTAATATAGCTGCATACTTCTTCTTTTCTTTTGCACACGAGAAATACAAGGCTTCACCGAATATATCGGTGGAGCCCTTCTCGTATGGTGTACGTTTTTTTTGCGGAGTGACAGAGCGGTGTTAAAAAAACTGTACCGCCTGTTACCGGAAACTGGGGGTTTTGGGTGAAAGGTTAAAAATCTTGTACTGATTGCATGCAGGTGAATCGGGGTACACATACTTTTCATAAAATATAAATCCTTGAAATAGAGTGTGTTAACAATAATATTGGTTGGAAATGTTGGCTTGGCATGACAGTTGCTTGTATAAGAGTATTCTACTTCCTTTCTTTTGCACACGAGAAACACAAGGCTTCACCGGTTGGACCGATGAAGCCTTTCTCGTATGGTTTTTGTTAAATATTTATTTCAAATAATATCAAGCAATTATCGTTATTCCACTTGTCGTGTTGAGTTCGTCAGGTAAGCCAATTTGCTGTGCTGAATAGACGCAATTCGAATATGTCGATGGGTTAAAAAAATTGAATTGCCCGCACATCCGGTTGACTTGACCGAGCGGTTCAGGGAGAGTCCGATAGTACTTTTGACCTGGAGACGAAGCATGGAAAGCAAGACGCCGTGTCCTCATTGCGGAAAGGATATTATCGGATACAAGAACCCCACCCCCACAGTGGATGTCGTCATTCATATGAAGAATGGCACGCCCGAAGGGGACGGAGTTGTCCTTATTGAGCGCATGAATCCTCCGTACGGATGGGCTTTGCCCGGTGGGTTCGTGGATTATGGAGAGACCTGCGAACAGGCCGCAGTGCGCGAAATGAAAGAGGAGACCGGCCTCGACGTGGAGTTGACCGGTTTGCTTGGTGTCTATTCGGACCCCAACCGTGACCCTCGCCAGCATACCCTGAGTGTGACCTACATCGGCATCCCGCTCAATCCTGACGAGCTGGCCGCTGGCGACGATGCTGCCAAGGCGCAGGTCTTCCCTTTGGGGAAGTGGCCTGAGCTGGCTTTCGATCACGAGGTCATCCTGAACGATTTCCTTGCCAGTTTGGCTAACTCATAGATTGTAATTGGATATGAATGTGAAAACGCTGTGTATAACCATTGGTGATCCCTGTGGCCTAGGTCCTGAATTGGTGGTCCGCCACTTTATGGATGAGCCGGAATCGATGGAACGTATTTTGTTGATTGGTCCCGGCGCTGCTTTGGATCGGGTCTCTGCCCGATTGGATGCGGATTTTTCCTATGAAGTCGTCGAGGTGCCTGGTGATGTCCGAAGCAGGGACGCGGGGTTGTATCTTTATGAACCGCCGCAGCTTGCGGGAGGGGATTTCCCGGAAGGTGTGGCCTGTACCGAAGGTGGACGTGCCGCAGGTGTCAGTCTGGATGTTGCGGTGGACGTGCTCAAGGGCGGGATCGCTGATGGTCTGGTCACATGTCCGTTGAACAAGGCCATGCTTCAATCCGCAGGGTTCAATTTCCCCGGACACACGGAATTTCTGGCTGAAAAGTTGGGCGTGGGGGCGGACAAGGTCTGCATGCACCTGTGCGGGCACGACCCGGAAGATGATGCGCCCAAACTCAGGGTCAGTCTGGTTACCACCCATCCGGCTCTGCGCGAAGTGCCGGGGCTGGTCACGCAGGAGCGCATCCTGCATTGCCTCCGACTGACCGCCGATTTTGTGCGGACACTGGGATTGTCCGGCCCGGTGGGCGTGTGCGGTCTTAATCCGCATGCGGGAGAGTCCGGGAAGATCGGCGACGAAGAGACGCGCATTGTCATTCCTGCCCTGGAGGCCGCCAAAGCAGAAGGCCTCGACGTGGTCGGCCCCATTCCGGGAGACACCATCTTTCATTTCGCTGCCAAGGGTGACTACCCGGCAGTGCTGGCCATGTATCACGATCAGGGACTCGCTCCACTGAAGCTGCTGCATTTTAGTCAGGCCGTGAACGTCACATTGGGCCTGCCGTATCCGCGCACATCGCCGGATCATGGTACAGGCTATGATCTGGTCGGCACGGGCAAGGCGTCCATAAAGAGTTTTCAGGCCGCCCTTGATATGGCGCGTGCTCTGGTCAGCAGCAAAGGGGGCCAGGCATGAGTAAGCGCTATATACTGCTTGATAGGGACGGGACCATCATTTTTGACAAGCACTACCTGAGCGACCCGGATGGCGTGGAGTTGTTGCCCGGAGCAGTGGAAGGGCTCAAGCTCATGCAGGCTATGGGATATGGGCTGGTCGTGCTGACCAACCAGTCCGGTGTCGGGCGTGGGTATTATGATGTGGCTTCGGTCAATGCCTGCAACGGGCGAATGATGGAACTGTTGGGCGAGTACGGGATTACTGTTGATGGCGTGTTTTTCTGTCCGCATGAGCCTGAAGCGCAGTGCTCATGCCGCAAGCCCGCATCCGGTCTTATGGATCAGGCTGCCGCAGCACACGGATTCAATCCGCAGGAAGCCTTCATGATTGGCGACAAGGAAGCCGATATGGGGGTAGGACGGGCCACTGGAGCGACCACCATTCTGGTGCGGACAGGTAAAGGCGCAGCCCATGAAGAGCGGTGCCGCGATAGCGCCGACTATGTGGTTGACGACCTGGTAGGCGCAGCAAATATTATCAAGTCACTTGGATGAGTGTTGTATTTCCGTCTCGTCTGGCTGATACAGTCAAAAAAAAGGGTTCCTGAACAGGAACCCTTTTGGGTGTAGTGCCGTTGGGAAATTATTCGCCCAATTTCTTTTGCGCGAACTTAAGCATTTTGACCGCTTCATCAAAGTCGGGATTAATGGCCACGGCTGCTTTGGCTGATTGCGCCATCTTCGACCATTTTCGCCAGTCATAGTAGAGTCTGCCGATGTTGTAATGCAGGTATTCATCCTTGCTCGTCAGGGTGAGCGCCTTCAGATAATATTTTTCGGCTGTCTCATAGTCTTTCATTTTCCGCAGGACCATGCCGATGCGGTTGTATAGGTGGATGGCATTGGGATCGTCTTTGAGCGCGCCATCCAGCATAAGGTAGGCTTCTTTGTACCTTCCGGCATTGAGATACCGGTCAGCGATGTCAGCCTTGAGGTCGGCATCTCCCTCAAAGTCTTTGACCAATTGGTCGAAGATGCTGGTGGCCTTGTCCCATTCTTCACTGTCCAGATGCTTTTGTCCCTGTTCAAGGGCGGCTTTCTTTTGCGCCTGGATTGCTTCAATGTCACCCTTTACGGATTCGTTCAGCGCTTTTTGCAGTTCCTGCAGGAGCTCGCGCATGGCGTCGAGCAACGCTCGTTCTTTTCCCGGTTCATAGCTGATGACCAAGGGATAGATCTTGCGTAGCTCCTTGTCGGAGTTGAGCGCATAGGTGACCTTGTGCAGAAGGTCTTCAAACTCTTCCCGTTCATTCTTCATGACCTGGGTCTTGAGGAAAAGGATGAGTCCGTCATGCACACCCTGAACGGCGGGCATATACTTGCCCTTTTTCAAAAGGGTTGTGACTGAGTTCAGCTTCTTGCGCGATTTTATTAGATCAGAGGACATGGTTGCTCCTGCCGTTTATTCGATCCGCTTGATTATAGACCTGTGGTTTCCCTGACCATATCACGAAATCTGGAAAAGAAATAGCGGCTATCGTGAGGACCGGGACCGGCCTCTGGATGATGCTGAATGGCAAGGATCGGCTTTTCGCGATGTCTGAACCCCTCAAGGGTGTTGTCATTGAGATTTGTGTGTGTGGGTTCCAGGAAATCCAACCCTTCAATATCGACACAGAAACCGTGGTTCTGAGAGGAAATCTCGATCTTTTCGGTGTGCAGATCAATGACGGGGTGGTTGCACCCATGGTGGCCGAATTTCAGCTTGAAAGTGGTGCCGCCCATGGCAAGGCCGAGAATCTGGTGGCCCAGGCAGATGCCTGCGGTGGGGTACTCCTCACAGAGTTCCCTGGTCGCTTCCACGGCAGTCGTCACGGCAGCCGGGTCACCGGGGCCGTTGGACAGGAACACGGCGTCCGGGCCGAGTTCGCGTACCTGGGCTGCGGTGTAATGGGAGGGCAGGACGATCATGTCAAACCCTTGGGCTTCCATGAGACGCAGGATATTCCACTTGATACCGAAGTCGTACACAGCCAGCTTGGGGCCGGTGCCGGACCAGGAGAAATCCTTCATGTTCTCAATGGTGACGGGCTTTTTGCCGTCCCACGTATAGGGCTTCTTGCAGGAAACGCGGTCAGCCAGGTTCAGGCCTTCCATGTTTTCGATTCCCTGTGCCTTTTTGACCAGCTCTTCAGGGTCGACATTGCCGGTGGCAATGAACCCGCGCTGTGCACCGTTGATGCGCAGGTGGCGGGTCAGGGCGCGGGTGTCGACACCTTCGATACCCATGACTCCGACCTCGGTCAGGTAGTCGGGCAGGGACATGGTGGAGCGCCAGTTGGAGGGACGCTTGCAGCATTCCTTGACGATGAAACCACCCACCTGCACCTTGTCCGACTCGATGTCGTCAGGGTTCACGCCGTAGTTGCCGATGAGCGGGTATGTCATGGTGACCATCTGGCCGGTATAGGACGGGTCGGTCAGGATTTCCTGATACCCGGTCATGCCGGTGTTGAAGATGACTTCACCGGAGGCTTCACCCTGTCCGGTAAAGCTTGTTCCCTTGAAAATGGTTCCGTCCTCGAGGGCAAGGATCGCTTTCATTGCTTAAGTCTCCAGAATTTCTTTGGCTTTGATGAGATCATCGGGCCTGTCCACTCCGTGGCAGGTGTGCCTTGTCTCGGTCACATAAATATCGATACCGTCTTCAAGCAGACGGAGTTGTTCCAGTTTTTCACGCAGTTCCAGCGGGCTGGGTTCCAGGCTGCCGAACCGCTCCAGGGCTTCCATGCGAAATCCGTAGAGTCCTATGTGGAGCAGGAATCCATGCACTTTCTCGTCGCGGTCATAGGGTACCAGCGAACGGGAGAAATATAGCGCCCGGCCATTCTGTGCCCGTACCACCTTGACCCGATCCGGTGACTGCGCGTCCGTTTCACTGATGGCTGTCGCCAGCGTTGTGACTCGGACTTTGCCGTTTTCAAATGGCGTGACCAGTTCAGTGAGCATCTCCGGCTCCAGACAGGGTTCATCGCCCTGAATGTTCACCACAACGGCTTCGGAGGAGATTTCAAGCTGTCGGGCGGCTTCCAGTACGCGGTCCGTACCGCTGGTGTGGTCGCTACGGGTCATGACCACTGGTACGTTCAGCGCCGTGGCTGCCTCAAATATCCTTTCGTCATCAGTCGCCAGTGTGACACTGGTCATCTGGGGGCATTGAGCCGCCCGACTGTAGACGTGCCAAAACATGGGTTTACCCTTGATCTCAACCAGGGGCTTGCCCGGGAATCGGGAGGATTCATACCTCGCCGGGATTATGCCGTGACACTCGGGAAATTCGTTCATCTCGTTCCGTGTAGGGGTATTTAATCTTTATTGAAGAAATCAGCAACCTGTTTACACACAGCTTTCGCGCCGCCTCTGCGGGTTTTGATATACTGTTTTGCCCTGGAGGCAACCCCGCGTCGGTCGGCTTTCGAATCAATTATTTTGATCAATGAATCCAGCGCGTCAGACCAGTCGCTGGCTTCAATTGCCAGGCCGGAATCGATGATTTCCCGTCCCACCCAGGCAAAGTTTTTCCAATGAGGACCGGTGACAGGAGTCACGCCGCATGTCAGCGGCTCAAGAAAGTTCTGTCCACCCAGGGGGGCGAGACTGCCGCCCACATAGGCTGCTTTTGACAGCCCGTAGGCCGGAACCAGCTCGCCGAAGGCGTCCCAGAGAATGACGGTACCGGGTTTGACCGGCCCGTTTATATGGGAGCGGAGGAGGGTGTTGAGCCCTGCCTGATTCAGGGATTTTCGCCACAGCTCGATGTGGTGCATGTGGCGTGGAAAGAGGCCCAGAATGGTGTCCGGTTTGGCGCGCATTAGTCCGGCCGCCAACTGTCGGATTTCCGGTTCCTCTTCCTTGCGGACGGATCCGAAGACCACGAATGTTTCCCCTTGCGGAATGAGGTCGCGCAACGGGTTGTCCTTGCGGGCACCGGGACCGGCTGCGCCCATGCGATCAAATTTGATGTTGGGCATGATGTGGATGTTATCCGAGCCGAACAGAGTGGAAAAGCGGCGGCCGTCCACTTCGGACATGGCCATGATGGAATCCGGGCGCAGGGCTTTGAACAGGCCGGGCCAGGAGAGATAGCCCGCAAGGCTTTTGGTGGTCATGCGCCCGTTGGCCAGAAGAATGTGTGTGCCGGCATTTTTGCAGGCGCTCAGGAAGCCAGGCCAGATTTCCGTTTCCAGAATAAGGGCCAGCTTCGGTCGTACATGGGCGACCATGCGATGCATGATGGCAGGATCGTCAAAGGGAAAATACCACGGCTGGACAGCCAGTCCGGCCTTGAGACCGTTGATCTCCTCGGCAGCGCGGGTCAGGGTCTGGTATCCCTGCAGCGTGTTGGTGGTTGCCAGAACGCGCAGGGTCTCCTTGAACGGGGAGGTAAGATTCTTCAATACTTCCCAGGCAAGATAGGCCTCGCCACCGCTGGCAGCCTGCATCCATATATCCGCTTGAGCGGGCATGCCTCCGGTGAGGGTGCGTTGTTCCCAGCCTTCCTTGAGGCGGGAGTTGAGCTTGAGGAGCGGGAGTGCGGCTTTCCAACCCAGGCCGTATGCTTTGAGCGCGAGGTTCACGCCTGTTGTCATTTATGTGTTCCTTTTTCAAGGCCGAGGCGGATGAGTTCTCCAATGAGTTCGGTGAAGGAAAATCCAACATGCCCGGCTGCCTGAGGCAGAAGGCTGGTCGGCGTCATGCCCGGGAGGGTGTTGACTTCCAGCAGATACGCTTCGCCATCCTTGGTGACCATGAAGTCGCCTCGGCTGTAGCCGGTGAGACCCAGCGCGTTGTGGGCAACGACCATCTGCGCCTGAATGGAATCGGACAGTTCCTCGTCAACCGGGGCAGGGCAGATCTCTTCTGCGCCGTCCTCTGCGTACTTGTTCGCATAGTCAAAGAACTCGGAGTCCGATCGGGGCTTGATCATGATAAGCGGCAACGGGTCGTCACCGAGGATGCCGCAGGTCAGTTCCACGCCGGGGATGAAGGATTCGACGAGCGCGGACTGGCACATGGCGAACACCTTTTCCAAGGCGGCGGGGAAGTCTTCTGCTCTCTTGACCAGTGACATGCCCAGCGACGAACCGCCCTTGTTGGGCTTGACGAATACCGGCAGCTCCAACTCAAGCGGCGTAGCAACGCCTTGAACGGGCGTGACCAACTGCCAGTCCGGGGTCTTTATTCCCCGATCCTCGAAGACCTCCTTGCTGGCCGCTTTGTTCAGGGCCAGATAGGATGCGGCGGGGCCAGCCCCCTGATAGGGACAATCCGCCTTGTCGAGTATGGCCTGGATGAGGCCGTCTTCCCCCGGGGTGCCGTGGAGGTTGATGAAAGCGAAATCCGCTTCTTTGGCTATGGTCAAAAGACTTTTGAAATCATCGGCCGGATCGAAAAAAGTGACAGTATGTCCAAGCTCTTCCAGGGCTGAATGGATTTTTTTGGCTCCGGAAAGCGATACTTCCCGTTCGTCAGACCATCCGCCCGCTATCAAAATCACATGCATTGAGGTCCACCTTCAGTGTGTTGCACAACATGGCTTCCAGGTTCAGGGCCTGCAGTTCGGTCTTGCGTATCCTGTCCTGATAGTGGTCGGGGATACCGTATCTGACGATGAGGTCTTGAAAGCGTTCGTGGATAGTCACCAGTGTGGTGTGGTTGACACGTTTGTCAGCGTAGATGACAACCAGTTGTGTGAAATATTTGTGTAAGTCCAGTTCAAAAGGCCAGTAGATGTGATGGGTGACACCTGCGGCAACAACAGGGTTGCCGGTCAACTCCAGTGTCCATGATCCACCCAGCTGGCTATGGCTGCCGCCATGCCGAATGCAGTATGTTTTGGCTATGTCATGCATGAGCGCGGAGGCGCGAACTGTCCCAACATCCACCGGAAGCCCGGCCTTCACGGCATGCTCGGCCAGAAACGTGGCCACTTGAGCAACCATGAGACTGTGCTCGGCAACGTTGTCAAGCATGTCGAACTGTTCCCAGAGGGCAAAGCAGGTCTTGTCATCAGGCACGGGTAAAACCGGATCATACAGTACGCCCGGGGGAGGTGGGAGCGGCGATCCGTAAGGGTTCATATTCGTCAAGGTTTGGTTGGGCATACCTGTGCACTACTGGTTGGGCTGTGATTAATGGGATGCCCTTTGCATCCGGATAGGGATAACCTACCAGCCTGGCGAGGAAAAATAAAGTGGATGTGCCAAGGAAAATCATACTCCTCTTAAAAGCAAAAATGTATGGTTTTGCAAGCGTATCCAGTATAATAAAACGTTGGTGTGTTGAGGCGACGATGTCCAAAGAGGTGATGATATTATAGTTTACCTGCAAATCCTTTTTTTCATGACGTGTATCCTCGCCGGGGGGATTGCCGTGAAGATGTGGCAACTGTATCGGACCTACCGCCTGCCGGGAGTGGGCTGGTGGATATTGGGTGCCCTTGGAGTCGCTTCGGCTTCATTGTTCGCCGCCATTGGCGTGTATGTCGGCGTGTGGGCCAGAGCTGTGGTGTCCCATATTCTTTTGATAGGCGGGGTAGGGGCGCTGTGGCTCGGTGCGCGACTGTTTTTCGGAGAGGGCGTGGATAAACGGCATTATGTCCTCTATGGGCTGCTGCTCATTGGTTCCACCTGTTCCTTTTATTGGCTCTGGGCCGTCAATCCGATGTATCAGGCGCGGTTGGCGCTCGACAGTATCCTGCTCCTCATCATCTCACTGGCCATATCCCAATCCTATTTTGCCTCCATGATAAAACACAGGGCGGTGGTGATCACCGGGGTTCTTTACAGCCTTTTTGCCCTGGCTAATGGGTTTCGCTGTGTAAACATCATTTTGTTCCCGAAAATGGATTCCTATTTCCTGTCGGGAATCGGTGCAATCGTCCTGACGTTCATCATGGCTCCCGTTCTGGTCGTGGCGCTTGCCAGCAAGGTTCTCATCATCCGGGAGAAGGTGCGCTTGTCAGCCGAAGATGAGCAGTAATCTTCCCTGTTTTTGTCTCCATCGCCGAATTGTGCGTCGTGTTCTCTTCTTCGTGTGGGATTTTCATTTGCCCACATCATTCAGAAGGTATATGTCTTTCGCTAACCCAACCGAATTGGACCCACTATTAGCATAAAGGATCCTGATTTGAGCTTCGAATTATTGGAGAAATTTCGCGACCCCGACCTGTGCCGCAAGATGCTCGACAAAATGCAGGGAGATCTCACTAACGACCTGCGTTTCATGGAAGTGTGCGGTACCCATACTGTTGCCATTTTTCAGAGTGGACTTCGGTCCCTCCTGCCAGAGAAGATCGTTCACCTGAGCGGTCCCGGCTGTCCCGTTTGTGTGACCCACGAGTCCGAGGTCAATGCTTTCCTGGATTTGGCCGGACACGATCGTGTCATCATGGCCACGTTCGGCGATCTTATGCGCGTCCCCGGCGATAACGGACGCAACCTGAAAAAAGCCATGGCCGATGGTGCGCGTGTGAAGGTGGTCTATTCCCCCTTTGATACGCTGAAGCTGGCCAAGGAAAATCCCGATGATCTGATTGTTTTTATCGGCGTCGGTTTCGAGACCACGGCGCCGACCATAGCCGGGACCATGAAGATGGCCCGGGCGCAGGGCATAGAGAACCTGCGTGTTCTGTGTTTTCACAAGACAGTACCCACGGCGCTGGAGGCCCTGCTCTCGGATGAAGCCATCAATATTGACGGGTTTATTCTTCCCGGGCATGTCTCCGCCATCATCGGAGTGGAACCATACAACTTCATCGCCGAGAAATTTGGCAAGTCCGCTGTGGTGACCGGGTTCGAGCCGCTTGATATTCTTCAATCCCTGACGCAGATGATAGACTGGCGCAACAAGGGAGAGGCCCATGTCGTCAACAACTACACCCGCATCGTGGGCGAGAACGGCAACCCCAAGGCGCTCGAAGTCATGTATGAAGTGTTCGAACCCACTGACGCCTTGTGGCGCGGGATCGGGTTGATTCCCGGTTCGGGGCTGGAGATTCGCCCTGAATGGGAACTGTTCGACGCCAAAAAGGAATTCGGCATCACCATTGAGGAAGGTCCGGCACTCAAGGGGTGCAAATGCGGGGATATTCTCAAGGGAATCAAGCAGCCTGTTGAATGTCCGCTGTTTGGCAAGGCATGTACTCCGGCCAATCCGGTCGGTCCGTGTATGGTTTCCACCGAAGGCTCATGTGCAGCCTACTACAAATACAAATTGGATTAGCAATGTCTGATAAGGTTCTTCTCGATTACGGCAGTGGCGGCCGCGCTTCTCAACGTCTCATTTCCGAGCTGTTTCTGAAGTATCTGGGCAATGATGAACTCAACCGTCTCAATGATGCGGCAGAGCTGGCCATGTCCGGGCGTCTCGCCATGTCCACCGACTCGTTTGTCGTGGACCCCATTTTCTTTCCCGGTGGCAATATCGGTTCTCTGGCCGTGCACGGCACTGTCAATGATGTGGCCATGATGGGAGCTATTCCGCGCCATATCACCTGTGCCTATATCATCGAAGAGGGACTCCCCATGGATGATCTGGAGCAGATCGTGGCTGCCATGGGCAAGGCTGCCGAAGAGGCCGGGGTGACCGTGGTTTCCGGTGATACCAAAGTTGTCCCCAAGGGGGCAGTGGACAAGATCTTTATCAATACCACCGGGATCGGCGATATCATCGTGGACCCGGCTCCGTCTGGCGATGCGGCCAAGCCGGGTGACGCTGTTCTCATTTCGGGTACGGTGGGCGATCATGGTTTGACTATTCTCGGTACCCGTGAAGGCCTTGATTTTGAAGCCAGGGTGGAGTCCGACTCCGCTTCGCTCAACCATCTGCTCATCAAGTTGGTAGAGGGGCTGCCAGAGGTTCATGTGTTACGTGATCCCACCCGTGGCGGGTTGGCCACGACGCTCAACGAGATCACCTCCAGCTCCAACGTCTGTTGTGAGTTGATTGAGAGCGATCTGCCGATCAAGGCCGAGGTCAAGGGCGGTTGTTCCATCCTTGGTCTGGACCCGTTGTATCTCGCCAATGAAGGCAAGTTCTTGTGCATTCTCCCCCAGGAACATGCCGACAAGGCTCTGGAGATCATGCGCGCCGATCCGCTGGGCGCAGGCGCGTGTCAGATCGGCACCATGACCGATGCCAATCCGGGCAAGGTGGTCCTGGTGACCCCGTTGGGCGGGAAGCGTCTGCTCGGAATGCTCGAAGGTGAGCAGTTGCCCCGTATTTGCTAGCAGGCAATACTTGGGAAATATTCAACCGCCATCGCCTGTAAAAGGGGGATGGCGGTTTTTTGCATTGACAGTGATCAGGTAATATGTTTGCCTAGGCAAATAAGTTGAGGAGAATATGCAGTATACCATTGAAGAAACAGCAGGCTATCTGGTCTATCGAGTTGGACGGTTGTTACGCTATCGTGCCGGGCAGTATTTCAAGCAGGAAGGACTCGACATCAGTCCTGAACAATGGATGCTGTTGTTGCTGGTGCATGAGAGGGGAGAGGCCATGTTAAGTGATTTGGTGGAGCCTGTGGTAGGCGATCATCCCAATGTCACCCGCATGGTCACCGGTTTGGAAAAGCTGGGATACCTGGAGCGGCAGAGGAATCCTGAAGACAAGCGCAGTCGTCTGGTGTCTTTGACCCCCAAGGCACAGGTTTTGGTTCATGATGTCCTGCCCAATCTGATTGAGGCCAAGGCAGCCTATTTTGAGGGATTGGATCAAACCGATGTCAGCCGGATGATCAGCAGCCTGCAGGTTGTCCTCGCCAATCTGGAAGCGTAGTTTTTTTTATCCAAATACTTGCCTAGGCAAATAAAATGAGGAGGACGTTCGATGCAACACCAACAGTATGAACAGGTAGTGGAGGAGGCCGTGCAATATGGTCTGGATGGCTGTACGTGTTCCGAATCCATAGGGGCGGCGTTCGGGGCATGGTTGGGGTTTGACCAAGGCTCCATGGTCGGAATGTGTGGTGGATTTGCTGGTGGCATGGGGTTTTCAGGCGAGACCTGTGGTGTCGTGGCCGCGGCCTTGCTTGTCATCGGTGTGACGTTCGGTCCGGTCTCTGTAGAGGATGCCGAGGCAAGGGGGCGGATCAAGCGTCTCGCGTCAGAATTTGTTGAATCGTTCTTGCGTCAGAACGGGTCCCTAGTTTGCCGCGATTTACGCGGGGATGTAGACATGCGTTCGTCAGACGGGCGGGAACAGCTCATCCGGAGTGGCAGACCTCAGGAGTTGATTCGCAGTGGCGCTGCCTTACTGGCGGAATTGGTGAGCAGGGAAAAGGAGAGACAAAGGGCATAAAGAAAGGCCCTTGGTTTTCCAAGGGCCTTGATTGTGCTGTGAATGATGTCAGCGTTTGGCTTTTTCTTGCCGGTCCTGAATGAGTAAGGCAGCCTTCTGAGCCAGATAGGTGATCTCCGGCTTGGAGACCTGATCGTCGGCGCCCACTGTTTCGCCGCGGTGGCGCAGTTTGTCCGTGATGAGAGATGAGAAGAGAATTACCGGCAAATCGGCGAGGACCGGATCTTCCTTGATGAGTTTGCACAGGTGGTGGCCATCCATCATGGGCATCTCGATATCCGAGACAATAACCTGGACGTAATCGGTGATGGGGCGGTTGTTTTCCGCAGCCATTCTTTTGATTTCCTTGAGGCGGTCCCAGCATTCCTTGCCGTTGTTGGTTTTTTCTACCAGAAAACCGGCCTGTCCGAGCATATCCTTGATCATCTCGCGGATGAGTGGAGAATCGTCTGCAATGAGCGCTTTGTAGTTGGAAATATTGTCGAAGACCACGTTGTCATCAAACTGGAGGCGCATTTCCGGGTTGAGTTCGGACACGATGCGTTCCAGGTCGAGGATAAACACGATGCGGTTGTCAAATTTAACGACACCGGTGATGGAACCGGAAGAGAGGGCGGAAACGTATTTGTTGGGCGCTTCGACATCTTCCCATGAAATACGGTGAATACGTGTTACACCAGAGACCATGAATGCGGACGTGATCTGATTGAATTCCGTGACAATAACTTTGGGCGGCTCATTTTCCACCCGTTTTTTCTTGAGCCACGTGCAGAGATCAAGCAGCGGAATGATGCGCGAGCGGAGATTGAAGGCCCCGAGCACAGATTCGTGTGAAACTTCAGGCATTTCAGTTACATCTGGCATCCTGATGATTTCAAGAACCTTGGCGACATTAACGCCGTAGTACCCTTTGCGACTTGGTTTGAGTCCCTTCTTCGAGTCTTGAATTTCCTCATTGAGCTCTATTTCTTCTTGAGCCTTGGGCTCTTCTTCAAGATAGAACTCGACGATTTCAAGTTCATTGGTGCCGGCTTCGAGCAGAATGCCATTGGATTCGGAGGCCATGGAATACCGTACCTTTGCAAAATGATGAAATTATTCAAATACACTGGAGACTGTGTAAACGTTATTGGCAAATTTCGTCAACATCCAGATCGTGGGCTGTGTCAGCCGGTTCGAGGGTGGCGATGACAGCGGCTGTGGCTTCCAGATCTTCCCAAGTCTCACATTGAAGCAGGGAGCCGCGCAGTGCACGGATGCCACGAAGCCCCTTTGCATACCGGGGGATGATGGAGCGAATCTTGCGAAATGACCGGCTGTCACCTTCGTACTGCCGTGTCAGGCGTATGTGTTCGCGGACGATCTGCGCCAGAAATGCACCGTCGCGTTCAGGGAGTTCGGTACCGGAACGAAGGGCCACAAAGCGGTCGAAAATTGAAGGATCATAGAGTGCGCCACGAGCAAACATGATGGCATCTATTCCGGTCTCGTCAATGCATTGAACACCTGCTTCGGCTGTGAATAGATCGCCGGAGCCGACCACTGGTATGGAAATGGCCTTCTTCAATTCGGCGAGCTTGGACCAGTTGGCCTGTCCGGCAAACATCTGTTTTCCATAGCGGGGGTGCAGGGTGACCCAGTCGACGCCGATGTCTTCCAGGCGCTTGGCCAGCTCGATAAAGACCTCTTCGCCCTTGTTGAAGCCCAGGCGAAATTTGACGCCGACACGGCCGCCATCAGGATGCTCAGCGGCTTTCCGAACCATGATGGCAGCGAGGTTGACCAGCTTGTCGAGATCGTCCATGAGCTTGACGCCGGAACCGGACTTCAGGACCTTGCGGACAGGGCAGCCTGCGTTCAGGTCGTAGTTGCGGTAGCCCATGCCGAGGAGTTTATCCATCACCGGTTCGAAATATTCCGCATCGGCTCCAAAAAGTTGAAGAACCATGGGGTCGTCCTCCGGGCAGGTGGCGAGCAGACGTTTCGTCCCTGCGTTCTTGAATGCCAGTCCCTTGACCGAAACCATTTCCGAACAGCAGACGCCACATCCAAATTGTTTGGAGAGAAGTCTGAAAGGGAGATCGGAGTATCCGGCCAATGGTGCAAGCCAGGGCGAATCGGGTGTGATGGTGAATGTGCTCATGATGGGAAGGACATAATTATTGCCGGGGTGAGAGTCAAAGGAATTAAAAAGTTCAATGAGCGTTTGACTATTACTTAATATAAGATGGGCTGGATGTGAGCGGTAAAATCTCTTTGCAGAAAGGGAGTGCATGAATGTATGCAAGGATGTGTGGTCATGGTGGGGAGCTTTTCAGATTGCGCGGTAGATCGGGAAAGCCCGGTATTAGAGGGTTCATCAGGCATAAACGCTTTGTCGACGCCATCAAGTGCCTCAGCGTGGGATAGCAAGTTGAGAACGTTGAGTATTATGGTGATAATATATTTTTGAAAAATCTCAAAAACAGGGTTGACAAAAGTCCGGTTAAAAACTTAAACCTGCCCGTCTTCGAGCGGAAGGCGAGCGCAGAAGCGGTCGCAAAGAAAGTTCGAAAAACCACTTGCTTTTTGAAATATTGGCGTTTATAGACTTCGTTCCCGAGAGCTGGCGTAGCTCAATTGGTAGAGCAGCTGATTTGTAATCAGCAGGTTGCGGGTTCAAGTCCCATCGCCAGCTCCATATATAAATGGTGGGGTTCCCGAGTGGCCAAAGGGAACAGACTGTAAATCTGTCGGCGTACGCCTTCGGAGGTTCAAATCCTCCCCCCACCACCATATTTTTTCGAATCACGCTGTAGGAGGCAGGTCCAAGAGACCGCTGATGGACTACAAGGAGTGAGCGGGAATAGCTCAATTGGTAGAGCATCAGCCTTCCAAGCTGAGGGTTGCGGGTTCGAGTCCCGTTTCCCGCTCCACTAAAATCTCTCCATCCATCTACATTATAATACAGCGAGATTTTGTCTCACGTAGCTCGACAGTATGCGAAAATTCCTATAAGGGGATGAGTTCACTGACCGATGCGAAGCGTGAGCTTCATCGGCGAGTTTTTATTGTTAGATTTGTTAACAAGTATTTAGAAATAGAAACCTACACAACTTTATTGATTTAGGGGGTAAATGAAATGGGTAAAGCTAAATTTGAACGTAGCAAGCCTCACGTAAACATTGGTACCATCGGTCACATTGACCATGGTAAAACCACTCTGACTGCAGCTATCACCAAGCTGGCCGCCATGGCTGGTAACGGTGAGTTCATCGCTTTCGACGAAATCGATAAGGCTCCTGAAGAGAAAGAGCGCGGCATCACCATTGCTACCGCTCACGTTGAGTACGAGACCGAGAACCGCCACTACGCACACGTAGACTGCCCCGGTCACGCTGACTACATTAAGAACATGATCACTGGTGCTGCCCAGATGGACGGCGCTATCCTCGTCTGCGCCGCCACTGACGGTCCCATGCCCCAGACTCGTGAGCACATCCTGCTCGCTCGTCAGGTTGGTGTCCCCGCCATGGTCGTCTTCATGAACAAGTGCGACATGGTCGATGACGAAGAGCTCCTCGAGCTGGTCGAAATGGAAGTTCGCGAACTTCTCGACAAATACGAATTCCCCGGCGACGACATTCCGGTCATTCAGGGTTCCGCTCTGAAGGCTCTCGAATGCGAATCCGCTGATGATGAAGCTGCAAAGCCCATCTTCGAGCTGCTGGCTGCTTGTGACTCCTACATCCCCGAGCCCGAGCGCGACATCGACATGCCTTTCCTCATGCCTGTTGAGGACGTTTTCTCCATCTCCGGTCGTGGTACCGTTATCACCGGTCGTGTTGAGCGCGGTGTCATCAAGGTTGGTGAAGAAATCGAAATCGTCGGCATCAAGGACACCATCAAGACCACTTGTACTGGTGTTGAGATGTTCCGCAAGCTGCTCGACCAGGGCCAGGCTGGTGACAACGTCGGTCTGCTGATTCGTGGCGTCAAGCGCGAAGAAGTTGAGCGCGGTCAGGTTGCTGCAAAGCCCGGTTCCATCAACCCGCACACCAAGTTCAAGGCTGAGGTCTACGTCCTCTCCAAAGACGAAGGTGGACGTCACACCCCGTTCTTCACCGGCTACCGCCCGCAGTTCTACTTCCGTACAACTGATATCACCGGTGTCGTCACTCTGGACGACGGTGTCGAGATGGTCATGCCCGGCGACAACGCCACTTTCAACGTCGAGATGATTCACCCCATCGCCATGGAAGTCGGTCTGCGCTTCGCTATTCGCGAAGGTGGCCGTACCGTCGGTGCCGGTGTTGTCACCGAGATCGTGGAGTAATCATGCGAATCAATATTCAACTGCAGTGCACTGAGTGCAAGCGTAAGAACTACGCTACGCAGAAGAACAAGAAGAATACTACCGGACGTCTGGAAGTGAAGAAGTATTGTCCCTGGGACAAGAAACACACTGTCCATAAAGAGTCTAAGTAGTTTCGATAGAGCAGGGGTATAGTTCCAACGGCTAGAACGCCGGTCTCCAAAACCGGATGTTGGGGGTTCGAATCCCTCTACCCCTGCCAACTAAGTCTTTGATAGCGACGCGGGGCCTTGCGTAAGCAGGGCCCCGCAACCCGCTCAATAATTTGGGAAAGAGAATATGGCCAGGAAGAAAAAAAAGAGTGCGGACAAACAGAACGCACAGGTTCAGGCTGCAGGTCTGATGGGCAAGATCAAAGAGCTCAGACAGTTTTTTGATGAGTCCTTTATCGAGATCAAGAAAGTGGTCTGGCCTACCAAGAAGGAAACTATCACCACGTGTGTAGCCGTGTTGGTCGTCTCTGTGGTTATTGCTCTCTACCTGGGTGTGGTGGACTTCGCTTTTTCTAAAATAGTCGAAGCTATCCTCTAGGCCCAAAGCTACTTGCAAAGGCTGGAATAATACATGGATGCCACAATGGAAAACGTTTCGCCTCGCGCACGATGGTACATCGTTCACACCTACTCGGGTTTCGAGCAGCGTGTTGAGTTGACTGTCCGCGAGATGATGCGCACCGGACAGGACAAGGGCCTCATTGAAGAGGTCGTCATGCCCACCGAGAAGATCGTTGAGATGGTCAAGGGTGAGCGCAAGACGTCAACCCGCAAGTTCTATCCGGGTTACATCATGATCAAGATGATCTTGACAGATGACTCCTGGCATCTGATCCAATCCATCCCGCGTGTGACAGGGTTTGTCGGTGGTAAGAACCGTCCGACCCCCATGCGTGACAGCGAGGCGGAAAATATCCTCAACATGATGGAGAGCCGCCAGGAAAAACCGCGTCCCAAATTCAACTTTGATCGTGGTGATGAGGTTCGGGTCATTGACGGCCCGTTCAGCGGCTTCAACGGTGTTGTGGAAGAAGTCAATTATGACAAGGGTAAACTGAAAGTATCCGTTTCTATCTTTGGACGTCAGACTCCGGTGGAGCTTGATTTTGTTCAGGTAGACAAGGGTTAGCCCGGATATACTCGCGAACAGCGAAATTTCTCATCGAGGAATACAATGGCCAAGAAAGAATTAGGAAAGATCAAACTGCAGATTCCCGCAGGCAGTGCAAATCCCTCTCCCCCGGTCGGTCCGGCTCTGGGTCAGCACGGCGTGAACATCATGGAATTCTGTAAGGCGTTCAACGCCAAGACACAGGACCAGAAAGGCCTGATCATTCCGGTGGTTATCACCGTATATGCAGACCGTTCCTTCGATTTCATCACCAAGACTCCTCCTGCTGCAGTGCTGCTGCTTAAAGCCGCCAAGCTGGAGAAGGGTTCCGGTGAACCCAACAAGGAAAAAGTCGGCAAGGTCACCAAGGCTCAGATCCAGGAGATCGCCGAACTGAAAATGGTCGATTTGAACGCCAATGATATCGAGAAAGCCATGCTCCAGATTGCGGGCACCGCTCGTAGCATGGGTATCGAAGTCAAGGGTTAGTGAGGAAATACAAATGCCTAAGCATGGAAAAAAATACCGTAACGCAGTCGGTGATCGTGATGCCGCCGAGCGTATCGGTGTCGAGGAAGGCGTCAAGGTAGCAGTCGAAAATGCATTCGCAAAGTTCGACGAAACCGTTGATGTCGCTATCAACCTCGGTGTTGATCCCAAGTACTCTGACCAGATGATTCGTGGTGCTGTCAGCCTGCCCAATGGGCTTGGCAAAGACGTTCGCGTCGCAGTCTTCTGTAAGGGCGAAAAGGAAAATGAGGCCAAGGAAGCCGGTGCCGATTTCTACGGTTCCGATGAATTGGTCGAAAAAATTCAGGGTGGCTGGCTTGATTTTGACAAAGCCGTTGCAACACCTGACATGATGGCTCTGGTCGGTAAGATTGGTCGTGTGCTCGGTCCTCGTGGCCTGATGCCTAACGCCAAGACCGGAACCGTTACCATGGACGTGGCCACCGCCGTATCCGAACTCAAGGCCGGTAAGGTCGAGTTCAAGGTCGACAAGGCCGGTGTACTCCACGCTCCCATCGGCAAGGTTTCTTTCGGCGCTGACAAGCTCCTTGAGAACCTGAGAGCCCTGCTGGACACTGTCATGCGTATGAAGCCTTCCTCTGCGAAGGGTACCTACATGAAAGCACTGGCTGTTTCGTCCACCATGGGACCTGGTGTCAAAATTGACCCCCTGACTGTCCGGAAATTCCTGGACGTCTAAAACATTATTGGAATGCCGGACTCCCTCTGGGGAGTCCTGTAGATAATCGCACGGAAGGTTGAGTCAGAGACGGTAGGTGAGGGTTGTGACCCTCTTAATATCCTGCTTAGACAACGCTTTGACCTGCTTTCCGGGCCGAACGACGAGGAGTGGTAGATGAAAAGGCAAGAAAAAGCCCTGATCATCGAGCAGCTGCACGAAAAAGCTTCGCGCGCTAGCATCGCCGTCGTCACCGATTTCAAGGGCCTTTCCGTTGAGGAAATGACCCAGTTGCGCGCCAAGTGCTACGAAGTCGGTGTTGACTACCAAGTCGTCAAGAATACCCTGGCCCGGTTGGCTCTCAAGGATACCGATCACGGTGAATTGAGCGAACACCTTAAAGAGAACTGCGCTGTTGCGCTTGGGTACGACGATCCCGTCGCCCTTGCCAAGACGCTTGCCGAGTTCGACAAGGAGAACAAAAAGTTCTCCATGCGTTACGGCACTCTCGAAGGCCAATTTCTTGACAGCGATGCAGTAAAAGAACTCTCCAAGATGCCCAGCAAGCCTGAGCTTCTGAGTTCCGTACTCGGCACAATGCAAGCCGTACCGCGTAATTTCGTGTGTCTGTTCGCAAACATCGAACGCAAATTCCTGTATGCCTTGACTGCGATCAAGGATCAGAAAGAAGCTGCGTAAACTAGGTTCAAAGCGAATCAATTTTTAAGGAGATTTACAATGGCTGATATTACCAAAGAACAGGTCGTCGAGTTCATCGGCGCCATGACCGTCCTGGAACTGTCCGAATTCATCAAAGAACTCGAAGACGTCTTCGGCGTCGAGGCTGCTGCTCCTGCCGCAGCTGTCGTTGCAGCTCCCGCTGCTGGCGGTGACGCTGGTGGTGCTGATGAGCAGACCGAATTCAACGTTGTTCTGGCCGGCGCAGGTGGCAACAAAATTGCTGTCATCAAAGCTGTCCGCGCTATCACCGGCCTGGGCCTGAAAGAAGCCAAGGCTATCGTTGATGAAGCTCCCAAGGCTATCAAGGAAGGCGTTTCCAAGGAAGAAGCTGATGAAGCCGCCAAGCAGCTTCAGGAAGCCGGCGCCGAAGTTGAAGTTAAGTAACTTCAGCTACTTAAGCTAACAAAGCAAAGAGCGCTCGCCCTTGTAATAAGGGCGTTGCGCTCTTTGCTCTGTATGTATATATACTAGAGTAATCATCGTTCGATTACTGGGTTAATTCGCTGTAAGATATACGTCTGCTCCTCGTCGGTTTGCCGGGGTTTTGGTTCCGGCTACAGCATATCTACCCTATTTCCCGCACCGACCGTTTTCTTCGGTCGATGCGCCCGACAGAGGGTAAGGGCTCCCCAAGGCCCCGCGCCCCAACCATCAACCGCTCATGCATGAGGGTACAATGGGTCAACTGAGAAAAAAATTCGGCAAAATCGTCAACACGCTTCCGATTCCACACCTGCTGGAACTCCAGGTGGATTCGTACAATCGTTTCCTCCAGGTGGACACTCCTCCGGCCAGTCGTGGTGACTTCGGTCTCGAAGGCGTGTTTCGGTCCGTGTTTCCCATTGAAGATTTCAACAAGACCGCAAGCCTTGATTTCGTATCTTATGAAATCGGCGAACCAAAATACGACGTCGATGAGTGCATCTCGAAAGGCCTGACCTACGAGACACCCATCCGTATCACCGTCCGTCTCGTAGTTTTTGACGTGGATGAAGAGACTGGCAACCGTACGATTCGCGATATCAAGGAACAGGACATTTATTTCGGTACACTTCCGCTGATGACGGAAAAGGGAACATATGTCATCAACGGCACCGAACGTGTCATTGTCAACCAACTCCAACGCTCCCCCGGTATCATCTTCGAGCATGATTCCGGTAAGTCCCATTCCAGCCGCAAGGTGCTTTATTCAAGTCGCATTATTCCCATGCGCGGCTCCTGGCTGGACTTCGACTTCGACCACAAGGACATCCTCTACGTGCGCATTGACCGCCGTAGAAAGATGCCGGTCACCATCCTGCTGAAAGCCATGGGACTGTCTCGTACTGACATTCTCGATTACTTCTACGACATTGAATCCTACACCATTTTGAAAACAAAGGTGCAGCGGAAGGTCGTGGCAGAGCAGTACAGGAAGGAACTTGCTTTCGCCAATATCAAGATCGGTGACAAGGTCACGGTCAAGAAGGGCGAGAACATCACCAAGGGTGCCTGGAAGAAGCTCGTCAGGAACGAGGTCAAGAATATTGAGGTCGATCCGGCTTCGCTGCTCGGCCTTTTCCTGGCCAAGGATATTGTGGACAAGCAGGGTGAGGTTATCGCCGAAGCTGCTGAAGAGGTTACTGCAGATCTTCTCGAAAATCTGCGTCTTCATCAGATCAAGGATCTGGAAGTGCTGCATACCCGCGGCATGGACGTTTCCGATGCGCTCCGCAATACGTTGCTTCTTGACAAGACCACAGACCTGGAAACAGCGCAGATCGAGATTTATCGTCGCCTGCGTCCCAGCTCTCCGCCCACGCCCGAGATCGCGTCCAACTTCTTCGAGAATTTGTTCCGGTCTTCCGATTACTACGATCTGTCCAGCGTGGGTCGCTACAAACTTAACTCTCGTCTGAATCAGGACGTGGACCTGAATACGCGCACCTTGACCAACGAAGATATCCTTCTTGCGGTCAAGGAACTGATGCGACTCAAGGATTCCCACGGTCCTGCCGATGATATCGACCACTTGGGCAACCGTCGTGTGCGCCCGGTGGGTGAGCTGGTGGAAAACCAGTACCGCATCGGCCTCGTCCGCATGGAACGCGCGATCAAGGAGCGCATGTCCCTGCAGGAAGTCGCCACCCTGATGCCTCATGACCTGATCAACCCCAAACCGGTTGCCGCTGTCCTGAAGGAGTTCTTCGGAACTTCCCAGCTCAGCCAGTTCATGGACCAGACCAACCCGCTCTCTGAAGTCACGCACAAACGCCGTCTGTCCGCTCTCGGACCCGGTGGCCTGACTCGTGAACGTGCTGGTTTTGAGGTGCGCGATGTGCACACCTCTCACTACGGTCGTATTTGTCCTATTGAGACTCCTGAAGGACCGAACATCGGTCTGATCGTCTCGCTGACCACCTATGCCAAGGTCAACGATTACGGTTTCATTGAAACACCGTATCGCATGGTCAAGGACAAGCAGACCACTGATGAAATCTACTACATGGACGCTTCCAAGGAAGCCAAGGAAGTGGTGGCGCAGGCCAATGCTCCCCTGGATGCCAAGGGCGTGTTCGTGAATCCGCGTGTCAATGCGCGTCTTGCCGGTGATGTTCAGCTGACCGCAGCCGAAGATATCACCTGTATGGATATCAGCCCCAGCCAGACGGTTTCCATCTCGGCTGCACTGATTCCCTTCCTGGAGCACGATGACGCCAACCGTGCGTTGATGGGCTCCAACATGATGCGTCAGGCCGTGCCTTTGCTGCAGGCCGAAGAACCCCTTGTCGGTACTGACATGGAAGGCCCGGTCGCTCGCGACTCTGGCGCTTGCGTGCTTGCGGAAGAAGACGGTGTCGTGCACTTTGTCGATGCCGAGCGCATCATTATCAACTATGATAATGGTATCTATTCCACTTCCGGTGGTGCCAAGCACTACGAACTGCAGAAGTGGCATAAGTCCAACCAGAACTCCTGCTTCGGCCAGACGCCTCGCGTGCAGGTCGGTCAGCGTGTCCAGAAGGGCGCGGTTCTGGCAGACGGTCCCGGCATTGACCATGGCGAGCTCGCTCTCGGTAAGAACCTGCTCGTGGCGTTCATGCCCTGGTGCGGATTCAACTTTGAGGACTCCATCCTCATCTCTGAACGCATGGTCAAGGAAGACGTGTTCACCTCGATTCATATTGAGGAATTCGAACTGGTCGCCCGAGACACCAAGCTCGGACCCGAAGAAGTGACCCGCGATATCTCCAACGTCTCCGAAGAAATGCTTCGGAACCTGGATGAATGCGGTATTATCCGTATCGGTGCCCGTATCAAGCCCGATGATATCATGGTCGGTAAGATCACGCCCAAGGGCGAGACACAGCTGACTCCTGAAGAGAAGCTCCTTCGTGCCATCTTTGGTGATAAGGCGCGCGATGTGAAGAACACCTCCCTGAAGGTGCCGCCGGGAATTTCCGGTACCATCGTTGACGTCAAGGTCTTCAACCGTCGTTCCGGCGACAAGGATGACCGCACCAAATCCATTGAGGACAACGAGCTTGCAGCATTCGACGTCAAGGAAATGAAGCATATTGCTGCCTTGACCGACGCTGTCCGCGATAAGATCTGGAGCTACGCCGAAGGCGCCAAGCTCAAGAAAGATCTTGTCGGCTCCAAGAAGATCAAACTTGGTGCCACCGGAGAAGTCGTCGAACGTGAAGCCATTGACGGCATGCCCGTCAAGAAGCTTATCGGTGTCTTTGACAAGGAAATCAATGATCAGATCAAGCTGACTGTTGCCGATTACGAGCAGCAGATCGCTTTTATTAAGAATATATATGACGTCAAGCGCGAGAAAGTCACTGAAGGTGACGATCTGCCTCCGGGCGTCATCAAGATGGTCAAGGTCTACGTCGCCGTGAAGCGTAAGCTTTCCGTGGGCGATAAGATGGCTGGCCGTCACGGTAACAAGGGTGTTGTGTCCTGTATCCTTCCGGAAGAGGACATGCCGTTCTTTGACGATGGTACTCCCATGGACATTGTCCTTAACCCGCTTGGCGTTCCCTCCCGTATGAATATCGGGCAGATCATGGAAACGCACCTGGGTATGGCAGGGCGTAAGCTCGGTCAGCAGGTCACTGCCATGATGGAAGAGTCCGGTAACGCACTCAAGGATATCCGCGAGTCCGTGAAAGACATTCTGGATACGCCCGACATGTACGAACTCATTGACACAATGAGTGATGAAGAGTTCGTCAACGCGCTCAAGAAGCTCAAGAATGGTATCGTCGCCAAGACTCCGGTCTTTGACGGAGCCAATGAAGATGGCATCTGGGGTTGGCTCGAAAAGGCCGGTCTCGCTTCAGACGGTAAGTTTATTCTTTATGATGGACGTACCGGTGAGCCGTTCCATAGTCGCGTTACCGTGGGTATTATGTACATCCTCAAACTGCATCACCTCGTTGATGAGAAGATTCACGCCCGTTCCACGGGCCCGTACTCGCTTGTCACGCAGCAGCCTCTGGGTGGTAAAGCTCAGTTTGGTGGTCAGCGTCTTGGTGAAATGGAAGTCTGGGCCCTTGAGGCCTACGGCGCCGCCTATCTTCTGCAGGAATTCCTCACCGTCAAATCTGACGATGTGCAGGGTCGTGTGAAGATGTACGAGAAGATCGTCAAGGGCGACAACTTCCTGGAAGCCGGTTTGCCGGAATCCTTCAACGTTCTGGTCAAGGAACTCATGTCGCTGGGTCTGGATGTGACCCTGCACTACGAGGATCGGAAGCGTCCTGCATCGCAGGCTCCCGCTTTCCCCGCAGCGCCCAAGCCGCTGGTGGACTAAGGCCGGACTGTTACAAGGTAATATGCTTGGCCGGTCGAATGGCCGGCCAAGCTTGAGATAACTTTTTACGATAGGGGATATCCATGACGTTGGACGATCTGTTCACATTACGTGGAGCGCCGAATGCTGCTGCCCAAGGGCGTAACCTGAAGGCTATCCAGATATCCATCGCCGCACCTGAAACCATTCGTGAATGGTCTTTCGGTGAGGTGAAAAAACCGGAAACAATCAACTACCGCACCTTCAAGCCGGAGCGTGATGGCCTTTTTTGTGCCAAAATCTTCGGCCCGGTGAAGGATTACGAATGCAACTGCGGCAAGTACAAGCGCATGAAGCATCGCGGCATCGTCTGCGAGAAATGCGGTGTTGAGGTTATTGCCTCCAAAGTACGCCGTGAGCGCATGGGCCACATTGAGCTGGCCGCGCCGGTTGCACATATCTGGTTCCTGAAGACGCTGCCGTCCAAAATCGGTACGCTTCTGGACATCACCATGGCTGATCTGGAGAAGGTACTCTATTTTGATTCCTTCATTGTTCTTGATCCGGGAGAAACTCCCCTCAAGACGCACCAGGTTGTCAGTGAGGACCAGTACTTCCAGGTCATCGACCACTTTGGCGAAGACGCTCTGGAAGTGGGCATGGGTGCTGAAACCGTGCGCACCATGCTCCAGGCTCTGGATCTGCCGACCCTGCGTGCTGAACTGCGTGACGAGTCACAGACCACCCGGTCCCAGACCAAGAAGAAAAAAATCACCAAGCGTTTGAAGATCGTCGAGGCCTTCCTCGAATCCGGTAATAAGCCGGAGTGGATGATCATGGAAGTGATTCCCATCATCCCGCCCGAACTTCGCCCGCTGGTACCTCTTGATGGCGGTCGTTTTGCGACGTCCGACCTCAACGATCTCTACCGTCGTGTCATCAACCGCAACAACCGTCTGAAAAGATTGTTGGAGCTGGGCGCGCCCGAGATCATTATCCGCAACGAAAAACGCATGTTGCAGGAAGCCGTTGACGCCTTGTTCGACAACGGTCGCCGCGGCCGTGCCATTACCGGCACCAACGGTCGTCCGCTGAAATCCCTGTCCGACATGATCAAGGGTAAGCAGGGCCGCTTCCGCCAGAACCTTCTGGGTAAGCGCGTTGACTACTCCGGTCGTTCCGTTATCGTTGTCGGTCCCAAGCTCAAGCTGCATCAGTGCGGTTTGCCCAAGAAGATGGCACTGGAGCTCTTCAAGCCGTTTATTTATTCCGAGCTTGAAAAACGTGAGCTTGCCACCACCATTAAATCAGCGAAGAAAATGGTCGAGCGCGAAGATCTGGTCGTCTGGGATATCCTGGAAGACGTGGTCCGCGAGTACCCGATCATGCTCAACCGTGCACCGACCCTGCACAGACTTGGCATCCAGGCTTTCGAGCCGCTGCTGGTCGAGGGTAAGGCCATTCAGTTGCACCCGCTCGTTTGTTCCGCCTACAACGCGGACTTTGACGGTGACCAGATGGCTGTGCACGTCCCGCTCTCCGTAGAGGCGCAGATCGAATGCCGTGTTCTCATGATGAGTTCCAACAACATTCTGAGCCCCTCTAACGGTACGCCCATTATCAACCCCTCGCAGGATATCGTTCTTGGTCTGTACTATCTGACCACGCCGCGCTCCTTCGAAAAGGGTGAGGGCATGATCTTTGCCGACAAGGGCGAGGTCATTTCCGCTTACGACTTTGGTGCCGTCGGCATTCACGCCCGTATCAAGGTTCGTATTGATGGAGAGATTGTCGAGACGACCACCGGACGTATCATCGTCAGCGAACTGCTGCCGAAAAACGTTCCGTTCGAGCTGGTCAACTGCGTGCTCAACAAGAAAAACATCGCAGCCCTGGTCACCGGCGCCTACCGTTTGGCAGGCACCAAGGCCACGGTCATTCTTTGCGACAGGATCAAGGATCTGGGTTACGAATTCGCAACCCGCGCTGGTGTGACCATCGGCGTCAAGGACCTCAAGATTCCTGATGCCAAGGCAAAGATGCTCGCTACCGCCAACTCCGAAGTTGACGAGATCGAAAACCAGTTCCAGGACGGTATTATTACCCGTACTGAGAAATACAATAAGGTGGTTGACGTTTGGACCAAGGTCACCAACGACGTGTCCAACGAAATGATGCAGGAGATGTCCACTGACGTCCTGACCGATCCCAAGACCGGCAAGACTGAGATCAACTCCAGCTTCAACCCCATTTACATGATGGCCACTTCCGGTGCTCGTGGTAACCAGGACCAGATGCGTCAGCTTGCTGGTATGCGTGGTCTGATGGCCAAACCTTCCGGTGAAATCATCGAGACTCCGATTACCGCATCCTTCCGCGAAGGTCTGTCGGTTCTGCAGTACTTCATCTCCACTCACGGTGCTCGTAAAGGTCTGGCCGATACTGCGCTCAAGACCGCTAACTCCGGTTACCTGACACGCCGTCTCGTTGACGTTGTTCAGGATGTGACCGTATCCGAGATCGACTGCGGCACAGTGGATGGCCTTGAACTCGGCCACTACACCAAGGGCGGTGAAATCAAGCAGCGCTTGGCAGAACGTGTCCTCGGTCGTGTGACCATGTTCGACACCTATGATGAAAATACCGGTGAGCTGGTTATCCCGGCCAACACCATTATTGATTCCAAGTACGCCAAGAAACTCGATGAGTCCGGCGTCAACACCATCACCATTCGTTCCGGCTTGAGTTGTAAATCCAAGCAGGGCATATGTGCCATGTGTTATGGTCGTGACCTTGCTCGCGGCCACCTGGTCAACGTGGGTGAGACGGTCGGTATTATCGCCGCTCAGTCCATTGGTGAGCCTGGAACCCAGCTGACTATGCGTACCTTCCACATCGGTGGTACCGCATCCAAGGAAATTGAATCCTCGAACATCGAGTCCCAGCATAACGGTCGTGTCGTCACGACTCGTATGCGGACCGTTGTCAACTCCGATGGTCACAAGATGGTCCTTGGTAAGAGCTGTCAGGTCAGCATTGTCGACGAACAGGGTCGTGAGCGCGAGAAATACGTGCTGCCTTCCGGTTCTCGTCTGCTGGTGGATGAAGGTCAGGACGTTAAGAAGGGTACACCTCTGGTTGAATGGGATCCGTACATGGAGCCGTTCATTGTTGACGCCAACGGTGTCATCAAGTTCAAGGATATCATTGAAGGCCAGACCGTACAGGAAGACCGTACCTCCAGAGCGTCCTTTACGATTATGGAGTATCGTACCACCAACTACCGTCCTGCTGTCACCCTGATGGGTGAGGACGGAACTCCGGTCAAGCGGCCCGGCACCGACATCGATGCCAACTTCGCCATGCCGGTCGGTGCCATTCTTATGGTCAAGGACGGAGACACGGTTCAGGCTGGTGACGTTATCGCCCGTAAGCCGCGTGAATCCTCCAAGACCAAGGATATCGTCGGTGGTCTCCCGCGTGTTGCCGAACTCTTCGAAGTCCGCAAGCCCAAGGATATGGGCGTTGTCTCTTCCATTGACGGCATTGTCACCTTTGGTCCTGAGTCCAAGGGTAAACGCAAGGTTATTGTCACTCCGGAAACCGGTGATACCAAGGAATTCCTTATTCCCAAGGGTAAGCATATCACTGTTCAGGAAGCTGACTTCGTCGAAGCCGGTGACCTGCTCACGGAAGGTTCTCCGGAACTGCATGACATCCTGCGTATCAAGGGTGAGAAACACCTGGCTCGTTACCTCGTTGAAGAAATCCAGGACGTGTATCGCTTCCAGGGTGTTAATATCAACGATAAACATATTGAAATCATCGTGCGTCAGATGTTGAAGAAGGTCTCCATCCTTGATCCGGGTTCCACCAGCTTCCTCATGGGAGAGCAGGTCGACAAACTCCGGTTCATGAAGGAGAACAGCAAGATCGTTGCCGAGGGTGGTACTCCCGCCGTGGCTGAAACGCTTGTTCTGGGTATCACCCAGGCATCTCTGTCCACTGATTCCTTCATCTCGGCTGCTTCCTTCCAGGAAACCACCAAGGTCCTGACTGAAGCATCCCTGAAGGGTAAATGCGACTATCTGCGCGGCTTGAAAGAGAATGTCATTGTTGGTCGCCTGGTGCCTGCCGGTACTGGCTTCCGCAAATACACCGACTCCGGAATCGCAGTGCCTGAACAGGCCGAGCGTCCTGACAAGTTCCTGGAGGAGCTTGAGGAAAGTCCGTTGCTGGTGGACATGCCGCAGGAATAGTTGCTTAAGATTATAACTCTCCTCGGAGAGTAAATAACTGATTGAAAAGATTGGAGAGGCATGGCCTCTCCAATCTTTTTGGACCACAGAGGCTAAACTGAGTGTCCATTGACCGACGAAATCACTTGACAACGTCGCTCTTTGTGGATTACTTGCGGTCCTCTTTGCGCAATTTTTGCGCGTGGGTAATCTATTAACTAATGATTGGAGGATGAATGCCCACCATTAACCAGCTGATCCGTAAAGGCCGCCTGGCGCAGCCCAAACGGAAGAAGACCCCGGCCCTGATGGAATGCCCTCAGCGTCGTGGTGTTTGCACCAGGGTTTACACCACCACCCCTAAGAAGCCGAACTCCGCGCTTCGTAAGGTTGCTCGTGTTCGCCTGACCAACGGCATGGAAGTCACCGCTTATATCGGTGGTGAAGGCCATAACCTGCAGGAACACTCCGTGGTTCTGATCCGTGGCGGTCGTGTAAAAGACCTTCCCGGTGTCCGTTACCACATCGTTCGCGGTACTCTCGATACCTCTGGTGTTGATGATCGTCGCCGTGGTCGTTCCAAGTACGGCACCAAGCGCCCGAAATAGGTTAGAGCTTTTTCGTAATGCCCGGGTAGGGACGACAAAGTAGGGCGGAGGCTGCCCGAAATAATGTCCACCCGGATGAAATTCAAGGAGAAAAAAATGCCTCGTAAAGGTCCTGTCCAAAAGAGACAGATCCTGCCGGATCCAGTATACGGCAGCAAACTGATCACTCGCTTCATCAACCGTCTTATGTTGGACGGTAAGAAGTCAACTGCTGAAAGAATTTTCTACCAGGCTATCGAAACCCTGGCTGCCAAGACAAACGAAGAGCCTTTGAAGGCCTTTGAAAAGTGCCTGGACAACATCCGTCCGGCCTTGGAAGTCAAGTCCCGCCGTGTCGGTGGTGCGACCTACCAGGTTCCTCTGGAAGTTCGTCCTGACCGTCAGACCGCTCTGGCCATTCGCTGGCTGATCGGCTACGCACGCGGTCGTGGTGAGAAGGGCATGGTTGCCCGTTTGTCCGGCGAACTTCTGGACGCATTCAATAACCGTGGCGGCGCCGTTAAAAAGCGCGAAGACACCCACAAGATGGCAGAAGCTAACAAAGCTTTTGCTCACTACCGCTGGTAGTCACGGAGAAACGAAGTGCCCAGGAAGATCCCCAGAGATAAACAGCGCAATATTGGTATTATGGCCCACATTGATGCGGGTAAGACTACCACTACAGAGCGCATTTTGTTTTACACCGGTGTATCCCATAAAATCGGTGAAGTTCACGATGGTGAAGCGACCATGGACTGGATGGTTCAGGAGCAGGAGCGTGGTATTACCATTACCTCTGCTGCAACCACCTGCATGTGGCGCGATCATCGCATCAACATCATTGACACACCCGGTCACGTTGACTTCACTATGGAAGTCGAGCGCGCCCTGCGCGTCCTGGACGGCGCTGTAGCCGTCTTTGACTCCGTTGCCGGTGTTGAGCCTCAGTCCGAGACCGTATGGCGTCAGGCGGACCGTTACCGCGTTCCCCGTATGGCCTTTGTCAACAAGATGGACCGCATTGGCGCGGACTTCTTCCGTTGCGTTGACATGATGAAGACCCGCCTTGGCGCGAAAGCCGTGCCCGTTCAGCTGCCCATCGGCGCTGAAGACGAATTCGAAGGCGTTGTCGACCTGATTGAAGGCAAAGCATATATATATGATCATAAAGATCATGGTGCCAGCTTCTCCACCATCGATGTCCCCGCAGAACTGCAGGACAAGTATGAAGAGATGCGCACCGAGATGATCGAAGCCGTTGTTGAAGAAGACGAAGTGCTTCTCGATAAGTACATGGCCGACGAAGCGCTGACTCCTGAGGAGCTGCGTGAAGGCGTTCGCAAGGCGACCACCAACCTTGCCATCTGCCCCGTGCTGTGTGGTACTGCATTCAAGAACAAAGGCGTTCAGCCCCTGCTTGACGCTGTTGTTGATTACATGCCTTCTCCGCTCGACATCGAAATCATGAAGGGTATTGACCCTCACTCCGAGGAAGAGATCGAGTGCCCCTGCGACGACGATAAGCCGCTCGCAGCGCTTGCTTTCAAACTTATGACCGACCCCTTTGTCGGTCACCTGACCTTCCTGCGTATCTACTCCGGTAAGATCGTCAGCGGTGACACTGTCATGAACGCTGCCACCGGCAAGAAAGAGCGCATTGGTCGTCTTCTGAAAATGCACGCCAACAAGCGTGAAGAAATAAAAGAGGCATACGCTGGTGACATCGTCGCTGCCGTCGGCCTCAAATACGTAGCCACCGGTGATACCATGTCCGACCTCAAGCACGCAGTCGTGCTGGAGTCCCTTGATATCCCTGATTCGGTCATCGAAGTGGCTATCGAACCCAAGACTAAGGCTGACCGCGACACCTTGTCCGCCGCTCTGGTCAAGCTTGCCAAGGAAGATCCGTCTTTCCGTGTCAAGACTGACGAAGAGACTGGACAGACCCTGATCGCAGGAATGGGCGAGTTGCACCTCGAAATCATCGTTGACCGTCTTCTCAGGGAGTTCAATGTCAACGCAAACGTGGGTGCACCCCGCGTCGCATATCGAGAGACCATCTCCGCACCGAAAAAGGTTGATGTCAAGCACGCCAAACAGTCTGGTGGTCGTGGTCAGTATGGCCACGTTGTCCTCGAAGTCGAACCCAACCCTGAGAAGGGCTACGAGTTCGAAGACGAAATCAAGGGTGGTGTCATTCCCAAGGAATACATCCCCGCTGTTAGTAAGGGCATTGTCGACGCCATGAAGAATGGTATCGTCGCTGGTTTCCCGGTTGTCGACGTGAAGGTCAAGCTGGTTTACGGCTCCTATCACGAAGTTGACTCCAGCGAACAGGCTTTCTACATCGCCGGTTCTCTGGCAATCAAGGAAGCCTGCCGCAATGCAAAGCCCGTACTGCTTGAGCCGATCATGTCGGTTGAAGTAGTGACTCCCGAGGATTACCTCGGTGATGTCATGGGTGATTTGAATGGCCGTCGTGGCCGCGTGGGTGAAATGGAAGCCCGCGCAGGCGTACAGGTTGTTCGTTCTTTCGTCCCGCTGTCCGAAATGTTCGGGTATGCCACGGATCTTCGTTCGAAGACCCAGGGCAGGGCGACATTCACCATGCAGTTCGACCACTACGAAAAGTTGCCGAACAGCCTGGCTGATGAATTGATGAAAGGTACAGATTAACGTAGAGCCTAGGATTTTCCCTTTGCTTGACAGTGCGGCGTCTGGGATGTACTCATCCCGGTCGCTGCAATGAATAGCGTCCTTTTTTTATTTGAGACGCTGGTAAAGATAAATCCTTTGAGGAGAAAGCACTATGGCTGCTTCGATGGCGAGCGATCGCATCAGAATTAAATTGAGATCATACGATTACCGTATTCTGGACAAGGCTGTCACCGAGATCGTTGACACCGCCCGGAATACCGGTGCGGCAATTGCCGGCCCCGTGCCGCTGCCCACCGATATCCATCGTACAACCATCCAGAAGTCTGTTCACGTTGACAAAAAGTCTCGTGAGCAGTTCGAAATGCGCATTCACAAGCGTCTTCTGGATATTCTTGAACCCACTCAGCAGACTGTTGACGCTCTTGGCAAGCTTTCCTTGCCCGCAGGCGTGGACGTCGAGATCAAGCTCTAGGAGTATAGTTATGGCTAAGACTCTCGGATTGCTTGGCAAGAAGCTGGGCATGACTCGCATATTCAAGGACGATGGTACTGTCTGTCCTGTGACCGTAATCGAGGCTGGTCCTTGCCCGGTCATGCAGATCAAGACCAAGGACAATGAAGGCTACAACGCCCTGCAGCTCGGCTATGATGCCATTGCTGAGCGCAAGGTGAACAAGCCCATGAAAGGCCACATGGCCAAGGCTGGCAAAGAACTCTACCGCACTCTCCGGGAATTTCCCCTTGATGCCGTTGAAGAGTATGAGCTCGGCCAGGAAATCACTGTCGACATTTTTGCCGCTGGTGATAAAGTCAAGGTGACCGGTACCTCCAAGGGTAAAGGTTTCCAGGGTGTCATGAAGCGTCACAACTTCGCTGGCTCCCGCGCCTCCCACGGTGCAGAGAAGGTTCACCGCGTTCCCGGTTCTATCGGTAACGCCACCTTCCCCGGCCGTGTCTGGAAGGGCAAGAAAATGCCCGGTCAGATGGGTAATGCACGTGTGACCTTGAGCAACGTGGAAATCGTCGATGTCAGGCCCGAGGACAATGTCCTCCTGGTCAAGGGCCAAGTGCCCGGCCCCAATAACGGCCTCGTGATGATCCGCAAGAACGGCTAAGAGGTATACGTCATGGCTAAAATCAATATTGTAGATCAGAATAATACGAAAGTGGGCGACTTTGAGTTGGCTCCTGAGGTTTTCGAGGTAGAAATCATGCCCGAGATCCTCAACCACGTTGTTCGCGCTCAGCGTGCTTCGGTACGTCAGGGCACCCACGCCACCAAGAACCGTGCTTTGAAGACCGGCGGCGGTCGCAAGCCCTGGCGCCAGAAAGGCACCGGTCGTGCTCGCGCTGGCTCCGTTCGTTCGCCTCTGTGGCGCGGCGGTGCGACCACCTTTGGTCCCCAGCCCCGCGACTACTCCTTCAAGGTAAACAAGAAGGTCCGCAAGCTGGCCCTGAGAATGGCTCTGTCCTCCCGCGCTTCCGAAGAGAAGCTCACTGTGGTCAATGCCATCAATCTCGACGAGATCAAGACCAAGGCCTTCGCCGCTATTGCTGAAAAGCTCGGCATGACCAAGACCCTGATTGTCGCCAAGAACGCTGACAAGAACCTGGAGCTGTCCGCAAGGAACATGCCCCACATCAAGGTCATCGAAGCCGACAAACTGAATGTTTACGATGTGCTGCTTTACCCTCAGCTGGTAATGCTCGAGGCCGCCGCTCAAGACGTTCAAGAGAGGTTGAAGTAATGGATTATTCGAAAGTACTGCTCCGTCCCGTCGTGTCTGAAAAGGCCAACGAGATCAAAGAGCAATCCAATCACGTCTCTTTTTACGTCCACCCCGATTCCAATAAGGTCGAGGTGAAGAAGGCTGTCGAGACTGCCTTTGACGTCAAGGTAGAGTCCGTGAATATCGTTGCTAAGAAAGCTATGCCGCGCATGAAGTTCGGCCGTGCCACTGGTGGTCGGATTTCCGGCTACAAGAAGGCATACGTCAAGCTTGCCGCAGGCGATAAAATCGAAATCTTCGAAGGAGTGTAACCATGGCAACCCGTAAGCTTAAGCCTACTTCTCCGGGGCGCCGGTTCCAGACCATTTCCGACTTTGCGGAAATCACCCGGTCCACTCCTGAGAAGTCGCTGACCAAGGGCCTGACCAAAAAGGCCGGTCGCAACAACAATGGTCGTGTCACCATGCGCCGTCGCGGCGGTGGTCACAAGACTCTGTACCGTATCGTTGATTTCAAGCGCAACAAGGTTGGCATCACTGCCAAGGTTGCCGAGATCGAATACGATCCGAACCGCAGCGCACGTATCGCTCTTCTGCATTACGCAGACGGCGAAAAGCGTTACATCCTGGCTCCTGTCGGCCTGAATCAGGGCGATACCATCCTCGCTGGCGAGGGTGCAGACATCAAGCCGGGCAACGCCATGGCGCTGTCCCAGGTTCCGACCGGTACCATCGTTCACAACATTGAACTGCAGCCCGGTAAGGGTGGTCAGTTCTGTCGTGCAGCCGGTACCTACGCACAGCTGATTGCTAAAGAGGGTAAATACGCTCTCCTGCGCATGCCTTCCGGTGAGGTCCGCAAGGTCCTGGCCACTTGTTGTGCCACTGTCGGTCAGGTTGGTAATATCCATCATGAGAACATCAAGATCGGTAAGGCCGGACGTAATCGCTGGCTTGGCCGTCGCCCGAAGGTTCGTGGTGTTGCAATGAACCCGATCGATCACCCGCTGGGTGGTGGTGAAGGTCGTAGTTCCGGTGGTCGCCATCCGGTGTCCCCGTGGGGTACCCCGGCCAAGGGTTACAAGACCCGGAACAAGAAGAAGGCTTCTTCGAAGCTCATCGTCAAACGCCGCGGCCAGAAGTAGGAGTATATACTAATGCCTAGATCTCTTAAAAAGGGCCCGTTCCTTGACGGTCACCTGATCAAGAAAATCCAAGTGGCTTCTGAAAATCAGGATCGTCGCGTGATCAAGACTTGGTCGCGCCGTTCCACGATCGTCCCTGAGATGGTCGGTATGACTTTCGCTGTCCATAATGGTCGGAAGTTCATCCCTGTGTTCGTGACTGAAAACATGGTCGGACACAAACTGGGTGAATTTTCCCCCACCCGTACCTACTTCGGCCACATCGCCGATAAAAAGAAGTAGGGTAGGAGGACATCATGGAAGCTAAAGCAGTCGCAAAGTTCATTCGCGTCTCTCCGCGCAAGACCCGTATTGTTGCTGAGAACATCAAAGGCAAGGGCGTCGAAGATGCTCTCAACATTCTCCGGTTCACTCCGAAGAAAGCCGCGAAGATTCTCAGCAAGGTTCTCTACTCCGCCGTTTCCAACGCAGAGCAGATGCCCGGAGTCGATGTCGATTCCCTGATCGTTGACACGATCATGATTAACGAAGGTCCGACCTGGAAACGCATTCAGCCGCGTGCCATGGGCCGCGCTTACCGTATTCGTAAGCGTACCAGCCACATTACCATCGTAGTGAAGGAACAGTAGTATGGGACAGAAAGTACATCCTTACGGTTTTCGTCTGGGGTATAACAAGAACTGGCTGTCCCGCTGGTACAGCAGAAAGGACTATCCTGCATTCGTCCTTCAGGACGACCAGGTTCGCAAGTTCGTTAAGAAAAAATTGTATCAAGCCGGCGTTGCACGTCTCGAAATCGAGCGTGCCGGTGGCAAGATCCGCCTGATCATCCACACCGCGCGTCCCGGTATCGTTATCGGTCGCAAGGGTGTAGAGATAGAAAAGCTGCGTGAAGAATTGCGTAGCAAGTTTCAAACTGAATTCACCATTGAGGTCAACGAGATCCGTCGACCGGAGGTTGAAGCTCAGCTCGTAGCTGAGAACATCGCCCAGCAGCTTGAACGTCGAATTGCCTTCCGCCGTGCCATGAAGCGTACGGTGGGCCTTGCCAGGAAATTCGGCGCCGAGGGTATCAAAGTTGCGTGTGCAGGTCGGCTTGCCGGCGCTGAAATCGCACGTGGCGAGTGGTACCGTGATGGTCGTGTGCCTTTGCACACTCTCCGTGCCGACATTGATTACGGTTTTGCCGAAGCAGCTACTACTTACGGCGTAATCGGAGTCAAGGTCTGGATCTTCAAGGGTGAGATTCTGGACAAAGAGGTAGAACAGTAATGCTTGCTCCAAAACGAGTAAAATTCAGAAAGCGGCAGAAAGGCCGCCTCAGAGGCAAGGCCCAACGGGGTAACAGCGTGTCCTTCGGCGATATCGGCCTGAAGGCACTGGAGCACGGAAAGATCACAAGCCAGCAGATTGAGTCCGCTCGTGTCGCCATCATGCGACACATCAAGCGCGGCGGTAAGGTCTGGATTCGCATCTTCCCTGATTTCCCCGTCACCTCCAAGCCCGCGGAAGTCCGCATGGGTAAGGGTAAAGGCGCACCCGACGGTTGGGTTGCACCGGTGAAACCGGGTCGTATCATGTACGAAGTAAAAGGCGTCGACATCGAGCTCGCCAAGGAAGCCCTGAAACGTGCTTCCTACAAGCTCCCGATCAAGACTGCTATCGTTGTGAAGGAGGGTATATAACATGCTTACTTCCAAGGAACTTCGTGAACTGGATGACGCCAAGCTGAACGAAAAGCTGACGGAAACCCGACACGAGCTGTTTTCCATGCGTTTCAAGCATGCCACAGCTCAGCTCGAGACCACCACAGCTCTCAGCGGCGCCAAAAAGACCATCGCCCGTATCCTGACTATTCAGCGGGAACGACAGGGAGCGTAGAGAAATGGCTGAGTTTAAATACCAAGGCAACAAGCGTGTGCTCACCGGCCTGGTGATCTCCGACAAGGCTGACAAGACAATTGTCGTCCGCGTCGAGACCCTGGTGAAGCATCCGCTGCTGAAGAAGTACATTCGCCGTCGCAAAAAATTCATGGCCCATGATCCGGCTAATGATTGCGGTGTTGGCGATAAGGTGCAGATCGTCGAATCGAGGCCCCTGAGCCGCCGCAAGCGGTGGCATCTGGTACAGATCCTCGAAAAGGCCGTCTAGGGTTAGGAGGAAACATGATACAAGTTGAATCCAATCTTGACGTTGCTGACAACTCTGGAGCCAAGAAGGTCCAGTGCATCAAGGTGCTTGGTGGTTCCAAGCGTCGTTATGCAGGCGTCGGCGATATTATTGTAGTGTCCGTCAAAGAAGCCATGCCCCATTCCAAAGTGAAGAAGGGCTCGGTTATGAAGGCGGTTGTCGTTCGCACCAAGAAGGGCTTCGGTCGTCCCGATGGCTCTTACATAAAGTTCGACAACAATTCCGCTGTGCTGCTCGGCACCGGTGGCGATCCCGTAGGTACCCGTATTTTCGGACCTGTGGCTCGCGAACTCCGTGCAGCCGGTTTCATGAAGATCATATCCCTCGCTCCCGAGGTCCTGTAAGGATTTGATGATGAAGACTAAAATTCGTAAAGACGACAAGGTCATGGTCATCGCCGGGAAAGACAAGGGTAAGATCGGCAAGGTGTTGAAGATTCTCAAGAAGCAGGACAAAGTTCTGGTTGAGAAAGTCAACATGGTTCAGCGCCACACCAAGGCGAACCCCTATGCCCAACAACCCGGCGGAATTATCGAGAAGGAAGCCCCTATCCATGTATCCAATGTGGCTATTGTATGCGACGCATGCACCAAGCCCACGCGGGTAGGGTACAAGAAGACTGAAGATGGAAAGAAGGTCCGCTTCTGCAAGAAGTGCAACGAGACCTTCAAATAGGAATCAGTATGACACGTCTCGAACAAGTATATAATGAAAAGGTCGTCCCCGAGCTCCTCAAGGAGTACGGTTATTCCTCTTCCATGGAGATCCCGAAATTGACGAAGATCTCCCTGAACATCGGCCTCGGTGAAGCTAGCCAGAACAGCAAGCTCATCGAACCCGCTGTTAAGGAATTGACCGCCATCGCTGGCCAGAAGGCCGTTGTCACCCTGGCAAAGAAATCCATCGCGCAGTTTAAATTGCGTGAAGGTATGCCGGTCGGTACTCGCGTAACACTGCGCGGCGATGCAATGTGGGACTTTTATGACAAGCTCGTGAGCTTTGCTCTGCCCCGTGTCCGCGACTTCCGCGGCATTCCCGATCGCGGTTTTGACGGTCGTGGTAACTTCACAATGGGTATCAAGGAACACACCATCTTCCCTGAGCTTGACATCGATAGGGTTGAGTTAGTGAAGGGTATGAACGTGACTGTGTGCACATCTGCCAAGACTGACAAGGAAAGCAAGACTCTGCTTGATCTCCTTGGCATGCCCTTTAAAAAGTAGGAGGACGGAAAGTGGCCAAAACAAGCTTACGTGTTAAGGCACGCCGCAAACCCAAGTTCAAGGTTCGCGCCTACAATCGTTGTCCGATTTGTGGCCGTCCTCGGGCTTTTCTGAGGCGCTACGGCATTTGCCGTATTTGCTTCCGCAACAAGGCTCTCGCTGGGGAACTTCCTGGCGTCCGCAAGGCGAGCTGGTAATTAAGGAGAAATGAAATGGCTGTTGTTGATCCTGTAGCCGACATGTTGACCCGCATCCGGAATGCGTATGGCGCTTATCATACTGATGTCGCCGTACCCACTTCCAAGATGAAATCATCCATTGCGGGTATTCTGAAGGAAGAAGGTTATATCACCGACTACGCTGTCGAGGACAGGGGCATCAGTATTAAGCTCAAGTACGCCGCAGGCAAACCGCTCATTACTGGCTTGAAAAAAGTCAGTAAGCCCGGTCGCCGTGTGTATGTTGGTGCATCTGATATCCCCCGTGTCCAGAACGGCATCGGTATTTGTATCGTGTCCACCTCAAAGGGACTGCTCGAGGGCGCCAAGGCCAAAGAGGCCAATGTTGGCGGCGAGCTGCTCTGCGAAATCTGGTAAAGAGGTTCCATAATGTCTCGTATAGGAAAGAATCCCATCGACATCCCTTCGGGTGTTGAGGTGTCTGTTGGAGCCTCCGAGATCCAGGTTAAGGGCCCTAAGGGGACCTTGAAGACTCCGGTCGATCCGACCGTTGAGTATAAGATCGAGGATGGCAAGGTATATGTCTCTCGCGTTGATGATTCCCGCAATGCGCGTGGTCAGCATGGTCTTCGTAGGACCCTGCTTGCCAACTGCGTTGACGGTGTGACCAAGGGCTTCGAGAAGACCCTGGAAGTCATCGGCGTTGGATATAAAGTATCGGTGCAAGGTAAGAAAGTTGTTCTGGCCGTTGGGTTTTCCCATCCGGTCGAGTTCGACCTGCCTGCCGGTCTCGAAGCCAAGGCGGAAGGCATCAAGCTGACCATCTCCGGCATCGATAAGCAGCTTGTCGGTGAAGTAGCGGCTCAGATCCGCCGCGTACGTCCGCCGGAACCCTACAAGGGTAAGGGCATCAAGTACATCGACGAATATATCCGCCGCAAGGCTGGTAAATCCGGCGCTAAGTAGGGGTATAAGTCATGAGCAAAAGCAAGAATGCACAGAGGCTTCGTCGCAAGCCTCGCATCAGAAAGAAAATATCCGGTACCGAGGCACGGCCTCGCCTGGTCGTCTTCCGTTCCAATCAGCATATCTATGCTCAGTTGGTGGACGACGTGAATGGCGTGACCTTGGCATCCACCAGCACTCAGGTGCTGAACAAGGATGGCGAGTCTCTGAAGGCCAACAAGGATTCCGCTGCCAAGGTCGGCAAGGCTATCGCCGAAGTCGCCCAGGCAAAGAAAATCGAAACTGTTGTCTTCGACCGGAATGGTTACATCTATCACGGCAAGGTCAAAGCTCTTGCCGACGGCGCCCGCGAAGCCGGGCTTAAATTCTAGGTAGCTAGGAAAGAAAAATGGAACAGAATGAAAGTGGATTGATTGAAAAAATCGTCTACCTCAATCGAGTCGCCAAGGTTGTCAAGGGTGGCCGCCGTTTCAGCTTCAGCTGCCTGGTGGTCGTCGGTGATGGTGAAGGTGGAGTCGGATATGGACTGGGAAAGGCCAACGAAGTGCCTGAAGCCATTCGCAAGGCGTCTGAACGCGCCAAGAAGAGCATGATCAATGTTCCTCTGCTGGACGGCACCCTTCCGTATGAGGTTCTGGGACGCTATGGTGCAGGCCGCGTTGTTTTGAAGCCTGCAAGCCGTGGTACCGGTATCATCGCCGGTGGTCCCGTTCGTGCGATCATGGAAGCCGTTGGCGTCCATGACATCCTGACCAAGGCTATTGGCACCAATAATCCGCACAACGTGCTGCGTGCCACTATTGCCGGTCTCGAGTCGCTTCGGAGCGCCGAGGAAGTTTCCGCCCTGCGCGGAGTCCCGGTTTCTACTCCGAGAAAGTAAAGGAGATCGCCGTGATAAAAGTTAAACAGATCAAAAGTAAGATTGCGTGCAAGCCTGATCAGGTTAAAACCCTGGAAGCTTTGGGCCTGCGCAGAATCAATCATGTCAAAGAGCACGATGACAATCCTGTTATCCGCGGCATGATCTATAAGGTCAGGCACCTGGTGGAGGTAGTAGAATAATGAGACTGCATGAACTCTACGCCTTCCCGGAAGAGTACAAGAATCGCAAGCGCATTGGTCGCGGCTCCGGCTCCGGCTGGGGTAAAACCTCTGCCAAGGGTCACAAGGGTCAGAACTCCCGCTCCGGCGGTGGTGTTCGTCCCGGTTTTGAAGGCGGCCAGATGCCTCTGGCTCGTCGTCTGCCCAAGCGCGGATTCAAGAATCCCTTCCGTGAAGAGTACGAAGCTGTGAACGTTGGTCGTTTGCTGGCCATGTTCGAAGGCAAGGAAGAGATCACCCTTAAGGACATGTATGACCGTGGCGTTGTTAAAAATGGCGCTCCCGTCAAAGTCCTTGGTACTGGTGATGTCGCAACGGCTGTGACCATTGAAGCTCATCGCTTCAGCGCGTCTGCTGCCGATAAAATTGCCAAGGCCGGCGGCACTGCCAAGGCCATTGAAGCCTAACTCTATTGGTTCGGAAGGGTACTTAGACGATGTCAGGAGTTGATAACATTGCCCGGTTGCCTGAGCTGCGTAACAAGCTGCTCTGGACGTTCGCACTGCTCGCTGTCTACCGGATGGGCATTCACATCCCTATTCCCGGCGTCGATAGTGCTGCGCTGTCCGAGTTTTTCGCACAGGCGCAAAACACCCTCTTCGGGATATTCGACATGTTCTCAGGTGGTGGACTCAGCAAGATGTCCATCTTTGCCCTGGGGATCATGCCGTACATCTCGGCCTCGATCATCTTGCAGCTTCTGACTGTTGTCAGCCCGGAGCTCAAGCGTCTTCAGAAAGAAGAAGGCGAGGCTGGACGAAAGAAAATAACCCAGTATACCAGATACGGGACCGTACTCATTACCATCGTGCAGGGCTTTGCCATTGCCACCGGTCTTGAGTCCATGAGTTCACCCACGGGTGCACCCATGGTCCTGTTCTCCGGTATCGGGTTCAAATTGATGACTATATTGACCCTGACCGCCGGAACCGTGTTCCTGATGTGGTTGGGGGAACAAATGACTGAAAAGGGAATCGGAAACGGTATCTCCCTGATTATCTACGCCGGTATCATCGCGGGCCTTCCGTCCGCGCTGATCAAGACCGTGCAGTTGATGACTCTGGGTGAAATCTCTCTGTTTATCCTGATCTTCCTCCTGGTTGTGATGGCTGCTACGTTGGCCTTCATCGTCTTTATGGAGCGTGGTCAGCGCAGGATTCCGATTCACTATGCCAAGCGTCAGCATGGTCGGAGAATGATGGGTGGGCAGACTACGCACCTGCCCTTGAAGATTAACACCGCTGGTGTTATCCCTCCCATCTTCGCCTCATCCATACTGATGTTCCCTGCGACACTCGCACAGTTTTCGAACAACGAGTTTCTCAAGGATTTCTCCAGTTTCCTGAGCCCTGATTCCATTGTGTACAATCTTTTGTTCATCGGAATCATCATCTTCTTCTGCTATTTCTATACGGCGATCATGTTTGATCCCAAGGGAATAGCAGAGAACATCCAGAAGCAGGGCGGCTTCATACCGGGCATTCGTCCGGGTAACCGCACTCGTGAGCACATCGATAAAGTGCTGGCCCGCATTACTCTGTGGGGAGCCTTGTATGTGTCTGCGGTGTGTGTGCTGCCAATGGTTCTGATTAGTAAATTCAGTGTCCCGTTTTATTTCGGTGGTACTTCTTTGCTGATCGTGGTCGGCGTGGCCATGGATTTCATGGGCCAGATCGAATCCTATCTGATTTCGCGTCAGTATGAAGGTTTGATGGGGAAAGGTAATAAACTGAAGGGCAGGCGTTAACCTTGAAAAAATTCAGGGGAGTCTTCCTTAAGAACGACAAAGAGATTGGCCTCATGCGTGAGGCCAATCGTATTGTTTCCCGGATTCTCGATGAGCTCGGTGAAAACGTCAAACCAGGCGTTTCCACCATGCACTTCGAGGAGATTTGCAGAGCCAGGTGCAAAGAGTACGATGTACGTCCGGCATTCCTTGGGTACCAGGGTTTTCCCTTTGCGCTTTGTTGTTCTGTCAATGAAGAAATAGTGCACGGCTTTCCTTCCGAAGAGCGAATTATTACGGAAGGAGACATTGTCAGTTTTGATATGGGCGTCGTGTATAATGGTTTTTTTGGTGACTCCGCACGTACTTTTGGTGTAGGGCAAGTTGCTGAAGAGACGCAGAAACTCATGGATGTAACTCGTGAGTCTCTGTATAAAGGTATCGAACAAGCCATACCTGGAAACAACCTGTATGACATCTCCGCGGCAATCCAGTCATATGTCGAAGGGTTTGGCTTTGGAATAGTTCGTCGTTTTGTAGGACACGGGATCGGCAGTCATCTTCATGAAAAGCCAGAGATCCCCAACTTCGTCCCCAAGGGCATGACCGGCATTCCTCTAAAGGCCGGGATGGTGCTTGCCATTGAGCCGATGGTCACGGTTGGGACCCACGAAGTTGATGTTCTTGAGGATAATTGGACAGCAGTAACCAAGGACAGGAAACTGTCTGCTCATTTTGAGCATACCATTGCTGTTACCTCCGGCGGACCAAGGATATTGAGTTTGTCTGATTGATCCCATGGAGATGGGAAATTTAGACTTGCTCTTTACAGGAAAACGCTGTATCAGATACAGCTTCGTTTAAAAGGCCACCCCTGAAAGGGGGCGTTGGCATTATTGTTATTTAGACATTGGAGAATGGTCATGAAAGTCAGACCTTCTGTTAAAAAAATGTGTTCAAAGTGCAAAGTAATCAGGCGCAATGGTGTGCTCCGGGTCATCTGTGAGAACCCCCGCCACAAGCAGCGTCAAGGATAGAGGGAAATAACTATGGCACGTATTGCTGGTGTTGATCTGCCGAAGAATAAGCGCATGGATATTGCGCTGACGTACATTTACGGCATCGGCCGGACCATGGCCCTGAAGATTCTCGCTGATACTAAGGTAGACCTGAACACCAACAGTGACAACCTCACTGCTGATGAAGTTTCTGCCATCCGTACCGAGATTGAAAATAATTACAAAGTTGAGGGTGATCTCCGCCGTGAGATTTCCACCAACATTAAACGCCTGATGGACATTGGTTGCTACCGTGGCCTGCGCCATCGTCGCGGTCTGCCCGTTCGCGGTCAGAAATCCAAGACCAACGCCCGTACCCGTAAGGGTCCCCGCCGTTCCGTCATGGGCCGTAAGAAGAAATAAGTTCGTTTACGCGAATATCGTTTAGGTGCACGTCTGCACCTGGACGTTTTATAAGACTTTTATTCAACGGAGATAAAGGCAATGGCTAAACCCCGTCGATCTGGGAAGAAAAAAGAAAAGAAGAACATTCCCGTCGGTATTGCCCATGTGAAAGCCACGTTCAATAACACGATCGTGACTTTTACCGATGTTAAAGGCAATGTCGTCAGTTGGGCTTCCGCTGGTGCTCATTTTAAGGGCTCCCGCAAGTCTACTCCTTTCGCGGCACAGATGGCTGCTGAATCCGCCGCCAAGCGCGCTCAGGATTCCGGCATGCGTACAGTCGGCATTTACGTCAAGGGCCCTGGCTCCGGACGTGAGGCCGCCATGCGCGCCATCAACAACGCTGGTTTCAAGGTGACCTTCATTCGGGATATCACACCGATTCCCCACAATGGTTGCCGTCCGCCGAAACGCCGCAGGGTCTAATTAAGGAGAATTATCGTGGCAAGATATACACAAGCTAAATGCAAGCTGTGTCGTCGTGAGGGCGAAAAGCTCTTCCTCAAAGGCGACCGTTGCTACACTGATAAGTGCGCTTACGAAAAGCGTCCGTACCCCCCGGGACATTCCGGCCGCATGCGTCACAAGATGAGCGATTACGCCATCCAGTTGCGTGAAAAGCAGAAAGTTCGCCGTATGTACGGCGTGCTCGAAGGCCAGTTCCGTATGTACTACCATCGTGCCGACGGCATGAAGGGCGTCACCGGTCACAACCTGTTGATGCTCCTCGAACGTCGTCTCGACAACGTGATTTACCGCCTTGGCTTTGCCAACTCTCGCAACCAGGCTCGTCAGTTGGTGCTTCATGGCATCTTCAAGCTCAATGGCCGCCGTGTGAACATTCCGTCCATGCAGGTTAAAGCTGAAGACGTCATTGAGGTCCGCGAGGAAGCCCGTAAGATCCCTGTGATCAACGAGGCCCAGGAAGTCATCGCTCGTCGCGGTTGTCCCGAATGGCTGGAAAGCGACGGTGCCAACTTCAAGGGCACGGTTAAGGCCATGCCGAGCCGGGACGATATCCAGTTCCCGATCAACGAGCAGCTTATTGTCGAATTGTACTCCAAGTAAATAGGGGACTTCATGCTTATTGAGAACGGCGACAAACTCATCAACACCCGAAATTGGAGCGAACTGGTCAAGCCCGAGAAACTCGTGCGCGATCCCAAGTCCTCCGAAATGTACGGTAAATTCATCTGCGAACCTTTGGAACGCGGCTTTGCCACTACCATTGGCAATGCCATGCGCCGGGTTCTTCTTTCCTCCATGCAGGGGTGTGCCATCGTGTCCGCCACCATTGAGGGAGTGCAGCATGAGTTTACCACCGTACCGGGCGTGCTTGAGGACATGACCGAGGTCGTGTTGAACCTGAAGCAGGTTCGCATGGCAATGACCACGGACGAGCCTCAGCGCTTGGTCCTTGAAGCCAACAAGAAAGGCCAGGTCACCGCTGGCATGATCCAGGAAAATCAGAACGTCACCGTTCTGAACAAGGATCAGCTGATTGCCACACTGACTGAACCTCGCTCCATGAAGATGGAGTTGGAAGTTCGCATGGGCAAGGGCTATGTTCCTGCCGACATGCACGAAGGACTGACCGACGAAATCGGCTCCATGGTCCTCGACGCCAGCTACTCCCCCGTTAAGAAAGTCGCATACTCCGTCGAACAGGCGCGTGTGGGACAGATGACAAACTACGACAAGCTCATCCTCGAAGTGTGGACAGACGGTTCCGTCTCTCCCGAGGATGCCTGTGCATACAGCGCCAAGATCCTGAAAGATCAGCTTTCGGTGTTCATCAATTTCGATGAGCTTTCTTCCGAGACCGCAGAGGAAAAGGAAGATGCCATTGATTTGAACCCCAACCTCTTCAAGTCCATTGATGAACTCGAACTTTCCGTTCGTGCCACCAACTGCTTGAAGGCCGCCAACATCCAGTTGGTTGGTGAGCTGGTTCAGCGCACCGAACAGGCCATGCTCAAGACCAAGAACTTTGGTCGCAAGTCCCTTGACGAAATTCGTCGGGTCTTGGATGCCATGTCCCTCAAGTTCGGTATGACCGTTGAGGATTTTGACAAGAAATACCAGGAATGGTTGAAGAGGAAAGAGAAAAATGAGGCATAGAAAGTCAGGTCGCAAACTGAATCGGACCAATACTCACCGTGCCGCCATGTTCAAGAACATGGCCCGCGCGCTCATGACTTACGAGCAGATTCGCACCACTGAACCCAAGGCAAAAGAACTGCGTCGTATCATCGACAAGCTCATCACCTTGGCTCTGCGCAATGATCTCCATGCACGCCGTCAGGCTTACAAGGTCCTTGGCAGCCATCAGATGGTTCAGCGTCTCTTCGATGAAATCGGTCCTCGCTTTGAGGGCGGCACTGGCGGGTACACCCGCATTATCAAGCTGTCCCAGCCGCGTAAGGGCGATTGTGCACCCATGGTCATCATTGAGCTGACCAAGCTTGCAGCCGAAGCGCCTGCTGAAGAAGCACCTAAGTCTGAAGAAGCATAATTATTAAGAGGGCAGGCCATATGCTTGCCCTCTTTTTTCCTTGTTATTATTGAGATTATCAATGGGAGTAATAGGATGGATTTGAGAAAGCTGGAAGCATTTTGCAAGGTGTATGAGTTGCAGAGCTTTTCCAAAGCTGGTGACATGATGTTTCTTTCTCAGCCGACTATTAGTTCACATGTGGCGAATCTGGAAGAAGAGCTCGGCGTCAAGCTCTTTGATCGACTCGGTCGGTCAGTTATGCCTACTCAGGCCGGAAACGTCCTTTATGGCCGTGCCATGGTCATATTCGAGAATCTGAACAGCGCCAAAGCTTCCATCGAGGAACTCCGAGACCGTGTTGTCGGGGATCTTCAGATAGGGTGTTCCACGATTCCTTCCCACAGCATCTTGCCCCGCCTCGTTTCCGAGTTTTCTGTTAGCTACCCGGAAGTGAGTTTTACCGTCCATACTGGTGATACTTCAGAAGTCGTGAAACGGGTACTCAACGGTGACTGGCCGGTGGGCATAGTTGGTCTTGATCCGGAAGATAGTGACTTACAGAGCTATCTTATTGCAGAGGATGAAACCATGGTGGTGGCTTCGCCTTCCGCTCCATGGTTGATGGATACCGACCAGGAGCTGGCCCTTGAAGCAGTGTTGGCGTTACCGTGGATCATGCGGGAGAGAGGATCGGCGACTCGCATGGCTCTTGAAAGCGCATTGGTCAAAACCGGCAGTTCCTCTCGTTCTCTCAAGGTGCGGTGTCAGGTTGAAGGCACTTGTGAAAGCCTTTCTCACGCGCTCAATGGTGTGGGTGTGTGTTTTATATCAAGACTTGTTGCAGATGACTATCTTGAGCGTGGCAAGCTCGTGCAACTGAAAGTGCCCGAACTCGAAGGGCGCAGAAAATTCTATCTTATCCACCATCGTGGGCGCTATATGTTCCCTGCACTCAAAGCGTTTGTCGAGTTCAACAAATAGTCGTTGATCAAGGTATAAAGATGAGTTCAGGGATGCGCTCTATGAGTCCGCTTTCCTTGAGGTGCCGGTAAAATACGAGCATGCCTTCTTTTTCTTCAGGCCCGAGATCGTAGACAAGTCCTTTGAAATAGGAACTCATTTCCTCGTCAGTCATGCAGCTTTTCTCTGCGGCCATAGAGCAGATTTGAGCCATGTTGGCTGTTCCCCACTCTTTGCCCTTAATCAATTTCTTTGCGGCATCCATCAGCTTTTCTTTGTGCTCTTCCCAGCTCTTGCGTTGTACCAGCCAGACGCCGAATATAAAGGGCAGTCCTGTCAGTTCTCTCCAGGCTTCTCCTAGGTCTATCCTGTGAGGGTATTCCGGGTGATACCGTAGATTGAGCGCTTCGTCACCAATGGCCAGGATCGCATCCGGTCGATCGCCGTTTTGCAGCGCGAAGGATGCGCTGCCGATACTGTAATCGGTCGTGATGTTCCAGTGTTGGGATTGCAGGACGGATAACAGCGCTGCAGAGGTGTGTGTTTGAGAACTGACCAGAATGGTTTTTCCCTCAAGCTCTTCCACGGGAAAGCGGCTCAGCAGCAGAACACTTTGTACGGGTCCCCGGCTACCGATGGCGATGTCTGGGACAAGATAGTATTTTTCTGCATGTCGGGCGTATTCGATGGATGATGCTGCAGAAATATCCAGTTTGCCTTCATCCATCAGTATATTCAATTTGGAAGGCGGTCCGGAAACCACTTCGAAATCGTTTTCGATTATTCCGGATTCAAGCGGGTGATATATGGGCAGGACATTGAGGTATCCGATTCTGCCAAGACGTATAGCCATTAGTCGTTCTCCAGCAGCGTGTAATCCATGGTGCGTTGTCTGGGCACGAAACCGGCCGCGTGTACCAGCCGGTGTATTTCTTCGCGGGTGAGCCTGAAAGCGACACCAGCGGCTTTGACCACGTTCTCTTCAATCATGGTAGACCCAAAATCATTGCCGCCGAAATAGAGGGCGAGTTGGGCGATTTTCGGCCCCATGGTGACCCAGGAAACCTGGATATTGTCCACATTGTCCAGCACCAGTCGAGATACGGCAAGGGTGCGGAGATATTCCACGCTTGTTAGTTTGCGGCAATGCGGCAGCTGCGTGTAGTCCGGTTGGAATGTCCATGGAATAAACGCCGTGAACCCACCGGTGCGATCCTGTGTGTTGCGTACGGAAAAGAGATGCTCCAGTCGTTGGGCGGGTGTCTCTGCGTGGCCAAACATCATTGTGGCGGTCGTGCGCAGCCCCAAGTGGTGGGCTTCTTCCATGACGCCAAGCCATTGACCGGCAGGACATTTATTAGGGGCTACAGCGGAACGGACCTCGTCCACCAGGATTTCCGCACCACCACCAGGGATGGAGTCCAATCCGGCCTTGTGCAGCCGCTCGATAACTTCTGCGGTAGGAATGCCTTCCTTTTCGCTCCAGAAAACGATCTCGGGCGGAGAGAACGCGTGGATGTGGACCGTGTAGTTCTGCTTGATGTAGCGGAGCATATCCTCATACCAGGAGAGCGGTAGGTCCGGGTGGTGTCCGCCCTGCATGAGGATTTGTGTTCCGCCAAGATCAAGCGTTTCCTGAATTTTTTGGCCTATTTCTTCATAGGTCAGTACGTAGCCGCCTTCTTCGTCCAGCCCCTTGTAGAACGCGCAGAATTTGCAGCAGCAAACACAGATATTGGAATAGTTGATGTTCCGATCCACGACATAGGTCACGTTTGGGTCAGGATGCTTTGCCAATCTGACCTGGTGTGCGAGGTGACCCAGATCATGGAAATCTGCTTTGGTGTAAAGCTCCATCGCCTCATCGAAATCAATGCGGCCACCGTCAAGAATCTTTTGGGAAATGATGTTGATTGCCATGATTATACCTCGTTGAAGAAGCCGTCGCGTTCAACGGGGGTGCATCCGCACCCTGTGATCATTTCTTCAAGCTCGATGCGCGTCATGCCTTGTTCAGAGGTGGCTCCGGCTTCATGCCCGATCTTTTCTTCAACGACCGTGCCGTCAAAATCGTCCGCGCCGAACTTGAGGGCGGCCTGTGCCTGCTTCACACCGAGCATGACCCAGTACGCCTTGATGTGCGGGATGTTGTCGAGCATGAGGCGGGAAATGGCGATGGTGCGCAATTCTTCCAGTCCGGTAAGGGGATTCTCGATGCTCAATTGGCTGTTTTCGGTCAGGAAGGGGAGGGGGATGAAGCAGGTGTAGCCGCCGCCACGGTCCTGGGATTCACGCAGGCGGACTAGATGATCGACACGGTCTTCCATGGTCTCTATATGGCCGAAGAGCATGGTGCAGTTGGTCTTCATATCCAGCGCGTGGGCTTCTTCGTGTACCGCCAGCCATTCTTCGGCTGTTGACTTGCGCGGGCAGAGTTGCTCGCGAATGGATTGATTGAAAATTTCGGCTCCGCCGCCGGGGAGCATGTCCAGTCCTGCCGTCTTGAGGCGGGAGAGTACATCCTTTGTTGTCGTTTTTTCCAGTCGTGCGAAATGGGCGATCTCGACCGCAGTGAAGCATTTGAGAATGACGTCCGGATAGCGTTCCTTTATAGCGGACAGGATGTCCTCGAAGTAGGCGAGGGGGAGCTTGGGATGACAGCCGCCAACGATGTGCACTTCACGGGGTGTCAGAGCGGCTCCGTCGAGCTTGACCATGACGTCTTCCTTTGACAACACGAAACCGCCGTCCTGGCCTTCTTCGCGCTGATAGGCGCAGAAGACACATCCGTTGATGCAGATATTGGTGTAATTGACGTGCTGGTTGACCACATAAAACGCCTTGTCCCCGTGCAAGCGGATACGCATCTGATGCGCCAGTGCGCCTACGGCCAAAGGTTCGGGACATTCGAACAGGCGCAGGCCATCCTCGAAGGAGAGTCGCTCGCCGTTTTCTACTTTGGCCCGAACGCCACCAAGGCCCATATTCTTGAAGTAATCGCTTTTGAAAATTTGCATATATGTCTCCCTGTTACGGGGTATACCCGGCGAGCTTGCGCTTTGTGGCGGGTTTCGCTAATTCAGCAAGTGGTCACCATGTATATGGGGGGTTGTACACCCTGTCAACACGGTGTGGAAAACAACCTGCCAAGTGAGTAAAAATGTCTCGAACAACGACTCTCGGATATTCCCCCTGCCCCAATGATACGTATATATTTCATGCCCTGGCCACAGGGCTTGTCCAATGGCCCGGTGAGCTGCATGTCACGCTTGTGGACGTGGAAGAACTGAACGGGAAGGCTTCACGTGGAGAGCTTGATGTGGTGAAGGTCTCCGTGGCTGCCGCAGCCGACATCCTTGATGAGTATGTCCTGCTCCGGGCTGGCGGTGCCATGGGCTTTGGCGTGGGGCCGATTCTGGTGGCAGGAAAGGAGTGTGCCCTGGCCGATCTTGACGGCGCAACAGTGGCCATTCCTGGGCGCAAAACCACGGCAAATCTGCTTTTCGGGCTGGCCTGCCGCGAAGCCGGAATTTCGGTCAAGCTGAAAGAGATGGTTTTTGACGAGATCATGCAGGCTGTGGAGGCGGGAGAAGTGGCCGCAGGTGTGCTTATTCATGAGGGGCGCTTTACCTATCAGGAGCAGGGATTGTTTCGTGTGCTTGATCTGGGCGCCTGGTGGGAAGAGCATACCGGCCAGCCCATTCCACTCGGGGCCATTGCCATCAAGCGCGCTCTGGGAGAGGATACAGCCCGGGCCATGAACGAGGCCATTCGGGCGAGTCTGACGATTGCACGGGATAATCCGACCATAGGTGCGGGGTATATCAAGGAACACGCGCAGGAGATGGATGATGACGTCATCAAGACGCACATCAAGACCTTTGTCACGGATTACAGCATGGACGTGGGCGAGGGCGGGATGGCTGCCGTGAAGCGCCTGCTGTCCGAAGCCGGCTGTACCCGGAATGATATTTTCATTGCCCTTTAAGCGGTCACTTTCTTCTTTGAGGATTTCTCCTGGCTGACGTAGACGCCGATGATGACCAGAATGCTCGCGGCGTACTGAATCCAGTTGAGGCGCTCGTTGAGCAGTAGCCAGCCCAATGCCAGTGTGATGACCGGAATGAGGTTGATGAAGGATGAGGCCTGTCCTGTCGGAATCTTGGACATGCCGTAGTTGTAGAGCCCGTATGCCAGGATGGTTACGAAGACCCCCAGATAGAGAATCGTGGCGATGCCCGTCAAATCAAAGGAAGTAGGAAGGGTGGTTGAGGGCAGGAAGAGCAGCGGGAAAAAGAATATGGCTCCCACAAAAGCCTGAATCATTGTCAGGAACCAGGAGCTGTAGCGGGGCATGAGTCTTTTCATGGCGATCATGTATCCGCAGGCACAGATCATGGCCATGAATTCCAGAAAATTACCGAGCAGCGGATTGGACGCTGTTTCCGTTGATTCTGCCGCAACAGACAGTATTATTGCGCCGGCTATTGCCAGAGAGAAGCCTGTTACGGTGCGGCGGGTCAGCTGCTCCTTCAAAATGAAACGGGCGGCCACGGCGACCATGAGCGGGAGCAGGGCGCAGATCATGCCAGCCTGCGAAGCGTCTGTCTTGGTCAGCGCCAGTGCTTCAAAAACAAAATAGAATCCTGGTTCGCAGATTCCCATGAACAGCAGCAGCTTCCAGTCCCCAGGACGGTAATCAATATTCTTGAACCGTTTGAAGACCAGCAGAAAACATACTGATGCCACGAACATGCGACCAAAGATGACCACCATGGGGTCAAATCTCTGGAAGGCGAATTTCAGGGCGATGAAAGAACTCGCCCAGAGTGTGACCGCAGCCCAGAGGGCGATAAATGCCCTTGTCTTATCTTGCTCAACTTCCACTGATTACACCTCATAGTAATTCAGGCATTGGATAGCATTCTTCATACTGGTTGGGAACGGGGGTGATCATCATATCTTTGGATGATCTCCATCAGAAGAGTAAGGGGAGAAAAGAGAAAAGGGCGCTGTGATATACAGCGCCCTTTTCCTTATATGCTAAAAAAACTCTTGCTTAGTGGGGGCAGACGGCGAGGACATTGACAGGTTTGAAACCGTTGTCCGGATCTTCTGCATAGCGGCAACCCAGGTGGGAATCTTCACGCTTATGTATGATATCATCTTCGGAACCGAGATAATGGGCGCAGTTGTTGTTATTGCAGATCAGGATGACATTCCAGCCGGTTTCCGGCGGAGCGAGCCATGCGCCCATGATTTTGCCGCAGTGCGGACATTCTCTGTCAGGCAATTCAGTAACAATGCCAGCGTATTCATGAATAACCATTGATATCTCCTTGGGTACGGAGGCTCAGCCCCCGAGTGTGTTCAGTGTCATGAAAGATAATTCCGCATTGGCCCACGTCAAGGGGCCGCGTGATTATTTTTCAGGTGCCGGGGGCAGGTTGCGAAGGAATTTGAAAAGGGTGCGCGAATCCTTGGCTGGTTTCCCCTTGGCTTTGGCCCTGCGTACACTCAGGGTAAGCTGACGCAGTCGTTGCCCTTCTTCCGGGTACTGGTCGAACAGTTCCTGCAACAAGTCGTCGTCGCCGTCCACCAGTCTGTCTCGCAGGGCTTCAAGGCGATGGAATTCAGCGGTATTGATGGAGTGTCCCGCTTCAGCTGCTTCAACTATTTCACGTACATGTCCAGTGTTAAAGGTACGCATGAGCTTGCCTACATATTGCAGGTGTCTGCGCTTGGCTTCGTGTTTGGAGATGGTCTTGATGCGGAGAAGAGCTTCCTCCACTTCGGGCGGCAGGCCGGCTTCCTTGACCACGGTATCGCCAAGAGCGGCGAGAGCCAGTCCGAGTTTTTGCAACTCGGCGCTGTCCTTTTTCATTCTGGTACGACTTGGACGGTCATCGACCTCGTCGAATTCTTCGGGGCGGTAATTGCGTTTCTTCTTGCTCATTATTTGTTCAGCTGTGCTGCTGACAGGTCGTTTTCAAGGTCAGTGTAAATTGTCTGGACACCCGTTGTCATGGCTTCAATGAGAGCCTGCGGATTCGGAGTGTCAAAGCCGATGCGCTGGGTGTATGTGTTGGAGAAAACAATGACATTGTTTGCCGTGGATTCGTCCACGACAAAAAATTGCATCTCCACGATTGCGGCTGGTGTGTTGCCGGTATAGTCGCCATAGAGCGAGTTGACAACCCCTTCCAGGGTCAGTCCGGGGACCACCATGCTCCCCGGCTCGATGATGTGCGAGAACAGCCCTGATTCATTGAGCCATTTTTTCAGTTCGGTGGTGAGCATATTGCTCGGGGGCACGAAGAACATGCTGTAGAAATCCGATTCGATACGCCCCTGGGGTTGGCGGTAGATCAACTCACGGGTGTTATAGAGGTCCGAGATCGACAGACGTCTGACCTTGAGCACAAAGTCGTAGCTCTGGGGGGCGGGGGCGGCAGTACGTACAGGGGTGATCTGGTAATACTTCTTGTCCAGAGGCTTGCCGCCCAGCTTGACGCAGGCGGTGGTCACCAGAGACACGGCCAGTAAGAGGAGAAGGATATGGTGGCGTTTCATTGTGATAAACTCCGTTTATTTCTCTTCAGCTTTTGGCGGTTTCGGGGGCGCGCCGAAAAGCATGCCTGAGGGGTAGCGTTTGGCATCTCCAGACAGCTCCTTGACGTTTTGCATGACCTGACGGGTGTCTTCAAGGATAGAGCGGATATTCGCTTCTTCTGATGCAGCAAGTCCGTTCAACCTATTGACAAGATTGTGTATTTTTGCAACAGCGGCCGTCATGTTGCCTGACGCCTCGGAGATGTTCTCCAAGGTGGGGGCGATCTCGTTCATGGCAGCGTCCATACGGGGGTCGGACAGGGTCTTGCTCAGCACTGCGGAGGCCTGTCTGAAGCTTTCGAGCGCCTTCCTCGCTTCGGCGGCCGCTGCGATGAGGTCGTCGGCGGAATCCGTTGTGATCCGATTGATCGATGTTATTGCCCCGGCTGTTTCCGGTATGATGCGGGCCGTGGCCGGATCAGCCAGCAGCGTGTCCATGCGTTTCAACACGGAGTGGGTTTCATCCAGAATGTCCAGCATCCGGTCGCCCGCACGTTGACCGCCCTCGGTCTGCATGATGTCGTTGAGTGTGCCCACGATTGATTTGACGTCGGCGATGATGGACTCAATGTCTTCCTGTTTCAGGCTGCCGATGGTCTTACTGATCTTTGCAATGGCGCCTTCCACGCGGCTCATGGTGCTGGCAGTGGACGGAACATAGGTATATTCGGGTTTCCATGTAATGGACAGCGGTTTGCTGCTTGCGGGGTCTTCATACACGATATTCAGAAAGAGCTGGCCGGTCAGCCCCAGGGAAGTGGGACGGACCCGAAGGCCGCGGGTCACCTGACTGTGCAGGTTCTTTCTGAATTCCTTTTCAGGGATATCGTCAAAGAGGTCCGGGTTGATGTCACATTTGACATAGACGTAGCGGGCCTCACCGCCTTGCGCTTCCTCATATTCGTTGGACACGAAATTGATCACCGACACACGGCCGATATTGACTCCCCGGAGTTTGACGGGTGACCCCACAGCCAGACCGTTGATGGATTCGTCAAAGTAGGTTTCCAGGCCGTAGGTGGTTTCAAAGTATCGTCCGGCGCCCAGAATGATGATCACAGCAATGAGCATGCTGGCACCGACGATGATGAAGACACCTAATTTGAAATAGTCGTTTTTTCGTATCATCCGTATCCTCAGTTTCCTTTGGAGTCCTGATCGGTCATAGGGATTTTCAGTGACGGTTGACGGTGGAAGAAGCGTTTGACAAACAGGTTTTCCGAAGTATCCCGGAGGTGTTTTGGATCACCTTCCGCCACAATGGATTTAACGTCTTTGTCGAGCATGATAACCCGGTCTGCCGTTTTGTAAATGGATTCCAGTTCATGGGTGACGATGACGAAGGTAATGCCCAGATTTCGTGACAGTTCAAGTATGAGTTCGTCAAGTTCGGCACTGGAAATGGGATCAAGACCGGCTCCCGGTTCGTCCAGAAACAGGATGCCCGGATCAAGGGCCATGGCACGGGCAATGGCGGCCCTTTTTTTCATGCCGCCCGATAATGCCGCCGGCATCTGGTAGGCCGCGGCTTCAAGATTGACCATGGCGAGTTTTGATTTGGCCACGATCTCCATGGCCTCACGGGGGAGGGAGGTGAACTCCTCAAGGGGGAGCAGAATGTTTTGTAGCAGTGACATGGAGCCGAAAAGCGCCCCCATCTGATACATGACGCCAAACTTGCGAATGATGGCGTTTCGTTCATCTCCGGTCGCTGACGTCAGCTCGTCGTCACCATACCAGACTTCACCGGCCATGGGGTGGATGAGGCCGATCATGTTTTTCAGCAGGGTGGATTTGCCGCAGCCCGATCCGCCCAGAATGATGAAGACCTCGCCTTTCTTGATATCGAAACTGACATTGTCCACGATGACGTTGTCATCGTACCCGCAGGTAAGGTTGCGGACGCTGATAACGGTTTTCGGCGTGTTCATGATCTTCACCTATATTCCCAGATAGTAGAAGGCCATGGCGAATAGGCCGTCCGCAAAGGCGATGAGGATGATGCCGGAAACAACCGCGCTGGTGGTGGACAGGCCCACGGCGCTGGCTCCGGTCCGGGTCTGCATGCCGCGCAGGCAGCCCACTCCGGCCACGAGAAAACTGAACACGAGAGCCTTTGCCATTCCTCCCCAGAAATCGCTGAAGCTGAGATAGGCAAAGACGCGGGAGGTGAATGTCACCAGCGGGTATCCCAGCGAGAGCATGACCACGGCACCACCCACCAATGATGCCAGGTTGAAGAACATGGTCATCATGGGAATGACCATCATGGTTGACAGGAGCTTGGGCACGACCAGAAATTTCATGGGCGAAAGGCCCATTGTGGTCAGCGCGTCCAGCTCTTCATTGATTTTCATGGTGCCGATTTCTGCGGCAAAAGCCGAACCGGACCGGGCAGCCAGCAGAATGGAGGTCACCAGCGGGCCCATTTCCCGGAACATGACCAGTCCGAGCATGTTGGGCACGAATATTTCGCCGCCGAAACGTTGCAGGCTGATGGCAGACTGAAATGACATGATGAGTCCCATCAGAAAGCCGATGAGAATAATGATGAACAGGGAATCTACACCAACGTTGAGACAGGAAAGAACTACGTCCTTCCAGCGGACCTGTCCCGGTCGGAGAAGCGCCTGAACCAGGAGGGCAGAGGATTCGCCCACAAAGGTGATCATTTCGCGGAGGCCCCACCACAGCTCTCCCGTGGCTTTGCCTATGGCGACAGCGATGCCTCGGCGTTCTTTCTTTTTGTGACTCCAGGAGGGCAGCTCCTTGTCCCAGGTCAGGTTGACGAGTTTCTGATCTTCGTCCCTGAGGTTGTGCAGTGTCAGCTCGCTGCCGGATTGAAGGGCCAGCTGTTTGAGCTTGTGGAGCAGGGCAACACCGGCACCATCAATATACGTAATGGCTGACAGGTCGGCTGCTATGGAACGGACACTGTTCGGCCGCAATGCGTGAACTGCCTTTTCCCAGACGGCAGAGGTGCCCTGGGCATCCAGGCGACCGGCAAAGGCCATGACGAGTCCGCCATCCGTATTCGAGATGGTGACAGCGGTTTTTGATTGTTGGTCAGGTTGTCCAGTCATGCGATTGTGCCGGTTCCCATTGGAAGTCAAAATGCGTTTTATTCGTAATAATATCTGAGGATTTGAGAAATGGAAAGGTTGATATTCTCATTTGGCATTTGATCGGCTGAGAGAACTGTTGACATGGAAAGAAAAGAATATTATTCCTTTTAAGCATGAATAACAGAAAAATCGACAATCTTGATCTGGAAATCCTGAATATACTTCAGGTTGATGGCAAGGTCTCCAACGCCGAGATCGCCCGCAAGGTGGGTAAAGCCCCCTCCGCCGTGCTGGAACGTGTCCGCAAGCTGAAGCAGAGCGGCATCATCAAGGGGTACGAGTGTATTGTTGATCACAAAGCGCTCGGCAGTGGCTTGACCGCATTCACTTCCATTCGCGTGGAAGAGGGCGTCGGCGCCACCGAAGTCGGTCAGCGATTGGCCGAATTTCCCGAAGTGCTTGAAGTCCATTACACCGCCGGTCGTGATTCCTACCTGGTCAAAGTGCGCGTGGAAGATACGGAAGCGCTGCAGGCGACGCTGGCCAAGTTTGGCACGTTGGGACCTGTTCGCGACACGAATTCCACTATTGTACTGACCACAGTCAAGGAATCCAGAGTTATTCCGCTACCCGGTGACGATAAATAGCTATACCTTAAGGAGACTCAGATGACCACTGACATTTCCTCCCTGGATCCGAGAATCATTGCTCGGGGCAGGGAGTTCTTCAAGTCTATTTCCGGCGAATCACCCTCCATCTTCAATAAAGGATGGTGGACTGGCAAGGTGATGGACTGGTCCATGAAGAACGAAGACTTCAAAATACAGATGTTTCGTTTTGTTGACGTGTTGCCCTGTCTCAACACTTCTGAATCTCTTTCTCGGCATATTGAAGAATATTTCGCCACCGATGACGCCAATATCCCGGATGTGCTCAAATGGGGAGCGACCAAGACCAAGATTGGCGGCGGGCTTGTTGCCAAGGTCCTGAACAAGACCATCCGCTCCAACATTGAATCCATGGCGCGACAGTTCATTATCGGTCAGGTTTCCAAGGAAGCGGTCAAGGGCATCAAGAAACTCAGGAAAGACGGCTTTGCTTTTGTGCTCGATCTTCTGGGGGAGGCCACGGTCTCCGAGGCGGAATCCGCTGCCTATCAGGCAGGCTACCTTGAAGTGCTCGAAGCCATCCAGAAGGAACTTGGAAAGTGGAAACCGCTTGAAGGCGGCTCCGGCGATCTGGATTGGGGCCATGCTCCCAAGGTCAATGTGGCCGTGAAGCCGACGGCCTTCTATTCGCAATCCAAGTCAGTGGATCTGGATGGTACGGCCTCAGGCATGATGGAGCGGATCGAACCCATCTACAAGAAGGTCATGGAGATGGGCGGGTTCATGTGCATCGACATGGAGTCGCTCAAGTACAAGGATGCCACCATTGAATTGTACAAACGGCTGCGCACCAAGTATCCCGACTATCCGCATCTCGGTATTGTTTTTCAGGCGTATCTGCGTTGCGTGGACGATGATGTTCGCGGTCTCCTTGATTGGTCTCGAGAAAAGGGGCTTCCCATATCCATTCGTCTGGTCAAGGGAGCGTACTGGGATTACGAAACCGTCATGGCCAAGCAGAACGACTGGCCCGTGCCTGTCTGGACCCACAAGCCCGAGTCCGACATCGCCTTTGAGCGTGTGGCCAAAATGATTCTTGAGAATGCCGACATCTGCCATTTTGCGTGTGCTTCGCACAATATCCGCTCCATCTCAGCCGTCATGGAGACCGCTTCCGAGCTGAATGTGCCGGAAGAGCGGTACGAGTTCCAGGTTCTCTATGGTATGGCCGAACCCGTGCGCAAGGGCCTCAAGAATGTTGCCAAGCGCGTGCGTCTCTATTGCCCTTACGGCGACTTGCTGCCCGGCATGGGGTATCTTGTCCGTCGCCTGTTGGAGAATACGGCCAACGAATCGTTCCTGAAGCAGACTTTCGCCGATGAAGCCGATATGGATGTCCTTTTGGAGAATCCGGAAGTGACCCTGCGTCGGCAGTTGGAAGAGAAATGCGTCACCCCCGAGCCTGAGCAGAGGGATGGCCTTTCCCGTTTCTCCAACTTCCCGGTTGTCGATTTTACCCTTGAGTCCGAACGCAATGCATTCCCTGCATCCATTGCCAAGATCCGCAGTCGGATGGGCGGTGAAGTGCCATTGTTCATCAACGGCAAGGAAGTGCGTACCGATGTTCACCTTGACTCCTACAACCCGGCGGACCCGTCCGAAATTATCGGTTCGGTCTGTCAGGCCGGTGTAGCCGAGGCGGACATGGCCATTGACGCCGCATCCGAGGCCTACCTTTCCTGGCGGGATGTTCCGCCCAGGGAGCGTGCCGAGGTCCTGCTCAAAGCCTCCCAGTACCTCAAGGACAATATTCATGATTTGTCTGCTACACAGGTTTTGGAAGTGGGCAAGCAGTGGGATCAGGCCCACGCGGATATCGCCGAGGCCATTGATTTCCTTGAATACTACGCCCGCGAGATGATTCGTCTGGGCAACCCCCGCCGTATGGGACGTGCTCCCGGCGAGATGAGCCAACTCTTCTATCAGGGCAAGGGCGTGGCCGCTGTCATCGCTCCCTGGAACTTTCCGCTGGCGATCTCCGTGGGTATGGTCTCAGCCGCCATCGTGTCCGGTTGCCCCGTGGTCTACAAACCAGCGGGCATATCCTCCTGCGTTGGCTACGGACTGGTCGAAATGTGGAAGGCCGCAGGGCTGCCCGACGGCGTGTTCAACTACTGCCCCGGTAAAGGGTCGGTCATTGGCGATCATATCGTTGACCATCCGAAGGTTTCCGTCATCGCGTTCACCGGTTCCATGGAAGTCGGTCTGCGCATTCAGGAACGCGCTGCCAAGGTGCATCCCGGCCAGCAGCAGTGCAAGAAGGTCATCGCGGAGATGGGCGGCAAGAACGGGACCATCATCGACGATGATGCCGATCTTGATGAAGCCGTGCTCGGCGTGTTGTACGCAGCCTTTGGATTTCAGGGCCAGAAATGCTCTGCCTGTTCCCGCGTCATCGTGCTCGATGCCATTTATGATCGGTTTATTGAGCGTCTGACCGAAGCCGCCAAATCCGTGAAGCTTGGCCCTTCGGAGAATCCCTCCAACTACATGGGACCGGTGGTGGACAAGGCCGCTCAGGAAAATGTGCTGCGCTATCTCGAAATTGCCGAGAGTGAAGGGAACGTGCTGGTCAAGCACGAGGTTTCCGCGGATCTCAAGGCCACTGGCGGGTGTTATGTGCCACTGACCATTGTGGACGGTATCACCAAGGAACACCGCATCGCGCAAGAGGAAGTCTTCGGGCCGATTCTGTCTGTCATGCGGGCCAAGGATATGGACGAGGCGCTCGATATTGCCAACTCCACCCGGTTCGCGTTGACCGGAGCCATTTATTCCCGCTCCCCGCGCAATCTGGAACGGGCCTTCAATGAGTTCAGAGTGGGTAACCTGTACCTGAACAAGCCCTCCGTGGGCGCATTGGTCGAACGTCACGCATTCGGTGGCTTCAAGATGTCCGGTGTCGGCTCCAAATCCGGCGGTCCCGATTATCTGTTGCAGTTCTTGGATCCGCGTCTGGTCTGTGAGAACACCATGCGCCGTGGCTTCACTCCCATCGAGGAAGATGACGAGTGGGTCAGCTAGAACGCTACTCTCAATAATAAAAGGCCCGGCAGATTCGTCCTGCCGGGCCTTTTTTTGTGAGCAATGGGAAAGTGATTAGATATACAATGTCATTGCGTGCCATTCGGCTCCGCCATGATCTGAGGCGGAGAGGCCGTCATCAAGGAATCCGTGCCGGGAATAGTAGGGGAGCAGGTCTTTCTTGCACAGCAGTTTGATCGTGGACTTGCCGAGTTCGCGGGCCTGTTCGATGAAGTTGCTCATGAGTTTGTCCGCAATGCCCTGGCGTTGATAATTGGGGTGTACGGACAGGGAAAAAATAACGATATGTCGGCCATCAGGATCGTGACCGATGAGCTTCTTGAACTCTTCATCCGAGATGTCTTCTTTGTCAGTGGAGCCTGAATTGACCTGTCCAACCACGTCCCCGTCCAGTTCGGCTACGAGAAATCCTTCGGGATATTCCTCAATACGATTCTGCAGAGAGCTTGTCCATGCGGCTTCGCAAGGGGGGAAACAGTTGGCCTCAATTGTGTGACATGCGGTCAGGTCTTCGGGTTCAACAGTACGAATGATCAAGTTGTTCATGTTAATCCAATTCTATCCCTTCAAGGGTTGATTCAAGTTGTTCCCAGTTCTCATAGGCGATTTCAAGGTCAGACTCAAGGCTTTCAAGGCGCTTTTGGTCGTCAGCCATTACCTCGCCGGAGTTTTTGAAATAATCCGGGGCGGCCATTCTGGTTTGCAGCTCTTCAAGGTCTGTTTCAAGGCTTTCGATGAGAAGCGGTATTTTTTTGAGTTCGGCCTGCTTTTTTTCCAGCTCGAACTTTTCCTTGTAGCTGAGTTTCTGTTTTGCCGGTTTTTTCGGTTTGGCTTCAGGTTTGGCCTTACAGGCTTTGGTTGTTGGCGCCGGAGTGTTCGGACGCTGGCGAATCCAGTCATCATACCCGCCTACGTATTCAGCAACCCACCCATTGCCTTCAAAACCGAAAGTGGAGGTGACCACGTTGTTCAGGAAGGCTCGATCATGACTGACCAGCAGCAGGGTGCCGGGATAGTCCATGAGCAGTTCCTCAAGGAGATCGAGGGTCTCGACATCCAGATCGTTGGTTGGTTCGTCCATGACCAGAACATTGGAAGGGCGAGTGAACAGCCGTGCCAGGAGCAGGCGGTTGCGTTCGCCGCCCGAGAGGACGGAGACGGGCACCTTGGCTCTGTCCGGGGTGAACAGGAAATTTTTCAGGTGACTCATGACATGGAGCTGGTTGCCGTTGATGGTGACGAAGTCGTTGCCGTCAGCCACATTGTGCCGGGCTGATTGAGTCTCATCCAGTTGTTCGCGCAACTGATCGAAATAACTGATTTGCAGGTTCACGCCGTGCCGTATGGAGCCGGATTGTGGCTCCAGTTCTCCCAACAGAATCTTGAGCAGGGTGGTCTTGCCCACGCCATTGGGACCGATCAGGCCCACCTTGTCACCACGCATGACCGCTGCGGAAAAATCGGAGATGAGCGGGGTGTCGTCGAACCCGAAACAGATGTCCGTGGCTTCCACCACCAGTTTGCCCGTACGGTCCGCATCCTGAATGACCATCTTGACCGAGCCGGTCCGATCCCGCCGAGCCTGGCGTTCCTTCCGCATCTGGCGCAGGTCGCGGACCCGGCCCATGTTGCGGGTACGTCGGGCCTTGATGCCCCGGCGAATCCAGGCTTCTTCTTCCGCCAGTTTTCTGTCGAAATTGTGGTTCTGCTTGGCCTCGGCTTCAAGCACTGCGTCCTTGCGTTCCAGGTACGTGCTGTAATCGCAATCCCAGCTATAGAGCTTGCCTCGGTCCAGCTCGATGATGCGTGTGGCCAAGCGTTTGAGGAAGGCGCGGTCATGGGTGACGAAAAGCAGGGTCGTATTCTGTCGCAGGAGAAAATCTTCCAGCCATGAGATGGAGTCGATGTCCAGATGGTTGGTCGGTTCATCCAGAATGAGCAGGTCCGGGTCACTCACCAGGGCGCGGGCCAGGAGCGCACGGCGCTTGGTGCCGCCGGACAGGGAGGAGAAGGATTCGTCGCCATCCAGCTTGAGGTGGGAGAGCACGGTCTCGATGGTCTGGTGATGAGGCCAGCCTCCGGCATCTTCCAGGGCATGCTGGGCGCGTTCCAGGTTGGTGACCTGAGCGTCGTCCGGGTCAATTGATTCGGCCAGCGCCCGGGATGCATCGTGGTAGGCTGACAGGTTTCGTCCTACAGCGCCCAACCCCTGTGCCGCGATATCGTACACCGAACCGTCGAGGTTCTGGGGCACTTCCTGCGGGAGCATGGCCACCTTGGAGCCTCGGGCATAGTCGATACTCCCTTCATCCGGTTTGGTTATGCCTTCGATGATGGAGAGCAGCGTGGATTTTCCCTCGCCGTTTCTGCCTAGTAGGCAGACCCGTTCACCCGGTTCGATTTGCATGGAAATACCGTCCAGCAGAATTGTTCCGGTGAAGTTTATGGATATGTCGTGCAGGGAAACAACGGCCATTTCTGATCCTCAAAGAAAAGGGAGCTGGCGGACCAACCCCCGAATTCATTCAATACATATGAAAGTTACTTGCAGACGTTTTGAAAAGCCTGATGTCGTTCGTCGTAGGGAGGGAAGCCGAAGAAAGCAGAGCCGGACACGAGAATGTCCACGCCTGCCGCCGTCAACTCGGCAGCATTGTCCAGAGTGACGCCACCGTCGATCTGGATGAGCGTGTCGGCCTTGGCTTCAGTGATCATTGCACGCAGTTCCTTGACCTTGTCCAGGCAGAACGGGATGAACTTCTGGCCGCCAAAACCCGGATTCACGGACATGATAAGGACCATGTACAATTGCGGAATCAGGTATTTGATACTCTCAAGAGGCGTGTGCGGGTTGAGTGCCACGACTGGTTTGGCTCCGGTCTCGGCGATTTGGGCACAAACACGTTCCAGATGATCACAGGTTTCAGCATGTACGCAGATGAGGTCTGCGCCAGCGTCGGCAAAATCCTGAATGTATCGGCCAGGCTCCTTGATCATCAGGTGACAGTCGAAAAAGAGATTCGACTTTGCGCGCATGGCTTTGATGATGGGAGGGCCAAAGGTGATGTTGGGCACAAACATGCCATCCATGATGTCCAGATGGACCCATTCAAGGCCGGCAGCTTCCAGCGCTTTCAACTCGGATTCCATGTTGGTGAAATCCGAAGAAAGCATGGAGGGGGATAGAATCATAATGTCAACTCCGCTTCGTCAATTGTGATAGAGGAGGTGTACCCGCTAGTGAGCGTGATCGCAAGTCTTTCGCGTTGACCAAGGCAGAGGATCATACGGACTGTTTTCTTTTTGTGTGAAATGCTCTATAATTCTTGGTATGCGTTGTATTATCAAAATATCACCAGCAATATTGTGGACTTGTCTTGGCCTTATGGGGGTGCTGACGGCGGTCCCGGTTCAGTCTGATGACATCCGTTTTTATGCCGGCAGCCTTGCCCCGATGATACAGTTGGAGCCTGACGGGAAGATTACGGGTTTTTCTGTGGATTTGTTGAAGGAAGTGCTGGCTGAAGCCGGGGAGACTTTTTCGGAAGACATCATTTTGAAAACGAACTGGGGGCGGGCCGTTCATGATGTGGAAGTAACGCCCGGTACTGCATTACTTGCTCTCACTCTCTTGCCGGATCGCCAAGACAGGTTCAAATGGGTCGGGCCTATCAATGAGATACAGATTGGGGTGTTCGGTCGAAAAGCGGATAATCTGGTCATTCGTCATACAGACGATCTGTTCAAGTATCGTATCGCAATGGTACGCAACACGGCTCCCATGCTCATGTTGGTCAATAGTCTCCCCGGGATAGAAGAGCATATTGTGAAGGTCAGCAGTATCAGAACCCAGCTCAGAATACTCCATGCCGGAAGGGTGGACCTGATAATTCAGGCGGTGAAGGCAAGCCGACATCTGATGCAGGAAGAGGGACTGGAGACAGAGGAATTTTCATTGCTGTATCTGGTTGAACCGACGCGCTTGTACTATGGGTTCAACAAGACGACCGATGACGAGTATATCACCCGGTTGCAGGCTGCGTTAGACCGTCTGAAGCGCAAGGCCGTGGATGGGAGGAGTCGGTATGACCGGATCAGAGCGAAGTATTTTTCGGATGAAAATGCGACCCTGGGACCTGTCCAGTCTGATGGGGACTAGGCTCTTTGAGGCGTACTCAGGGCTGGTCGGCAATCAGCCGTTCCGCCGTGTAGCCCAGCAAGCCGCCGAGGACCAGGGCAAAGACCAGAAGTTGAAGTATGCCGCCGGGATTGTTCGGGTAGGTCAGGATTGCGCGCGGAATTGCGGTGATCAGGCCGATAAGCATGCCTGATGCCCAGCTATTCAATGCGTACCGGGTATATGAGATAATGATGCCGAGTCCCAGCCAGTTGATCAGGGTGGCAATGATTGTCTGCCAGGTCACCGTTGTGAACGCCATGGGAATGGCGTCCAGAATGCCTGCTGCAAGACCAAGCAGAAGTACCTTGAAAATCTTGTGCATAGGTACTCCTGCCAGTCCTGCCATTATTTGTCCATCTTGAAGTCGACTTTGATCTTGAACAGCTTGTCCGCAGGCAGGTTCAGCACCTTGATGCCTGTGGCCTCGGTGATGGATGCGAGGATGGCCTCCACTGCGTCCATGTCCGGGGCGATGAGCGCGAACCAGATGTTGAATTCGTTTTCACGCAGATAATTGTGCGTGACGCCATCGTGCTTGTTCACTTCGGCCACGAACTCGTCGATCTTGTCGTCCGGAACGGATGCCGCACACAGGGTGGACTGCCATCCCAAAGCCTTGGACGTGAAGTTGGCGCCCATGCGTCGGATCAGTCCTGATTTCTTCAGGTCGCGCACGCGCTCCAGCACTTCGTCTTCGGAAAGCCCCACCTGCTTGCCGACTTCCTCATACGGGCGGGAAGCCAGGGGGAAGTGGGACTGAATGATATCCAGAATCTGCTTGTCGTAGGAATCCATACTTACTTCTTTGGCTTTTTCTTCGGCTCGTAGGAGCAGAGTGGTTCTTCCTTGAGATAATGGCCCTTCATGGTCTGGGCACGCGCACGGCAGCCGCCGCAGACTTTTTCGTATTCGCAGTGGCCGCATTTGCCGTCGTAGACATCCGGGTTACGCAGATTGAGAAATTCCTGGGAATGTTTCCAGATCTCGGGGAACGGCGTTTCACGCACCTGGCCCGAATCGAGTTCGAGGTAACCGCACGGCTGTACCTGACCACGATGGGAGATGAAGCAGAAACCGATGCCGCCGAGGCAGCCGCGACTGACAGCATCAAGACCGAAGTTGGCAAAGTCGACAGGCGTGCCGTCTTCCTTGGCGCGTTGGCGGAGGATGCGGTGGTAGTGCGGTGCGCAGGTGGCTTTGAGCTGCATGTCAGTGGTTTGGCGGAAATCATAGAACCAGTTGAGTACGTCTTCGTATTCGTTGGCGGTGATGACTTCGGTGCCGAGTTCCACGGCGCGTCCAGTGGGAACGAGCAGGAAAATGTGCCAGGCAGAAGCGCCGAGTTTTTCGCACAGGTCAAAAATGTTCTTGAACAAATGGAGATTGTTCTTGGTGACCGTGGTGTTGATCTGGAACTCGATGCCCACGTCTTTCAAATATTGAATGCCGCGCATGGAGGCGTCGAACGCCCCGATTTCGCCGCGGAATTCATCGTGCTGGGCCGCTTCGGGGGCGTCGATGGAGATGGAACATCGTTCGATGCCAGCGTCTTTCATCTTTTGCGCGGTTTCGGGCGTGATGAGCGTTCCATTGGGGGCCATGACACAACGTAACCCTTTGGCCTTGGCATAGGCGATGAGTTCGTAGACGTCGTGGCGCATCATGGGTTCACCACCGGTGAAGATGATGATCGGGCTGCCCACGTTCGGGAAAGTGTCGATGAGGGCCTTTGCCTCCTCGGTGGAAAGCTCGCCTTCATACGGCTCCGGGTGTGCCTCTGCCCGGCAGTGTTTGCAGGCGAGGTTGCAGGAACGGGTCACTTCCCATGCGATGAGTCGGCATATGGGTGTGACGCCGTCGTCGAGATATTTCTTGGGCGCATGCTCGGCACCGGGGTGCATTTTGCCATGGGGGTGTCCGCCGGGATGTCCTGCGGGCTTGCCTCCGGGATGTGCGCCGGGATGACCTTCGGGGGGACAGCCACCAGGGTGGCCTTTGGGATGTTCGCTCATATTATTTCAATACCTTGAGTACGTCTTCAGTGAAGTAAGTGAGAATGAGATCTGCCCCGGCACGCTTGAACCCGGCCAGAGACTCCATGACCACTCCCATCTCGTCAATCCAGTCGTTCTGGGCGGCGGCCTTGATCATCGAATATTCGCCGCTGACCTGATAGACGGCCACGGGAGTGTCGAAAGTATCGCGCACCATGCGGACAATGTCGAGATACGGCTGGCCGGGCTTGACCATGAGGATATCCGCGCCTTCTTCGAGATCGGCCACGGCTTCGCGCATGGCTTCACGGACATTGGGCGGGTCCATCTGGTAGGTCTTGCGGTCTCCGAACTGGGGTGCGGACTCCGCGGCCTCGCGGAAGGGACCATAGAATGCGGAAGCGTATTTCACCGCATAGGACATGATCGGGGTGTTGATGAACCCTTCCTCGTCCAGAGCAGCGCGGATGGCGGCCACGCGGCCATCCATCATGTCGGACGGGGCGACCATGTCGGCTCCTGCCCGGGCCTGGGCCACGGCAGCCTTGGCCAGTAAATTCAGGGTGGGATCGTTCTGAACGTATTCGTTCTTCACCAATCCGCAATGGCCGTGGGAGGTGTATTCGCACAGACAGGTGTCGGCTATGACCACCAGCTCGGGCCAGGTGTCCTTGAGCAGGCGAATGGCCTTCTGGACAATGCCCTTGTCATCATAGGCTCCGGAACCAACATCGTCCTTTTCAGCAGGAATACCGAAAAGGATACAGGCCTTGAGACCGTCGGCAACGGCTTCACCGACCTTGATTTTCAGTTGCTTCAGGGAGAGTTGGTACTGGCCGGGCATGGAGGAAATTTCCTTCTTGAAGGAATCATCATCCGTTTCAACCACAAAATAGGGCATGATCAAATCGTTTGCAGTGACAGCGTTCTCACGAACCAGCTCGCGCATGGCCAGGGAGCTTCTCAAACGACGACCACGAAAAAAATCAGAGGGGATCATATCTTCTCCAGAAATAGAAATCTCAATTTGAATACTTCTATACCCGTTTTCTTGGGTCGCGCAAATGCGAGCAGGGTGAGCGCATGCACAGCGTCGACGCCGAAGGCGGGGCGACAAAAGTTCTGGAAGGCTTCCGGGGGATCTCTTTCAAAAGATCCCCCGGAAGCCTGAGGCATTCTTGTCTTACAGCTTCTCGCCGGTGATTTCTTCGTCGGTGAGATAGCAGGCTGGGTCTTGTGCCCAGAAGTCATCGTAGTAGGCTTCGGCGCGGGCGCGGAAGTTACCGCCGCAGATGTTCAGGAAGCGACACTTGGCGCAACGGCCGCCAACGTGAGGACGCTTGTCCTTGAGTTTGTGCAGCAGTTCGATGTTCGGGTCGGTCCAGATTTCGGAGAACGGGCGTTCCAGCACGTTGCCGAAGGTGTGGTGACGCATGAACTGATCAGCGTGCACCTTGCCGTCCCAGGAGATACAGCCGATGCCGCGTCCGGTGGAGTTGCCCTCGTTCATCTTGAGCAGCTCAAGCACTTCCTTGGCGCGTTCGGGGTCTTCCTTGAGCAGGCGATAGTAGACGTGCGGGCCGTCAGCATGGTTGTCGACGGTCAGGACTTCCTTGGGCAGTCCCTTGTCGAACAACGCGCGGGTACGATCCATGATCAGATCGACGACATCGCGGGTCTCCTGATGATTCAGGTCTTCCTTGATCAGCTCGGAACCACGGCCGGAGTAGACCAGGTGGTAGAAACAGATACGGGGAATGTCCATGTCCTCGATGAGATCGAAGAGGTGGGGAACTTCAACAGCGTTGCGCTTGTTGATGGTGAAACGCAGGCCGACTTTGAGTCCCTCGGCCAGGCAGTTCTCAACGCCTTTGAGCGCCTGCTTGTAGGAGCCGGACACGCCACGGAATTTGTCGTGGACCTCTTCGTTGCCGTCGATGGAAATACCGACGTAGGAGAGACCGACTTCCTTCAGCTCCCGAGCCTTGGATTTGGTGATGAGTGTGCCGTTGGTGGAAATGACAGCACGCATACCCTTGGAGGTTGCGTACTTTGCCAGGTCGACCAGGTCCTCGCGGACCAGTGGCTCGCCACCGGAGAACAGCATGACAGGTGCGCCGAACTGGGCGAGATCATCGATCATTACCTTGGCTTGTTCGTTGGAAATGGGGTCTTTGTGGTCGCTGGGATCAACCGCATGGGCGTAACAATGTACACACTTGAGGTTGCAACGTTGTGTCATGTTCCAGACAACGACGGGCTTTTTGTCCTTGGAGAATTGAAGAAGGTGGGACGGCAGCTGCCCGGATTCGCGGTTGTAACGCAATGCGTCGGATGATTCGACAGCACCACAGTAAAGTTTCGAAATTCCTATCATTTAATAAACCTCTCAGATGAAATGAAGGTTTCAGGTGGCACACATGTTTGCACGTAAAAAAAGCGAAAAAAAAAGGGCCGGAAAGACCCTTGATCGCGCTTCCGAATGGGAAGATAAGAATTATACCCAAAAAGTCAAGAAGTCATTGTTCAGCTTACTCTGCCAGACGTATTTCAACACGTCTGTTTTTGCGTTGTTCTTCGTCGGTCAGCCCCTTGTTCAGGGGGCGGGTTCTCCCGTATCCCATGGTTTTTACGTGGGCCGGGTTCACTGACCATTTACTGACAAGGTACGCCTTGACCGCCTCGGCACGACGTTTGGACAAGGCCAGATTATATTCGTCATTGCCCTTGGTGTCCGTGTGGCCGCCGATGACGATGGATTTGCCTTTGAGCTCATCGGAGTTCAGCGCCTGCCCCAGAGAATCCAGAAGCGGGTATGACTGTTCCTGGATGGTTGCCTTGTCAAAATCGAACAGGACATCCAGATTCACACCACGCGCGTTTGTCCCCAGGGTTTGTTCAGGGGGGAGGTCCCGCTCCGAATTCATGGCCGCATTGCGCGGAGCGTTCATGGAGGATGTGGAGTCGCCAGCGAGTTCACTCTTGATTTCAGCTTCGGTCTCAACTGTTTTGAAATGGGCAAACGGTGACGGCAGCCATGCGGCGACGGGTATGGTCATATCCTTGGCAATCGCGCGAATGATCTTGTTGAATCCGCTCTCGCTGAGGCGGTATTCATGTCTGAAATAGATGTAGTCATCGGGCATCTTGTCTTCAATCCTGCCGGATTGCATCATGGTCCAGATGAGCTGCCCGCTGCCGGTAGAGTAAATGTCGAGCTGGATGGTGATGGCTGTGTCATCGAGGGTGTGCCCTGCATAGAAGTAGGGCACCTTGCCCAGAATCAACACGTCGGCCCCGCGTCTGCGAGCGGTGTCCATGGCTGTCTCAAGCCCCTGATAGCGGTCGTTGGTCCCGAATTCCATGGTCGGGAAAAGGCGCTCTTCGGTCCAGACATTGAAAAATATCTGCCCGAACGAGTTGGACAGAGCCGCGTGATCCGGAGTGCGCTGCTGAATGACAAAGGGGTGAAAGTAGGCTGTCAGCGGGGTGTACTGTTTGCCTTTGGGGTGAACGGAAACCTGCAGTGGCGATTTCCTGACAGGAGAGTTGGAGTACACGACAGTCTGATCCGTGAGTGACGGATCAACGTATGCACACGCAGGCAGTATGAGTAACAGAGCGAAAATTAATGCTTTTTTCATGACAGTCACCGGCTAAGTGTTACAACCGATCCGATGGTCGCGCCAAGTCCGTGACGCGGTCGGATTGTACTGAGCAGTTAAAAGCAATATGTATGCCGGAAAACCTACTGTATTGTCTGGGTCGGCGCAGGGGCTGATTCTATGGATTCCAGGAGTTGTTCGCGGGACTCCTTGAGGCCCTGGCGCAGGAGCAGTCGTTTACCCGTGGTGAGTCGTTTGAATTCTGGACGGTCAACCAGTTTTGACAGGCGGTCCATCTCTACCAATACATTACGGATGAGCTTCTGAATGTCCCGTTCGCGCGGGTTCAACTGTGCGGCGAGGACGGCCAGGTCACGTATCTCCCCGGCCATCTTCTTGAAGGTGTAAGGATCGACTTGCTTCGCAAGCTTTCTTTGTGCCTTGAACGCCTCAATCTTTTCCTTAAGCCATCCGAACATAGAGTGCTCCTACATGGTCGCCAACTGGGATTGCATCATCAGGATGGAAACAATGGCAAGGAGCAGGAATGGGACGATCATGACCGGGATGACCTTGGTATACGAGATCTTGTGAATATGCTTCATGCCGATGGCTGTGAGGACAAGACTCCAGATGCCGCTCAGTAATGCGACGCCCATGTATACCGTTGAGTTGAGCATGGGGATAATGGCGAGTATCGCCGGTGTATAAGCATAGGAAAAGGCCCGGAAAGTGCCTTCGAACCCCTTGTTGTTGCTGCGGATAAGGGTCAGGAGCAGAGAGTAGAGACCTGCCATGGCATAGGTCAGAACGGCGACTGCGGCCGGAGTAAGCAGTAGCTCGAAAATGCCGGATGTCAGGTCATAGGGGACCGGGACAAAGCCTTCAGAGGAAGGCATAAGGCTTATGGACAACCCGGCGCTGCCGTAGCCGAATTGAACTACGGCCTGGACCATGCCCACCAGTATGGCGTAGGTTAGCGGTTTGGCAACGCCGCCGCCAACGGGCATGACCGAGAAGAACACACGGGGTGAAAACAGGACCAGTTTGATGGTCATGAACAGGCCATGGAAGAAACCATAGCGGTCCAATTGTTCAAAGGGGGGTGGTACCTGCATTTGCGACAGGCCCATGTCATCTTCATCCGTACCGTCGTCATCAAACTGTGCCGGGTCCGGGAAATCCTCGTTGAATTCTCCTGTCCAGCCTTCCACGGGCTGTTGGTCGTCCGCTTGTTGAGACTCATAAGATTCGTAAACAGCAGGCTTTTCCTGAGCAGGAGGTGTGTACGCCGGTCGTTCCGGCTCGGAAGGGTGTGAGACCGAAGCTTCCGATGCTGGCGGATTGTCTACTGTGCTGCGTTCCTCGGGAGGACGCATGCGGTCCAGTCGTTCCCACAGTCCTTCATCGGTTTGCTTTTCTTCGCTCAGCGTATTGATGAGCGGGAGTTGTGCCTGTGCCTGACTGTCGGTCTCTTCTTTGGACGCCGTGGCAGGTGCGGGAGCGGTGTCGGGTTCTGGTGCAGCGACGGACTCGGGGGTAGGCTCCACAGGGTCTTCAATGACGAACTCTTCTTCCGGCAGTTCGCGAAATTTGAATTTCGTCTGGCATTTCGGACAGGTGGCTACCATTGACCGAGCGGGTATCTTGGTTTCGTCCACTTCACGGGCGAATTTACATTCAGGACATATTATCTGCATTGTCGATCCTTGAAAGGCATGATTATTGTTAGCAAGTGGTCGTAGCTATTTTGTACGCAACAATCAAGTTGTCTGCAAACATGTGTACAGTTATGCGGGATTATTTTCCAGCAGAAGCATCTGCAGGGACCCCATGATGAAAGAGGCTTCGGCCAGCAGTTGGCGGGAGATAGAAGGGTAATCCTCATTCAACACATGGTGCACCCCTTCTCCTGCTTCATCAAATCGCTTGAGCTTGGCTGCCAGTTTTTCCGGCGTCTTGCGCAGTCGGCTGTAATGCAGGATCGGGGCATCCAGAAGCAGGGCGGTGCGGCCTTCGATACCGGCCAGCCGTTCGTGGACAGGGCGTTCATAGCGCACGGTCTCCCGATTGCGGAAGAGACGGAGCTGTAGGTCTGGCCACAATCCATAGCCCACCTTGCACCCGGATTCGTCGGGGTAGAACGTCATGCGCGGAAAATAGCACGCCTCCAGTCTTTTTACGAGCATGCAGGCCGTGAACAGGCCCCACACGTCCTCGCTGAACATTTCGTCTCCATCCAGAGAGAGGACCCAGTCGCCGGAACAGGCGTCAAGCATCCGGTTGCGTTGGGAGGCGAAGTCATCGAGAGGGTGGGCCATGTTGGTGATGGGGGCGGCGCAGGAAAATTCTTTGTCCGGTATTTCTTCACTGTCCCAGACCACGACGATCTCTTTTATCCAGTCCGGGAATTGGCTGAAAAATGTATCCAGCTCCGGCTCGTTCGGGTTCAGGATTACCCCGACAGACAGATCCGGAGCCTGGACGCCGACATGGCTCAGGTAGGAGCTGTTGATGGCCTGATGCGGTTTTGCGCTCATGAAGAGCCGTTGGAGCGACTGGAAATGCTTGCGGTCTTCGTCGGTCAGGGAGGGATTGAGGACAAGCGTGGCATTGTCCGGAGTGACCCCGTCCAGGGCAAGCAGATAGAGCTGTGCCCACAAAGAGATATCCCCGATGACAGAGGTGTTGCCGTCGCTCTCTGCCCATGCCGGATTGTCCTGCAAAAAGCCACGTATGGCATCCAGGTTGGTTTCACAGATGATGATGGTGGACGCTGGCAACGCCTCGGCCAGCGCCAGGGCATGCTCACCGTTGCCCAGCCCGAAGAGGACGACTTTCTCAGAGCAGCTTTTAGCCACAATCTTGAGCGTGCGGTCCACAAAGGCGAGGATGTCGTCTGATGCTGAAGGGGCGGGCTTTGGCGCGTCGTTGTCTTTGAAAGCAAAGGCAAGGACAGCGTTGGTATATTCGGTGGTCAGGGTACTCATTGCATGATTCCTTTATGGTGGAGAAGGTCTTCGTATACCGCCTCAAGTCGGCGGGTAATGGTTTGCGCCCGGTAGAGTCGGCTGGCTTTTTCCTGTCCGGCCACACCCATTCGGCGGGCTTCTTCGGGGTGGGAAAAAATATATTTCAGCGCGTTGGCGTATTCTTCAGCGGTTCGTGCGATCAATCCAGTGACCGCATGTTCGACCAGTTCGAGTTGGGCGTTATCCTTGAGGCCTTCAGAGGGATGGGTGATCACCGGCAGCCCGCAGGCCATGGCCTCGGCAATGACCAGTCCGAAGGATTCACCGGTGTCGTTTGCGTGGGCCAATACCGAAACTCCATTCAGAAATTCAGCGATCTCGCCGTCAGTCTGCACGGGATCGTGAAAGCACACGTTTTTGGAAAGGTCGTTTTCATGAACATACTCCATGGCCTCGGGAATACCGCCGATGATGTGATATCTGAAGTTCGGGATATCACGGACAAGTTGGGGCAGGAAATTCAGGGCAAGGGGTGACCATTTCCCTGGATCGGCCCGGGATATGCGTCCGGCGATGGGCAATGAAAAATCGCGCTCGGGGAGTGCGTGGTCTTTGAAAAAATCCGTATCCACAGGATTGTAGAGGAAGCCGTACCGATCAGGGTTCGCAGTGGCGCCGGTGGTGGTGGCGAAGCGTTCCAGACAGAAGCGGGACACGAACAGCGTACGGTCAATGACAGAGGCTGACGGACTGGGGTCATGGCGGCCGAAGACATTGGTCTCGACAACCACGGGGATGCGGGCGCGCTTTATGGTCGTGAGCATTTTTGGTTCGGCCCATCCTGCACGGTGAATATGGACTATCCGGGGCCTGAAACGGTCGAGGACATCAAGCAGGTCCATGCCGATATAGGTCTCAATGCCGAGGGCGCGGATTTGCGCACCGCGTTCACCGTCTTGCGGACTGTATACTGCTGGCGAGAACCGTTTTTGATCAAGGTTGGCAACGAGCAGTTGCATTACCTTTTCAGTGCCGCCAAGGCCTAGCGAATTGGCTATGTGGAGAACTCGGACAGGGGATTCAACCATGGATGAAGGGTGACATATGCTCATCCCGTTGTAAACCTGTGCGGTCATTCTGAAAGAAGAAAACCGGCCCCGTATGGGGCCGGTTTTCTTACCTGTTGGCGTTGGTATATGCGTTGGCTGCGCGGAGTTTGGCTGCGTTGGCGCCTGTGCGGATTTTAAGCGGCGGCTGTGGTGCCGGAGTGGCTGGTTGACTGGGTTGCGCGGATTCAGCACCCTTTGGCGTGGCCGTTTTGGGTGGGGCGCTTGGTTCCGGCGTGGTCTCCTGCATTGTCGGGGCAGGCGGCGTTATCGGCGGAGCAACCGGGCGAGGTGGAATCGGTGCCGTTTGCTTCACGGTTTGCGTCGGCGCTTTCTTCCCGTCATGGATGGGAACGATCTGGGCATAGGCCGAACGAAGCCCGTCCAGAATCTGGATGACTTCATCGATCATCTTGTTGTCCAGACGGATGTTGGCCTTGATCAGCTGGTTGTTGCAAAACATGTAGAGCTGCCCCAGTTTGGGCGTGATCTCTCCGCCTTTGTCTTTGTTCAGGCATTCAGCCAGCTCATGGACGATGGCCATGGCCTTGGAAATATAGATACCCTTTTTGGCGAAGTCTTTGTTGTCAATTTCGATTTTTGCCCGTTTGAGAAACTTGATCGCTGCTTCGTAAAGCATGATCAGGAGTTCACCCTGGGTAGTGGTCTCGACCTGGGTCGCCAAATACGCCCTTGCTGGGTTGGCCATTAATATATCCTCCTCGTTCTATCCTACGAAGACAGTTGTGCTATTGAAGAATCCAGCTGTCCCTGTGTAAGCTGGTATTGACCAAGCAGTGCGTCAAGACGTGCAAATTTGAGTCGCAAATTCTGTTCCATTTTTTCAATTCGCTTCTCTTCATACTTAATCTTGGTGTCAATGGAATCCATGATGTCTCTGTAGTTGTCCTGCAGGACAGCCAGAGGGCCACCTTCGTGTGTGATTTCACTATACGGCTTGGTCAGCTCGCTGAGTTCATCAATCATCTCACCGGTTTTACCGGTCTTGATGCTAATTTCTCCGCTGTGTGTCCCGGCTGTTGTGTTGTCCAGACGGATTGCCATACCAGTAGCTTCACCGGTTAGGCCAGTGATTTCCCAGCCCGAAATAGATGCTTCTTCTCCATTGATGGTCGCACTTGTTATCTGTGTGCCATCGCTCACAATTTCCACCTCGTATAGACCGGCCTTCGTGGTCCCTTCAATGGAGGACTTGTAGGTAAAGTCTGGAGAAGCGCTTTCTCCAATGGCTTGGGCGGAAAAGAGTTCGGCGACTCCAGTAGGATCATCACTGATCGCCTCGGCAAGCTTTTCATAATCAATTGTCAAAAGGCCGTACGTGGGAGAACCGTCCTCGGCATCGGTTAGAATGCCCAACTGTGATAAACTTGCGTATTTGTCGCCCAAGAGGGTGTCCTGGTCATATGGCTTAAAGCCAAGCCCGATTTCAGCTGTGATATTCTTCAGCTTCTGAGACACCATATCGACACCATAGTTGCCGGTCAGAACAGCGCCTTCGCCTTCATCATTGACTTTGGTCATGGCGATGACCTGTGCACGTACCATGTTGATCGCCTGAACTATGCTCGTGACATTGTCCTGCATGGACTGTTGGTCCGTGGTGATTGTCAGGCTGACAGTTTCACCGGGGCTGGCGTCCTTTAGGTTCAGCGTCAGTCCTTCGATCACATCGTCGACAGTGTTGGATGATCGTTCGATCCAGCCTGCATTGGAAGCTGGGAAGCCGTTTACCCGGACCTGAGAGTTCTGTGCATTCTGGGTCTCGGTAAAATCACCTGATCCGAAAATGATGGAACCGGCATTTGAGATGACCACTTGATTGTCTGCACCCTGATCCATGCCGTTGATTTGCAAATGGTATACTGAGCCATCGAAAATTGTGCTGGCCCGGATGTGTTCTTTGGAATCCGGGTGATTGTTAATTATGTGGACGAAACCTTCAAGGGTCGTTCCGGCTGCAATATCATTCAGGGTATAGCTTGTGCCACCATAAGAAAAGGTGAACGAAGTGTCGGCAGAGGTGACGGATGAGGTCAGTGAGTTGGCCCCGGAAGTCGTGATGAGTACATCGTTGGTGGCCAGTTGTCCGATTTCAAGTGTGTGGCTCGCTTCCTGAGCCTTAGCATTACCTGTAGCCAGGACCAGATCCGTGTTGGAACTTGATACAGCCTTGGTCATGAATTCGTTGACGGAGTCGTAGTTCTGCAAGGTGGTCTTCAAGGTGAGCATCTGGGTGTTCAGTTCCTTGAAGTACTCATTCTTGAGTTCCCAGGAGGCTTTCCAGTTCTCCAGGCGCACTACACGGTTCTGCTCAACCTTGACGAGGCCGTCAATGAGTGAGTTGAAGTCGGTTCCGTTACCGAGGCCTGCGAAGTTGATCGCGCCAGATGTATACGTGCTATCAGACATGGCTTTTCCTACTTATCGGAATATTTTTCCCTATACATTAGGTCGCCATTGTACTTGCAATCCTGGTGCCACAGAGGAGCAAGTCATACCCTCCTGAAAACAAAGGGCCGGACTCCATTGAGGAGTCCGGCCCGAACTGTCGCTATAAAGCGATGCGATTCATGACTAACCGATGAGGGACAGAGCCATTCTCGGCAGGGAGTTGGCCTGGGCCAGCATGGAAACTGCGGCCTGCGTCATGATCTGGTTGCGGACGAACTCGGTCATCTCGGTGGCGACGTCAACGTCGGAGATACGAGATTCAGCGGCCTGAACGTTTTCAGCCTGGATTTCCAGAACCGAAACGGTGTTTTCAAGCCTGTTCTGCAAGGAACCGAGGTTGGCGCGAATCTTATCCTTGGAAATGATCGCGGTGTTCAGAACATCCAGGGATGTCTGTGCCAACTGCTGGGTCGAGATCGAAGCACCTGCGCCGGTACCTGCGCCGAGGCCAACGCCGAGGGCAGAAGCGGTCGAGTTGTTGATCTGGACGTAGTAGTAGTCTTCCGCAGAGTCGTTACCGGTACCGAAGTGAACCTTCAGCTTACCTGTGGCCTTGAGGCCGGAACCATCATGTGTGGAGCCGGACAATGCGCCGTTGAGCAGGTAAATGCCGTTGAAGTCGGTCGAGTTGGCGATACGGGTGATTTCCGAAGCCATGGCCTGATACTCGGAGTCGATGATCAGACGCTGGTCAGAGTTATAGGTACCCGTGGAGGCCTGCATGGCCAGTTCCTTCATACGGATGAGCTTTTCATCGATAACGCCGAGTGCGCCGTCAGCCGTCTGAATGAGGGAGATAGCGTCGTTTGCGTTACGGATGCCCTGATGCAGGGATGAAATGTCAGCGCGCATGAGCTCTCGGACGGCCAGACCAGCTGCGTCGTCAGAAGCTTGTGTGATGCGCAGACCCGAAGACAGACGACGGGTCGATGATTCCAGGGCGCCGAACGAAGTACTCAGGTTGCGAGATGCGTTCATTGCCATCAAGTTGTTGTTAATAACCAGTGCCATAATTTCCTCCTTGAAATTGTTGCGGCTTCCATGCCTAAAGTTTATGCGCCCAGCGTTTTGATTTTGCCGGGTAAACTTTTCGCTTGTTGATCTACTCATCGTCAGACTGGCGAAAAACTTTAGGGCCTATGAACGTTTTTTATTGTTTGCAAAACAAGGGGGATGGGGCGTGAAACAGCGTGCCGCATTTCCATAAATGGCGCGGTTTTTCATGCTATCGAGCAAGCAGGGAGAAAGTGATGGGACGAGCTTTTGAAAAAAGAAATAAAATCAGGGCGTAGGAGAGGCGATGTTTATGACTGGCGCATGACGTCCAGAAGATGGCGCAGCCGGAGTTCGTATGTGTGTTCAGCGAGGATGCGTTTTCGTGCGGCGTGCGCAATGGCCTGCCGTGCCGTCTTGTTTCGCAGAAATTTATCGATGAGTTCGGGAATCTCGTCGATTTTTTCAAAGACAACAGCCTCTGTTTGCAGATCAAAGAGATGTTCCATCTCCTTTCTGTAATCGGTAATCAGAAAGCCCCCGCATGCCGGGACGTCAAAGACGCGCTGATTGACCGCGCCCACCATCTGACGGCTGGTGCAGTTGAAGTTGACTTTGGAGGCCGGATAGAAGGCCGGAAGCTCCATGTAATAGTCCAGCCGGGAGATGGCGTTCCAGCCGTGTGCCGGGAGCAGGTGTTTCCAGCCCCGGTCGCCGACAATGGTGGGCGAGAACGGGAGGGTCTTTTCAACGCAGGCCAGTCTGTATTGCCGTGTGGCTTCCCAGGTGAGCAACGACTCGCAAGCCAGCCGGTTTTCCATGGTGGGCAGCGCGTTGAGTGCGGCGAACCAGTCGGGATGGTGCTGTTCAAGGTATCGGGCGACCAGGGTTTCCCCTGAACTGCCATAGGCGCGGGCCACGGCCGCATAGTCTCGGGCCAGCTCGGCAGGGAGCGCGGCCTGCGACAGGCTGTCGGCCACAGGTCTGGTCATTGAGTTGCCCACGAAGGAAACATCGCAATTCCACTGCGTGGACACTTTTCCGGGAGTGAAGCTCTTGGGATCAGTGGCCAGCGGCAGATAGTGGATGCGGGAAAATCCTTTGGCCCGTATGGTGTCGATATTTCCTGCGTCAAAGGTGAAGATGGTCGTGTTATCCGTGCCGGGGTGGGCGTAGTCAAAGAGAATCAGATGAGGATTGTCCACGAACCAGGAGGCCAGGGGGAGACCCAGGTCGTCCAGAAGCCCGGCCAGTTTACCTTGGCGATCCAGTCCGAAATGGTTGACCGTGAGCACGAAATCCGGCTTGAAATCGATGATCGCCTTGAGAATGGCTTCGATGAACTCCTGACTTCCTTTTTCTCGGTTATCCAATGAGATCGCCCTGTGTTCAATGCCCATGCCGTCCAGAGCGGCGAGAATCTCGTGGCATAAAAAATACCTCGAATCAAAGAACAGCACCCGCGGAAGGGCATGCTGAAATTTGGGGTAGTGAGTCTGACTCCAGAAGTCCGGCCTTGGTGCTGCTTTGATGGTGTCGTTCAGTGCGCCGTAGTAGTCGCGGTCTAGTCTGAGGTAGAGTGGAAAGATCACTGGCGCCAGTGAGAGGTCGCCATTGGCGGCCTGAAAATCATGGATACGCGTGAGTGCGTCGCGTGGGTTTGCGTCGTCGACCCAGAGCAGGTTCGGAGATTGAGTGCATCTGGTTTTGACTGTGGTAACGTCAAGGATCGAGGTTTCCCGATCCACGACAATAACCGGAAGGCCTCGTTGCAGCAGGGCTTCCAGGCATATGCCCAGTCCCGATCCCATAAGCACCGGTATGGTGTCGTCTGCGATTTCCGTTGCCATGGCTGCTTCGCGGTCAGCCCCTTTGCGGCCCCACAGGTGCCAGGTCTTGCCCAGGATGTGAATACGGACATCTGAAAGAGGACCGTTGAGAATGGGTTCTGCTGTGTAGGGGGTATGGACCATGGGTTCAATCTGTACTGCAAACAGGACAGGTCAGGCAAGGCGTCTTTCTTATATATGATATGTACGGCTACGGCAGGCTGGGGAATGGTGGGTCGGCGTAGTGCGACATCCTGTGTGTTGCGACGCCGGGGATCGCCGTATCCAGTGAAGGTCCGGGGTCAGGCAGATGCAGGGGCGCATTGTCAAAGAGTGCCGGTTGCAGCGTCCGGCAGAGTTCGCTGGCGCGGGATGCGGCTTCTTCCATCATGCCCGCGAGTGTGGCTGTCTGTGCTTTCCCGGTCATTGGATGGGTGTATGTAAAGGGTTGATCAAAGTATCCTGCCTGTCGCAGTAATTGTGGCGCATAGAACAATGTGACCAATTCAACGACCGCGCTCGGGAGTAGGGGGATCAGCGTAAAGAGTGAACGGGCAAGCCATGCCGTGGAGTAGAGTGTTTGAAGACGGCCATACCAGCCAAAGGCGTTTTGCAGCCCTGCGCGTGTCTCTGTCGCGGAGAGTGCAGCCATATCGGCGATGCCCTTTACCGGGAGCGCTGCAAACAGGGTCGGTTTCAGCGAGTGCATCAGGCGTCTGACCCGATAGGTCGGGCGACCGAGCATCTCAGGACACATGATCATGTCCATGAGTGATTCCAGCGCGCGGTGTCGTTGCCGTACCCTAGATTTCTGTGCGGCATCGTCGGCATAATAGTTGCCTGAGAGATACCAGACCATGGGGTGCATGACGACATCGGCAAAGATGTGTGTGACCATGCCGACCAACAGGGATATGGCCAGTCCCGGTTCGGCGAGTTGAGCGATATGTTCGGTCTGCAGGCGAATCAGGGTGAACGTATCCTGGCCGTTTGAGCCGTGGAGTTGATGGGCCAATCGTTCCAGGGAACGGCCCGGGCCGGATCTGCCGTAAAACAACCCGTCGTGAAAGACGGCGCCAAGCAACAATCCGGATTGGTGAGCGGTCAGGTGATCAGCGTAAGGCGTGTCGGCAAGTTTCGCTGCCGTCATTTCCGTGATCTTGAAATGGATAAGGTCTTTGGGCATGCAGTGTCCGTTTTGGGTTTGCTTTTCCTGCATGCTACTTGATACTGTCTCCGGGTCAAGACATCTTCAACAACAGGATTTTTCAGTGACCAAATATCTCATTAATGAACAATATGACGTGGAGGATGCCGAGGCCAGCAAAGGGTTCGGCAAAGGGGAAAAACGGGAGGATTATGCGGATGCCTGGCAGGACACCGGCAACGTGGTCCTGATAGGGCTGCCCGGAGCAGGCAAGGCGGCATTGGCCGAACTCCTGAGTGAGAGAGCTGGTATCGAGGTGCGTGTCCCCGTTGATGCCGAGACCGCCAAGGTGGCGCTTGCCGAGGGCGGCAGGGTCATCGTCCTCACCGATGATCTGGTGGAGGACGCCGAGGTCCAGCCGCTCATACATGATTCGGGTAAGGTCTTTTATCTGATGGCCGACACCAGGCTGCTTTCCGACAGGGTGGCGAAGCGGGACGCGATCGAGGATCGGGATACCTTGTGGCGAGAGATGTCCGCACGACTCGCTGTCATGGAGCCTGTCTTTTACAGCGTGCTTCATTTTATCATGCAGGCAGCGGAGGCTCCCGAGGAGCTACTGTCCGACGCTTTGGAGAAGGTCGGGTACTAGTGACAGGCTCTTCGCTTTACGGTAAGCAGTGGAACGCAAAATACATCACTCATTCATAGGGAGAAATACATGCCGGAAAAGAAACTCAGGGTCGAATTCTTGTCCATGACCCCGGACGCTCTGTCCCTCATCTATGCCGCATTCAGGCAGTGTTACCATGCCGGTTTCGTGGCAGACATGTGGCCTCGGCTGTTGTCCGGTGAAGTCGATCCTCAGGTTCAGGCGGACTTTGTGTCAAAGACCATGGAGTCCGGTCACGACAGTCCGATAGAGCATGTCTCCATGACCTTTGCGATAGAGGGAATCTCCCGGGCGTGCTCCCATCAGATCGTGCGTCATCGGATCGCATCCTACTCCCAGCAGAGCCAGCGGTATGTGTCCGAGAATGATATGGAGTACATCCTGCCGCCTGCCATCGCCAAGATACCTGAAGCCCGGGAACGGTTCGAGTCCTTCATGGCCGAAGTGCAGTCCGCATATTCCGATTTGCGTGAAATACTGGTTGATCATGGGCGAAAGTCCAAGGCCAACGAGGATGCGCGATTCGTTCTGCCGCAAGCTGCTGAAACCAAGATTGTCATCACCATGAACTGCCGGAGCCTGCACCATTTCTTCCATCTGCGTTGCTGTAATCGCGCCCAGTGGGAAGTCAGAGCAATGGCTGATTTGATGTTGGATATATGTAAAGATAAACTTCCTGCTATTTTTGCTCATGGCGGAGCCAGGTGCGAGCAGTTGGGATACTGCCCGGAATCGCCGAAATTCGCCTGTGGCAAGTACCCGACTCGAGAAAAAAACGGGTAAAAATTTTCCAACACTTGGGGATTTTCCCTAGCCGCTGAGGCCTTGAGCTTCTTGACGATTCTGTGTCAACTTTTTTTATTTCAATTATTTTATATGGTTACATGTGTTCAAATATGAACATCCTGTGTCAGCCCTAGAGAATCGGGGGTTTTCGCCTTCTGCGTCTGTTGTCTGTTTTATAAAGATTTGTTGTGATAATAGTTGCTTATTAGCTTTGTTCAACAATATTAGTGGCTTGGTCGTGTGACGTCTCGCTAGACAGCAGGGTGGGAGAAAATGCCCTGTCGCAAAAAAAAGCCAAGAGAAAAGGAAATAACTAAAAAAATGATTAATTTGAGGTTTAGTGAGTTTTTATATGTTTAAAACTTTTTCAACAACTGTTTAAAAGTGTGTTTTCTAGAAATTATTGAGAGCCGGGAAACCCTTGTAACGCGGTTGTTTCATACGGGAAAAGGTAGAAAATCACTCCCTG